>JAJRTE010000267.1 GCA_024278455.1 Myxococcota bacterium
CGTTGTAGGTCCCGGGCCCCACCCACACCGTGGCCCCCGGTGACGCAGCGGCCAAGGCGTCCTGCAAGCTCTTGTACGATTCCTCCGTCAATCCCACGTGCGGGTCCGCTCCATCCGTACCCCCGCAGTCCCCATCCTCCCCATCCTCTTCTTCGTCCGAAGAACCGGGGTACACCGTGTCGTCCTCGTCGTTACAGTCCCCCCGCGCAACCGCATAGCCATCCAGCGCGTCGCACGCCAGGGTTTCCTCGCCCTCTGTTCCAAATCCATCGCCATCCCCGTCCGCGTAGTATCGCCGCTTCCCCGAGGCGGAAACCGAGTCGTCCGCGTCGTCGGACAGACCGTCGCAGTCCTCGTCCTGGTCCGCGTCGTCGCACACTTCCGTCGCGCCGGGGTGCACGGCCGCGTTGGCATCGTCGCAATCATCGGCGGTTGCAGCGTAGCCGTCCGGAACCGCGCAGGCGTCCG
Organism: Myxococcota bacterium; assembly: GCA_024278455.1. GTDB lineage: Bacteria > Myxococcota_A > UBA796 > JAJRTE01 > JAJRTE01 > JAJRTE01. The sequence continues at coordinate 469 of JAJRTE010000267.1, forward strand.
TCGTGGCGCTCGAGGTCCCGTACCCGTCGCCATCGCCGTCGGCGTAGTAGATCGTGGTGACCTCCTCGTCCACCGACCCGTCACAGTCGTCGTCCGTGCCGTTGCAGGTCTCCGTCGCTTCGGGGTGCACGGCCGCGTTGGTGTCGTCGCAATCACCGGCGATTTCTGCGTAGCCGTCCGGAACCGCGCAGGCGTCCGTCGTGGCGCTCGAGGTCCCGTACCCGTCGCCATCGTTGTCGGCGTAGTAGGTCGTGGTGACCTCCTCGTCCACCGGCCCGTCACAATCGTCGTCCGTGCCGTTGCAGGTCTCTGTCGCGCCGGGGTGCACGGCCGCGTTGGCGTCGTCGCAGTCGGTGCTGTCCGTCACGTAGTCCGTGGGCAACGAACAGGCCTGCTCGACGCTCGCGACGTCCCCGTACCCGTCGCTATCGTTGTCGGCGTAGTAGGTGTTCATGGACGCCATGTCGGTCGTGCTGTCCTTGTCATCGGCCACCCCGTTGCAATTCTCGTCCGTATGATCCGTGTCACACACTTCCGTGGCCCCGGGATTCACGGAACCATTTTCGTCGTCGCAGTCCTCGTCGTTCGTGGCATACCATGTCGTCCTGGTCGATGGGTCATCACACCATTCGGTTCCGGTCGACCCGGAGGCCCCGAAGTCGTCATGGTCGGCGTCGACGTAGTAGAGCGTCTTGCCCTCGTCTGCGGCCGAATTGTCCTGGTTGTCCGAAACCCCGTCGCAATCCTCGTCCAGGTCCGCGTCGTCGCACACTTCCTGGGCCCCAGGGGAGACGTTCGGGTCGGTGTCGTCGCAGTCCTCGGCGTTGGATACGTACCCCGCCCGCGCTTCACAGGCGGCGTCCTCGGACGCGATGTTCCCGTACCCGTCGCCGTCGGCGTCCTGGAACCAGGTGATCATGCTTGCCGGATCCACCGAGTCGTCCGCGCCGTCCGCCTTGCCGTCGCAATCCTCGTCCACGTCCGCGTCGTCGCACACTTCCTGGGCCCCGGGATTCACGGAATCATTTTCGTCGTCGCAGTCCTCGTCGTTCGTGGCATACCATGTCGTCCTGGTCGATGGGTCATCACACCATTCGGTTCCGGTCGACCCGGAGGCCCCGAAGTCGTCTTGGTCGGCGTCGACGTAGTAGAGCGTCTTGCCCTCGTCTGCGGCCGAACTGTCCTCGTTGTCCGAAACCCCGTCGCAATCCTCGTCCACGTCCGCGTCGTCGCACACCTCCTGGGCCCCAGGGGACACGTTCGGGTCGGTGTCGTCGCAATCCTCGGCGTTGGATACATACCCCTCCCACGCCTCACAGGCCGCCACCTCGGACGCGATGTTCCCGTACCCGTCGCCATCGGCGTCCTGGAACCAGGTGGTCATGCTTGCCGGATCCACCGAGTCGTCCGCGCCGTCCGCCTTGCCGTCGCAATCCTCGTCCACGTCCGCGTCGTCACACACTTCCGTGGCCCCGGGATTCACCTCCGGGTTGCTGTCGTTGCAATCCCCCTGCACGAGCACATAGGGGTGGCCCTCCGTGTCCTCGGGAGGCGTGCAGGTGGTGTAGGGGGAGGCGGTGTCCGAAGCGTACCCGTCTCCGTCTCCGTCCGGGTACCAGTCCTGGTAGTCCGTGGCCCCCTCGTCGATATCCCCGTCACAATCGTCGTCCACCCCGTTGCAGTGCTCCTCCGCGCCAGGATAGACGCTCGGCGAGGTGTCGTTACAATCGTCTCCCGCGTCCGTGTACCCCTCCGGCGCCTCCCCCGGGCATGCTGCGAGCGTGAAGTGGGCGCTTCCATGGCCGTCGCCGTCCGCGTCCACGTAGTACAGCGTCTGGGAGGCCGGGTCCACGCTGGGATCGGCTCCGTCCGCCAGGCCGTCGCAGTCCTCATCGAGGCCGGCGCCGTCGCACACTTCCGTGGCCCCGGGGTTCACTGCCGGGTTGGCGTCGTTGCAGTCCTCGAGGTCTCCTTCCTGGGCGTAGCCAGGCACCTCGTCCCCGCAGAACAGGGTGGCCGGTCCGGCCGGGTCGCCGTACCCGTCCCCGTCCCGGTCGGGAAGGTAGACGTGGGGGGCGCCGACTCGAGCGTCGAGGTCGTCACAGTCCTCGGTGGAGGAAAGGCCGTCTTGATCCTGATCCAAAGGCACGGCGTAAGGCTCGTTGCACGCCTGGACGAGGACGCATGACAGAAGCGGGCCGACTCTATACAACCAGTACTTGCCCCGGGTTTGCATTCGGGTCATGGTGGTCTCCTGGTCCCACGCCGGGTGCCCGCCGTTGGTTCGGGGGACACGCCGGACCGGCATGAAGGGTTTCCAAGGGTTCATGGTGCGTCGGGATGACCTTCCGGGTCCGAAAGAGCAGGGCGCAAGAGCTGGCAGCCGGGTCCGCGGCCGAATCGACTGGTGCGAGTGTGATGATCTTAGCTGGATATCGTGTGACAGGTCAAGAATGGGGTTCGCTCGACGGCCCCGAAACGCACCACCGCGGTGATCGAGAACTTCCTGGGACATGTTCCCTGTCGCCGAGGACAACCCTCCTGCCAGATGCTATACTTCCAACGTTCGAAACGAGGGACACTGTGGCACCGCGTCCGCGCCGTGGCCGGCAGGGAGGTGCCGTTGCCTTCCGGGAAAACCGGTCACGACGCGCGACAGGGCGCCAGCGTCGCCGCGGAGCAGCAGATCGTGAAGTCGTCGCAAGCCCACAGAGGGGAGTTGAGCAGATGCCGCAAGCAGAGCAGCCGTCCACGCGCCTCCATGGCATCCTGACAGCGGACCAGATACTGGCTCTCGAGAGCATGTTCGGCTGGCTCTACGCCACGCCGCACGAAATCGGACAGGTGTGCCGGCGTGCAGGCATACGCCCGCCCGCGCCCCCCACCGACGCGACGCCTCGAGACATCTGGCGAGACGTCATCGAGGGTGCCGCGGGCCGGGGAGCGGAGGCAGTACGACGATTGCTGCGGGCGGCGCAGTCCGACTACCCGGATGATGTCGCGCTCAAGGCGTTCCTGACGCTCCTCGATTATGTCGAAGAATACGGAACGGATGCCGTGCAACGCCGTGCCCCCCAGTCGCCCGTGCCACCTCGAGACGTTCCCCAGGCCGGAGCGTCGGGTTCCAACGCTCCCGGGGAGCACGCCGGCGCGCCGGGGGGAACGGTGCCAGGAAGGGGCCTTCCCCGGAACAGGAGTCCGCACCCCGTCTCGAAGCCGCCACCATCTCCCAGACCCCACCGCACACCCACAACCCGGCTGCTGACCGCTTTCTACGTGTTCGCACAGGCCGACGAGGCCCGGGCGCGCATCCTCGAGCAGCACCTGCAACGCATGCAGCAGGAGGGGTACTTCTCTCGCTGGGCACACCGCCGCGTTTCGGACCCTGCCCACTGGCAACAGAAGCTCAGCCACAATCTCGAGGAGGCAGACATCGTCGTTTTCCTCGTCAGCGACGCGCTGCTGCAATCGGGCTATCTCGCAGACGTGGAAGCCACCTGGGCGTTGGAAATGCACGGTCGCGGACAGGCCCGCCTCGTTCCGGTACGGCTCGACGAGTCGTCGTGGGAGGGCACGACCCTGGCGGGACTCAGCCCGGTACCGGGCGACCCCCACCCCCTGCCGGACTGGTCCAGCCTCGAGGCGTGGGCTCCCGTGGTCCAGCAGATTCGACAGCATGCAGAGACCCTGCGGTACCGCTGAGGGGGTCGTGCACCCACTGCCCCCCCAAGGACACTCCCAGCATCGCCTTTGAACGTTCTTCCCCTGCCCCCAACGGACCATGAACTCGTGACCAACGACCCAGCGCCATCGACGTTCGGCGGGCGAGCGCCTGCGCGGAGAGGGAACGGCCGAGTGCGGATCAGCGCTTGTTCGGTTCCCCAGGCTGGGGTATGGTCCTTCACCAGAAGCGTCTTCCCAACCGGCCCGATACATTTCGGGATGGATGCAACACGGCTTCAGGAAAGAGTTTCTTGTGTCGGAGAGCCATGCTTGGCTACCATTTCCTGTTGCCGTCGAGCTTCCTTCCCGCTGATTTCGCAAGTAGGTATTCCTGCTCGAGATTCGTCTTTTCCCGCACGCTGCCAGGAGCCCGTGGCGCACAGAATTACCGGAGGCGCAGGAGCGTCCAGGTCAGCCCTCGATCGGCACCGACACCTCGGCCCCGGGAGCTTGCAGAGGAACGCGGGCACCGGCGGGGCGCGCCGAAGTGTCGCCACGTTCGGTGCTCTTCCCTTCGTTGAAGTGACCTGCGAAGACACAAGCCCCATGGTTGCAGTTGACAATCGGGGAAATACGGTCTACTTTGGTCGCATTCAAACCGGGCTGCACGGTTCCTCGAGTGCGCCTGCCGCTTCCTCTTGAACATGGCCGACATGAACGATCGTCTGTACATGTTGTTGATGTCGCTTCTTCCAAGGAAGCGGGTAGGGCGAATGATTGGCGCGCTGGCCGGCTGGACGGGAACCAACCCTCTCAGCCGGTGGATGGTTCGCCGGTTTGCCCGCCGCTACCAGGTCGATCTGTCGGAACTCGCCGTTCCGCTGGAGGAATTCCCGAACCTGGCGAGCTTTTTCACCCGGCGCCTGGCTCCGGGTGTTCGCCCGGTCGATCCTGACCCAAGAGCGGTAGTGAGCCCTGTGGACGGAATCGTGGGCGCGCATGGCCGGATCGCACACAACGTCTGCTTGCAAGCGAAGAACATCCGCTACACCATCGACGAACTCCTCGGAGGGCGACAAGACGCCTTGCCGTACTACGATGGGACCTATGTCACGCTGTATCTCAGCCCCAGGCACTATCACTGGATCCACGCCCCGGTGGAGGGGGACGTCATCAGGTATCACCACATTCCGGGCCACCTGTTTCCAGTGAATCCTGCCGCCGTCGGCCACGTCCACGGGCTGTTCGCGGTGAACGAGCGGGTGATTTCCACGATTCGTCTCAATCAACCAGGCAGCCCGGAAGTCAAGGTGGTCAAGGTGGGGGCGATCGGCGTGGGAAAGATCCGCGTCGTCTACTCCGAACGCACGACGAATCGCCCCGGACAGTTCGAGCGGGAGGAGCGGATCACGCCTCCTTATCACATCGACAAGGGCGCCATGCTGGCCACGTTCGAACTCGGTTCGACCGTCGTCCTCGTATTCCCAAAACGTATGGTGGAACTCGTGCCGATGAAGCCCGGGATGGAGTTGAAGGTGGGACAGAGAATCGGTACACTGATCGCACGTGAGTGAGGTGTCATGGAAGACGCATCGAGAAGGATGTCCGCCTGGAACCGTCTGAGACAGCACTGGGTTTCGTCATTCGGAATCCAGGCGTGGCTGGTCGAGGCCGCCCGCACCGCCGCAGCAGACAGGATTCGGGCACTGCTCGATCAGCTCGAGCCGGAATCGCCGCCCGGGTCCTCGAGGTCTGGCAACAAGCCGGTATCCGCAGGCGTTGGTCCGGACACGGACCTGCACTCCATGGAAGGTCTCGGCAAGCTCATGGAAACCCTGCGACAGGCACTCGTCCAGCTCGACGACGTCCAGGACTACTCCCTGGTCGAAGCACTCGACAACCAGATGTATCAACTCTGGAAGGAACTCGAGCGGACGATGCAACGACATCGGCGCTCCGAGGCACGCTTTCAGCTCAAGGAGATGTTCCGTATCTAGTCTCCACTGGTGTGCCTATGATCCGCCGGATCATCAACCGAGCCCGGCGCCCTCTGCCGTGGATCACACTGGCAGTGACGGTCTGTGCCGCCCAGGGTGCCGATCAACAGCCCGCGAGCCCCATGAACAGCACCCCTGTCGAACCCAGCGCTCACGCCATCGTCGCAGACCTTCACGTCGACCCGCTGCTCTGGAATCGCGACCTGCTCGACGACAACCCGAAGGGCCAGGTCGATCTGCCGAAACTGGTCGCCGGCGGCGTCGATATCGCGATCTTCGGCGTGGTCACCGCCGGGTTTCCCGTCGTCGACGGGTGGCGGCTGTTGGCCTTGTGGCGCGGATGGCCGAAACAAGCCCGCCGTTCCCGCTGGGAGGCGGCACGGTTCCAGATCGACCGGCTGCGAAGCGCCGTGGAGCGCTCGAGCGGCCGGATGGTCCTCGCCACGACTGCCCGCGACATCGATCGTGCCATCGAGAACGGCCAGGTGGCCGCCATGATCGGGGTCGAAGGCGCACAAGCCCTCGAGGGAGACCCCGGGCATGTCGGAGATCTTCATCGCCTGGGCGTGGTCTACATGGGACTGTCGCACCTGGTCAACAACGAACTGGCGGGGTCCTCGTACCCGCTCGGGTTCAATCGCGGACTCAGTGACCTCGGGCGCAGCGTCCTCGAGGAAATGAACAGAGTCGGCATGTTCGTGGATCTCGCACACAGCAGCGAGAAAGCATTCTGGCAGACCCTGGAAGAGACCGACGGCCCTGTGATGTGCTCCCACA
>JAJRTE010000268.1 GCA_024278455.1 Myxococcota bacterium
GGGAGATGAACGTCGAGACACTCGTCGCGATAGCGGACCGGAACCTGTACAAGGCCAAGGATCGAGGGCGTGACCAGGTGGTCGGGTAGCGAGGGGGACGTCGTGGTCAACACCGAGTTCAAGCACTACGTGGCCGCCGGGCAACAGGCGCGGGACGGCAAGACGGCCAGGGGGCAGGGCCGGCTCGACAGGCGCGAAACGGCTCGCGCGCGACGGCCACACACTTTCCGTGCCACGGCAGGCTTGTCCCGGCGCTTCGCGTCGCCCTTCTGGATACTCTGCGTCGCCTGGTTCGCCCGCGTCCCACTCGCCTGCCAGGATCAGCCCCAGTCCGCCAGACTCCCGGTCGCACGCCATGCCCCGGCAGACGAGCCGACGCCCGAATCCGGCCTCCAACAGACCGCTCTCGGCTCCAGCACGCTTCCGGCCCTGCCCCTCAGCCACAAGGCCCCCACCGCGCCACGCACCTGGCCCACCTGCACGTTCGTCGGCTCGGCTGACATCGACGGCAATGGCAATGACGACATCCTCTGCTGGAACGATGGGCGGTTGTCGTTCTGGAACCAGGGAGAGGAAGGACCCTACGAAACCTTCCTCCCTCCCACGAGCCTCGAGAAGACCATCGCCGGCGTACCCAACGCCATGACCGCTGCCGACATCGACCGCGACGGGCGCGATGACGTGTTGATCGCCTACGGCATCGGCAAACAGCAACGGGATGTCCCGGTCCACTTGGTCGCGCTTCGCGTCAAGGGTCCGAGCGGGGATCACAGGCGCGTCACGAATTCGCTGTACCAGGCCACCTCCTATCGCCCACAGGTGGTCGCCCTCTCTCTCGCCGACCTCGAGGGCGACTCCCGGCCGGAGATTCTGATCGCCCACCACGACAGCAAGTACTACGTAACCGCCCACCTCCTGCGCCTCGGGGCCGGAAACGATCCGCTCGCCGGACCGCTCGAGGCAAGGCGCGTCGCGCGCATACGCATGGCATCGTCCTGGGCTGCCGGGCGCCTGCCTGGACACAAGAAGTCTAGCCTGTTCGTAGGAAGACCCTATGGTGAGAAAAAACTCGACCCGGGGGACCTGTTCATGCTCGACGGACAACACCGTGTCCACATCAGCACCAAGCTCGGCGTTCGCTCCGTGGCGTTCGGCGATGGCGACGGCGATGGCATCCCCGATGTGCTGTTCGGTGACGGGTGGCACTATGACTATGGGGCCAAGGCATCGGGCCGCCTCTCGATCGCCACGATCGAACCTCAAGGATGGTCGACGCACCTCATCCAGAGTACGCCAGGCCAGTACGAGATTCGCAAGATCCGGATCACCGACGTCGACTTTGATCGGAAGCCGGAAATCGTGGCGGCCGGAAACCGGTATATCAGCCTGTTCTGGCATTCGCCAGATGGGTGGATGACGCGCAAGCTCGCAAACGGCAACGACTTCGAGTTGGCCACGATCGGCGGCATACGCTATCTCGTGATACCAGGCTCTCCCATCCGCGTCATCCCGGTCGATGGCGGTCGCCGAGACGGCACCCCGGTCTCCTGGACCCACCGCACACCAGCACCGTGAACGGAAGCCTCCGGGGACGACGTGGGGCGGCGAGGCGGGGGCGGGTCGGCTGTTCCGGCGTTTCCGGGCGGAATGGCAGACCGCGAGCGGTGCTCGAGCAGGGCGAATCCATCCGGGGTTCACTCGGCAACGGATCGATATGGGGAGTACATCGACCGCCCCCCCGTCGAGGGCGAAGCACTGGGGTCTACAGATCGAGTTCGGCGAGTCTCAGCCTGACTTCCGCGGCGTTGGGCATGTCGGGGTTGATCTCGAGGGCCCTGCGATAGTGGTAGGCGGCCTTCTCGCGATCTACCAGCTTGTCATAGTAGATTTCGGCGAGGTGATAATGGCCGAGCCAGCTATCCGGGTCGGTCTCGATGGCTTCTTCGAACGCCAGGGACGCCTCGAAGTAGAGCCCCTTCTGTACCTGGGCATACCCGAGGTTGTTCCAGGCCTGGGTGTAGTTGACGTCGGCATGCAGTGCGCGACGGAAATGAGAAATCGCCAGGTCCAGCTTGCCCTTCCTGGCGTAGACGAGGCCGAGATTGTTCAGCGCATCGACGTAAGAATAGGTGTACTTCACGCCGGGCAAGTGGACGCCAAGGTCCTCGTAGGCACGTATGGCCTTGCGATAGGCATCCGCGGCGTCATCCAGCCGCCCGACCCTGAAGCAGGCGTCGCCCAGGGCGTAGTAGGCGTCTCCGGAGTGGGGTGCCAGGCGGGTGGCGCGTTCCCAGAGTGCGATGTCGTCCTGCCACACCAGGTTGTACTGGAAGGTCACCACAGCCAGGGGCAGAGAAGCGAGTATGGCGACGGCCAGGCAAGGTACGCGCCACCTGTCCCGGAGCCACCCCAGCAGGTCGCCGATCGCGAGGAGTGGGCCGAATCCGGCCAGGTACATGCGGTGCTCGGCCATCACCTCCTTGAGGGGAATGAAGGAAGATGTCGGTGAGAGCGTTATGTAGAACCACACGATACCGAAACTCACCATCGGCCTGCGTTTCCAGCACCATGCGGCCAGTCCCAGGAGCAAGGCGTGGAACGCGAGCGCCAGGACCGTCCTGACGTTCGTCCAGGTCGTGACGACCGGGTAGTCGTGGTAGATACTCAGTCCGTATGGTGCCACGAACAGGCGAAGGTACTTGATGGTCGCCTCCGCCTCGGTCAAGAGATTCTGCACCACGCCACGGACTTCTACCGGTGGCATCATGGCCCTGCGCATCGCCCCGGCCACCCCCGCCGCGCCCCCCCCAGCCGCGCTTCCGGCCGCCTCGATGTCGGGTGATGCGCCACCGAACAACTGCACCCTCGCCAACACGAGCGCGCCGAGCACCAGCCAAAACGGCACGGAACCGGCCCACCAGCGCCGGCGTGCTGCCGCGGGCGCCCCGTCGAGCTGTTTTCGCGGTGCCAACAGCAGGTCATACGCGAGGATGATCGCAGGCAGACTCACCCCCTCTTCCTTGGTGAAGATGGCCAAGAGGTAAGCGTTGATACTCATCAGAAGCCAGGGCCACGCCGGCGGCCTTGGGCCGGTGGTTCGTGCCTGGGCATCGCGATATGCCACGAAGGCCGCGAACGCGAGCAGGTAGAAGAGCGTGGCCAGGCTCGAGGAACGGCTGGCGATGTAGGTCACGGCCTCGACGAACAACGGATGGACGGCGAACACGAGCGCCACGGCGAACGCCGGTGACCACCCGGCGGGGACCTCGAGGCCACGGCTGCGAACGGAGGGGGCGCCGAACAGGCGCCCGAGCAATCGCTCGGCGAGGAAGTAGATCAGGAAAGCGTTGGCAACATGTATCGCCAGGTTCTCCACGTGGTAGGGAAACGTGTTCTCGCCCCAAAGCCGCAGGTCGAGGGCGAAAGTGAACATCAGGAGGGCTCGAGCCGGGTTGTAGGCGAAGATGGTCCGCCAGTCGGCCAGGTTTTGCAGTGCCCTGTTGTTCAGGATTTCCCACAGGTCATCATAGTGGAACGGCACGGAGAACGAAGGCAGGTAGGCCAGGATCGCGGCGACGGCAATGACGAGGCATGCCAGCAGGTGCCGGCTGGGATGGTAGCCGGCAGACCTCTCTCGATCATCCATCTCGTCTCCCCTTGCATGCGACGAGCGGCATGGGCGGCGATTCCGCCGGGAACGGCCGCCGCCCGCCCGAAACAGCGGCACGCCGGTCAGGACGGCAGCCTGGAGCGCCAATCGCGCCGCCCGAACTGTCCCGCGTGGTGGTCGCGGACCCCCCTGGCGACGCTCAGCAACGCGGTCCTCATGCCCACGCGGCGTTGGCGCACCGCCTGTGCCACGTGGAGTCCGGTCACGTGGGCTCGCCGCAAGGCCCGAAGAGCCGGCGAGAGTTCCATGCCGTGCTCGTCCACGACCCAAAGATGGTTTCGTACCGCGTAGTAGATGCGCTCGGGACGAGGTCCCAGCGTCGCCGCTCCGGCGTGATGCACCACGGCCTTCGGGACCACATAGGACGAAAACCCCTTCCGCCTCGCCCTCAGGCACAGGTCGACGTCCTCGAAATAGGTGAAATAGCCCGGATCGAACATCCCCACCGTTCGGATCATCTCGGCGGAGACCATCATCGCGGTGCCGGGAACCGCGTCCACCTTGTGCGGGTAGGGATACAGGTCGCCGGGCGAATCCCCGTGGCCGCGCAGGCGAATGCGCCCGGAAAACCGGTTGACATCCAGACCGGCGGACTCGACACGCCCACCGGGATCGAGGAACCGGATACTGGGTCCGACAATGCCCGCGTCCTCCTGCGCCCGAAAGATGGCCACAAGGCGGTCCAACAACGGTGGAGTAACTCGAGCGTCGTTGTTCAACAGCAGGATGTGCGTGGCGCCGTCGTCGAGCGCACGGTCCATGCCGGCGTTCATCCCCTCGGCGAAGCCCAGGTTCTCTTCCTGGGGCAGGACCGTGACGCGGGGATAATGCCCCCGCAACCGCGCCAGTTCGTCCGGGTCCGTCTCGTTGTCCACGAGGTAGAGTCGAGCGGGACGTTCGAGGAGCACGGCGGCGGCGAGACAGCCTCTCGTTTCTTCGTACCGCCGCCAGTTCAGGACCACGACCGCAATCGATTCGCCCTTGTCCCTGTTTCGATTATGCACGCCCACCACCAGCCTCCGGATGGCACACGACTGTGCCACGGTTTCCGCTCCACGCCCCAATCGCCCCTCTCTCATTCTAGCCAGGACCCGCCCAGGTATTCAAGCGGCTCGAGGCGCTATGGCTGCGACGGTCCCCCGGCCATCCGTTCGAGTTCGCTTCGCAGCAAGGCTGCCGCCGACTCCGAACGCTGGGATGCCGGCAGAGTTTCGGCGAAGCTCACGGCCTCCTCCAGCGTCGCCATGGCTTCCTCCTGGCGGCCCATCTTTTCGAGGATCTTGGCCCTGGTCAGGTACACGCGCAGCTTTCGCGGGCCATACACCTTCGCCAACGCACGGTTCACGGCCTCGAGGGCTTCGTCGTACCGCTCCAGTTCCAGGTACGCGGCTGCCAGGCGCGCGGACGGGTTGTAGTCCCCCGGGAGATCGCGTTCGGACCTCTCGAGCGCCGGGATAGCCCTGGCGGGATCCCCCAGCCGGATACAGGCAGTCAAAAGGTGGGAGTCGAACGCGGACCGGGCCTCCGGTGTCGGCGCTCGAGCCGCTTCGGCCTCGAGAAAGGCCGCCCACGCGCCGGCATAAGCGCGAGCGCCTTCCGGGTCTCCCGCGCTCTCCCGAGCCTCGGTCAGGAGGTAGTAGTGGCTCGATCGCTCGTCGGCGAGCACACTGTCCAGGGACAGGCTCTTTTCGAGCAAATCTTCCAGGCTGGGGATCACCTCGCCGGGCCAGACCTCGCCGTCCGGTGCCGAAAGAGCGCAGTAGAGGCCGAGAGCCACGGTGTTGGCATAGGATGGCCCGGGAGGGAGCGAATGCGCCTCCCTCAGTGCTACCCGCGCACACGCTTCACCGTCCCCTGCGGCCTCGAGGGCGGTGACGAGGGATTCGACGACTCGCGACCTGCCCGGCCAGTCGGGGGAGCACAGGTGGAGCACCTGCTCGTATCCTGCGGCGGCATCGGCATACGCGCCCTGCCCGTGAAGGCCGTCAGCTCGAGCCAGCGCGGCGGCGACCGGGTCGTCCACCTCCCCCCGGTAGGTCTTCGTGCCGTCTTCGAATAGCCGCTCGAGCTGGGCCACGGTGGCACCACCGGACCAGGTCAGCAACACGCGCTCATCCTTCCCGTCGATGACGAGGAGAGCGGGCAGGGCCTTGATGGGGTACTGCTCGAGGAAGCCAGCGTTGGCGGGGTCGTCCACGTCGACGAAGAGCCAAACGAACCGTTCGGCCTGCTTCTCGAGCGCCTGGTCGGTCAGGACATAGGCACCCATGAAGCGACAAGTATGTCACCACTTGGCCCAGACTTCGGCAAAGATAGGGAGCTTCCGTTGCACCGCCAGGTCTCGAGCGGCCGCGTAGTCGTTGCGAACGAACGGAAGCACGGGTGGTGCGGCCGGCGGCGCGGGTTGGGCCTGCATGGACGGGTTCGGGGGGGCCGGCGTCTCGTGTTCACTGCCTCGAGGCGGCTCCGGGACATGGTGTCCGGCGCACCCCGGCGGGAGCAACATGAGACCGGCCAGTGCGGGACCGATCCACGGGCCGAGGTGGGCCAGCCGGATTTCCGGGCGACTGGCCGGAACCAGGGGTGCAGGCGTCTGATGGATCGTCATCCTTCTGCATTCTCCTACTTTTTTCGATAGACGGTCAACTCCTGGCCGACCTCGAGGTGGTCCGCGTTGGTCAACCCGTTGATGGCGGCCAGGTAGGCCGGGTCGAGCCGGAACCGTTTGGCGATACCGATGAGGGTGTCCCCCTTGCGGACGCGGTACTTGACTTCGGAGAAGTCCTGCCCGGGGTAGATGACGAGCTTTTGACCGGGATAGATGCGACCGCTCGAGAGGTTGTTCCACCGCATGATGTCCCGGAAGCTGACATCGAACATCGCGGCGATCATGGAGAGATTGTTTCCCGATTGCACGACGTAGGTGAGTGGCCGCCGTCCTCCCTTTCCGGCAGTGCTCCCGCCGGTCACGTTACGCTCCGCGATCGCCGTTGCCTTCCCATGGGTGTAGATCACGAGCCGCCTTCCCTCCTGGATGACGTCGCCCTTGAGACCGTTCCAGCGCCTGATATCGTCCACGGTGACGCCGTAGGTCAGGGCGATACGGCCGAGGGTGTCCCCTGCGACGATCTTGTGGCGCCACTTGCGGTAGCTCCAGTCGAGGTCGTAGATGAAGAGGGTGTCTCCCGCCTGGAGGCCACGTTTGCGTAAGTAGGGGTTCCACGTCTTGAGTTTTGCGACCGACGTGCCGAAGTCCTCCGCGATGACGCTCAGCGCGTTTCCGGGCTGGACACGATACTTGATGTACTTCGTCCGCTTCTGGCCGGCCTGGGTGCTCGAGGTGGTACGCTTGGATGTGCCTCGAGTCGTTCGGGTGGTGGTGGAACGGCGTGAGCCACTGGCAGCATTTTTCTTCGACCCCTGGGCAGCGGAGTTCGAGGCGGTCCGAGCCTCCTCCTGCTGCCTTTTCGCGATGCGTTCCAGCACTTTTTCGACCCGCCTGCGCTTGTTCGCCGGGACGAGGAGTCTGTAGGGCGCGGGAGTCGCCGATCTGGCGGGGGCGAGATCGAGATTCATGGCGCGGAGTTCGTCCGGAGTGATGTCGCACGCTTCGGCCAGGGCTGCGACATCCGCGGGCACGGCGACGTCGACGATGGCATAGCGATCCGGGTCGAGGTAGGCGGCTGCGTCCTCGAATCCGAACCGCTCCGCGTCCTGGGAGACGATGGCCGCGGCGATGACTCGAGGAATGTACTCCCGCGTTTCCCTGCGCAGGCAGGGTGCGATGTCCCAGAAAGTGCGCTGGGTGAAGGGGTCGTCTACCTGCTTGAGGCAATACTGCACCTTGCCCTCTCCGGCGTTGTAGGAGGCCATGGCGAGCAAGAAGGACCGGGATCCGAAGATGGCCACCAGGTCGAGGAAGTACTCACGGGCGGCGAGGGTGGATTTCAGGGGGTCCTTCCTCTCGTCCAACCCGCGGCCGACCTTGAGTCCATAGGCCCTGGCGGTGCTCGGCATGAACTGCCAGAGACCGACGGCCCCGGCCCGGGACACTGCGTCGGGACGAAAGCCGCTCTCCACGAAAGCGATATAGGCCATGACCTGGGGGACCCCTTTTTCTCCGAGGACTTCCTGGACCATGGGGAGGTACTTGGCGGAACGAATCATGGTCCGCTCGAAAAACCCGTGCAAGTCGGTCTGGTACAGCTCGATGAACCGCAGGACCCGCTCCTCGAAAAGGTCGGGATGGGGATACTCGGTCTCGCCGAATTCTTCCAGGATGCGTTCGATTTCCTGCTGGACGAACGCCGCGTCCTCATCCGAGAGCCCGGTGGGTGTCGCGCCTTCGCTGCCTGGGGTGTCGCCATCCTCTCCGCCCTCGTCCTGCCCCGCCTGGGCGTCTTTCGCCGGCGGCGGCACCCCCATCCCCTGCGGCCCGCCCACGGCGGCTTCGGCCTCATCGACACCGGCTCCTTCGACGACCGCCCCTGCCTCCTTGGCCCGCTTCCTCGCATCTCGATACACCTTGACCAGGTTGAACTCGGCGTAGCCGTCAGGCAGCCGGGCGTCGAGCAGGCGCAGGGCGGCACGCCAGGTCCGCGCGACTCCCGCATCGACGAGAGGGCCGATCGCGGCATCGAACTCTCCACGGGTGGCCGAGAAGTCGTCGGCGGAATAGGCGTCCAGCCCCATGACCACGTGCACCATGGCTTCCTGCATGATGTCGCCTTCGGCTGCCGCGCTCGAGGATGCGTACTCCGCGCGACCCTCGTCGGAGCGGGGGACGCGCATCGAGCAGGAGGCCAGGATCGCGAGCGTGGCGAGCCAAGCCACTCCGCCCGCCGAAACTTGGGTGGATCGAAGGAGAATCCGGATCACGGGGCAACCTCCAGGGTGGGCGCGGGCAACAAGCCTCCAGAACGCCGGCGACATCGAAGTTGACGTATTGGGAAAGCAGGGTATTCTACCCCTGTCGGGAAACCACGTCAATCGACCGCGCCTCTTCGATGGCAACCCTGTCTGATTGCACGTTTTTCCGATATCGCAACCCAGGCCGACACATTCGCCGATACTGCGAGGAAACGTCATGAAACAACGGTTGGGATTCGAAGCACAGGAACTGCCGCCAGAGGTCATCCTCGACATTCAGAACACGGCCCATCGGGCGCGCGCGGACATCCTCACGATGACGACCCTGGCGAAGTCGGGGCATCCGGGAGGCTCGATGTCATCGATCGACATCTATGCCACGCTGTATGCGTGTGCCAAGGTTTTTCCCGGCGATCCCGACCGGGAGGACCGGGACCGGATCATCGTCAGCCATGGACACACGTCACCTGGTGTCTACGCGACCCTCGCGCGCTGCGGCTTTTTCGATATCGACGACGCCATTTGCGGGTTCCGGCAAGCCTGGAGCCCTTTTGAAGGCCACATCGAGCGGCAGGTCCCTGGCGTGGAGTGGTCCACGGGCAACCTGGGCCAGGGGCTGAGCGCGGGGTGCGGCATGGCCCTGGCATCCAGGCTGACCCGAAAGCCGTTTCACGTCTTCGTCTGCATGGGCGACGGCGAACAGCAGAAAGGCCAGGTCTCGGAGGCCCGCCGATTCGCCGTGAAATACGGCCTGTCCAACCTCACCGCGATCGTGGACTACAACGGCCTGCAGATCAGCGGAAGCATCCGCGATGTCATGTACCAGGACATTCGCGCATGTTGGGAGGCCGACGGCTGGCGCGTCCTGGAGATTGACGGACACGATGTCCCGGCGATCTACGGCGCGCTCCGCGAGGCCGTCCACGCCGGCGACCAGGTCTGCATCCTGGCCAGAACCGTGATGGGCAAGGGTGTGCCCGACATGGAAAACCAGGCGCGATACCACGGCGCCCCTCTCGACGAGGAGGCCCACGCCAGGGCCATGACCGCCCTCGGGCAGCAAAACCGCCTCGAGCACTACCGCGAACTCAGGACGGAGGCGCGCACTCGAGTGCCGGATTTCAAGGCCGTGTCGCCCCAGCCTCGAGTCGACCCCGGACCGCCCAGGGAGTACACCCGCGACAACAGGACGGACAACCGCAGCGCGTTCGGCCATGCCCTGGCGGACATCGGCCGGAACAACCCGGATGTGCCAGTCGCCGTGTTCGACTGCGACCTGGCCGTGTCGGTGAAGACCGGCGCGTTTGCTTCCGTCCGGCCCGACGCGTTCTTCCAGGCTGGTATCCAGGAGCACCACGCGGCCGTCGCCGCCGGTGCCCTGGCCACCCAGGGCGTCCTGACATTCTGGGCCGATTTCGGTGTGTTCGCCGCTGCCGAGACCTACAACCAGCAGCGACTCAACGATATCAACCAGTCGAACCTCAAGGTGGTCGCCACCCATTGCGGCCTGGACGTCGGCGAGGATGGCAAGACGCACCAGGCCATCGACTACATCGGCCTGATGCGCAACCTGCACGGCTGCCGGGTCATCGTCCCGGCGGACCCCAACGAGACCGACCGGGTGATCCGCCACATCGCGACGGAACCGGGCATGTTCTTCGTCGCCCTGGGCCGCTCGAAGCTGGACGTGATCACCACCGAGGACGGGCGTCCCCTGTTCGGCGGGGACTACCGGTTCGAGTACGGGAAGTTGGTGGAGGTGCGACAAGGCTTGGACATCGCCATCATCAGCACGGGAACTGTGACCCATCATGCGGTTGCCGCATGGGATCTTCTGCGCGAAAGCGGCTACTCGGCCCTGCTCTACCACGCCCCCACACCCCTGCTCGTCGATGACGATTCCCTGATACATGCAGCGGTCAGGGGCGTGATACTGACATGCGAGGACCACAACGTCAACGGGGGGCTGGGTACGACCGTCACGGAACGGCTGCAACAACTGGGGCTCCCCCCGACGGTCATCAAGTTGGGCGTCAGGGGCTACCAACCATCGGGACCGTCCGGATCGCTCTTCGCCCGGGCGGAATTCGACGCGGCGTCCATCGCGGAAACGGCGAAACTGGTCATCGAGAGACCCCGGTGACCTCGAGCAACGGCAATCCCGCGCGCCGGCGACGTGGCGCGCACGCGGGCCTGCCATGATCCCTCAACACGTTCCCGCGGTGGCAACGGTGACTCGAGAAGGCCCGCGACGCAGGTTGCGATTCGTCCCCTGGCTTGGACTGGCCCTGCTCCTGTTGCTGCGCGTGGGAATGGACATCCACTGGCACCACCTGGACAACGGGTTGCCGGATGGCGACGAGGCCGGCCACCTGGGCGCCATCGAACTCTATCGCGGCATCATCGATGACAGAGGCATGGTGGACGCGGCCACCACCGCGTTCTTGTCCTCGTCCGAGTACCCACCCCTGTTCCCTCTCGTCAATGGCGCGGTTCTGTCGATTCTCGACGTCCCAGGTCCGTTCCCTCGAGGCGTGAGCGCGTTGCTGGCCGGCTGGATGTGCCTCTCGCTTCTGGCCGTCGCCTGGATGACCTCCCTTGCCGAACGGCACCCGCGGCTGCGCACCAACGGGGAACACCGTCTGCCGTCTGCCGGCGGATCGATAGGTGAACACGGCAGGTCCGGGCTGACGTGGACCGGCGTCGCGGCGGCCTGGGCCTACGGCACCTTCCCGCTCGCCGCCGCGCTCGGCAGGCACACCATGCTGGAGCCGTTCGTGGCGTTCTGGGCCGCCCTGTCCCTGGCGCTCGCCCTGTGGACACGACGGTTCAGCCGAACTCTCCCCACACTGCTGCTCGGCTTGTCCCTCGCCGCGGGCTTCATGGCCAAGCAGACATTCCTGCTGTACGTGGCCGGCCCGCTGGCCCTGCTGGCCCTGGACGCCCTGCTCGTGCGGAGGTCCCGGGCTCTCGTGCGACTCGGCCTGCTCGTGCTCGTCGCCGCGCCCGTCCCGATCGTATGGACCGCAATCCACTGGGAAGCCCAGTCCGCCTACGGGCTGGCGTCGGCGGCGGCAAAGGCCGACGTCGGGTACCTGTACCACATCCTCTACTATCCCGTGGTGCTGGCAGGGCTCGGCCTGGGGCTCGCGTGGGTGTTCCCGTTCCTCGCTGGCGCTGTTCTGCTGGTCCTTCGCCGCCGAAGCTGGCTCCTGGTTGCCCTGATCGTCGTGCTGGGAACCCTGACGCTGGTTCCCAAGAAGTATCCGCGGCTGATCGTTCCGGCCCTTCCCCTTGCGGCCGCTGTCGCGGCCATCGGGGTGGCGGGGCCGCCCACGTCTCGCTGGAGACCACTGCTCCTGGCAGGAGCCGCGGCAGCCGGCTTGTGGCAGCAGGCCTTGGCGACCCTGCCCCCGGCCGGCCTGCCGCCTCGGACCGGTACCTGGAGACCGGACTTCCTCGAGGCGGTCGATCCCGGGTGCCCGCAGGTGTGGATTCGCCCTCCCCGGCGGGACGACCTCGGTTTCGACGCCATCCTGAGAGCACTGTCGAAAGCTGCGCGGGGCCATCCGTCCGGCCGTCCGCTGGGATTCGTCAGGGAGCCGAAGATACCTTGCAGTTATGAGACGACGTTTCACTACACCTACCATCTCCAGGCCTACGCCCGCCGGCGCGGGTTCTCGATCGACGACATCCCGGTATTCGAAAGGGACCCTGGCGGATTCCTCGAGGCGGCCGCAGATTTCGTGCTGGTGGCCAGCACGGAGCCATGGTGCGGCGCCGGCAGTTCCTTGCCGGCAGACTGGACGCCCCCCCCCATCGTGTGGCGCATGCGACCGCTCGAGGACGCCGGGTTCGGCGAGTCAACGCGGCGGCGAGACTCGAGCACACGGGCCGGAAGGAAGGACATCTGCGAATGGCGCAAGGCGTTCGTGCCTGCCGGACAGCTTGCTTTCCAGGACCAAGAACTGGCATCCACCCTCTTCTTGTATCGGCGGGCCCCCCGGACGCCTGTCCGTCCTGGCGAATGACCCTTGCCCCGCGGTTCAGCGGGTCGTGGCGCCTGCAAGCCTGCGTATCTCACCAGGCCGGTGCCGGCGCCACCACCATGGTCTACGGGGGCAGAGGTCGTTCCGAGTCGCATCGCGCGGAGTCTATGGGCATGCGGCCCCGAGGAGTTCAAGGGGGCGAGGGAATGTCTGCACCTCGATGCTCGCCGCGTCGGGCACCCCATCCTCGTCCAGGTCCACGTCGAGGACAAGGAGCGCGGACACGCCCTCCACGCCGAGTTCCTCCTCCATCCGCTCGATGTTGTCCCGGGTCACGGCCCCGGCCAGGGTGAAGGTGTCCATGGACTGGATATCACCGGCTGCCTCGAGCGTGCCGAACAGCGACGGCGAGTCGATGTAGAGGTGCAACGTCATGCCGTCACTCTGGAACGGGATGGTCGCGTAATTGCCCGTGCACGTCAACCGGCCGTCCGCGGCAATGGTGCAGTCTGGGAGGGATGCGGTGTACCCCTCGAACTGAAGCACCTTCTCCTGCATGCCATCCTGGTTCGCCCAGGCACCCATGGCCGACGAGAGCGCGCCGACCGGGAAGGTGTCACTCCTGGCGATGTTCTCGAGGAGCAGCACGATGGGGTAGTCGTCGCTATATTTTTGCAACAGCGTGTTCAGTGCGCCGAGAGCCAGATCGTTGCCGCCGAGGCGCGTGACGGCGGCGTCGTGCCCCACGTCGATGGGAACACCACAGGGGACTCGAGTGGTGAAACAGGCCTCGTGAACCAGGGGCCATTCGGCGGGAACAGACTCCTGTTGTTCGACCTCGACGGTCATGCAGTAGTCGGATTCGGCGTCCAGGCGAGGGAAAAAGGTCGCTTCGTCCCCAATCACGGTGATCACGGGGCGCTGAACGTCCCCGCGTTCGGAACGGATGACGACGGAGACCTTTTCCGCTTCCCCGGTGTAAGGTTCGGTGAAGAACACCTTGCCTGTCGGAGACGTGGAGACGGCCTTGAAGCCCTCGTCCGGACTGGTTCCCAAGATCCGGAATGAGAATTCGGACTCCTGATTTGCGTCCGGTGCGCCGCACACACCGTCCCGGTCGGGGTCATCCGGATTGTCGGATGGGCAAGGGTCGCAGGCGTCCCCGGCGCCATCCCGGTCGAAGTCCTTCTGGGCGGGGTTGGCGTCCAGGGGGCAGTTGTCCTCGTTGTCGGGGACGTGATCTCCGTCCGTGTCGATGGGCGAAGGTGTCGGCGTTGCGACATCGCCGGGTGTGGGTGATGAATCGTCACCATCAGCCGGCGTCGGCGTTGCGACAGTGGTGGCGTCGTCGTCTCCCGGGCCGGAGGGGGTGACCTCTGGAGTGGGCGAAGGGGCTGGCACATCCGGGGTCGGTGTCGCCCGGCTGTTGTCGCCGGGGTCGTAAGGTGGAGGGATCGTGGGGGCCACGGGGGGCTCACCGGCGCAGGCGGCCAGGAACATCACGACGCAGCTCAGAAGCGGGTACTGGCGGCTCATGACACCTCCTCGCGTTCGAGTGCCGATGGTGCGATGACGTGCAAGTTCCGCGCCAAGTCGAAGGCAAGCCTTCCGGGCGCTGCCACCTGGCGCTTTCGACGGTCTGTGCCAGAAATGGCACTACCAACAGTATGCTGACCATTGTTCGTTCTGTACAGACCTAACGTCGCCGCAAGCGCGATGATTGCACTTTGGCGGACACTTTCCTGCCGAGCTGGGAGGGCAGGCGTGGGTGGCTGCTGTCTGCCCGGAAACGCGGCACAGAGCAAACCAGCCAGGGTCGGCGGTACCGGGTCGAAGGCGTGGTGGGACTACTCGGTGGGCTCTTCCACCTCCACGTCGTTGGCCACCGTGAACTCGATGCTGGCGTCGAAATTCCTTCGGTCGCAGATCTGGCCGGTCACGCCCGAAGCGAAGGTCAAGGAGTCGCCGGTGCCGGAGACGGCGATCTTGGTGATCTCGAGGTCATAGTCACAGGTGCGGGCCTGCACGTTTTCGCCGGAGACGGTGACACTGCCGCCGATGTAGAGGGTCTTGCCGTCGAGGTCCTCGAGCTTCGCCTCTTCCTCGTTGTAGCTCATGGGGAACCCACACACATCGTAGGTTCCGGACAGGGTAAGGTCTCCGTAGTTTTCTCCTGCGATCTCACACCCGTTGGACACGCTTTCGTAGCATATCTCCCCGGTGCCATCGACGTACTCGTCCCAGGACAACGTCCCGCCCTTCGTGCAGGTGAGAGTCAAGCTGGCATATTCCCCGGTCACGTTCACCGATGCGGTGTAGTAGGCCGAAATGGCCTGGTTGACCACGGCCTCGGCGATCTGCTCTTCGGCGATCTGGGCGACCGGCCCGCGACAGCCCGAGGAAAGGGCGAAGATGGACAGCCCGAACATCGTTCCAACAATCAAGCTCGTTCTTTTCATTTCTCTTCTCCTTGCACCAGAAACCTCTTCCAGAAAGTACGACATCACCCCCACCAGGCTCTCTGACGACACCCGGCCGGCGATATTCAACGGCGCGTACACAATTCATCCGTGCGCGGTCGCCCTGTCCCGTCGATTCGGCAACCGGCGACAAGCCGATTATCGTTCCGAATCCCGCGCGGGTCAATGGGATTTCAGACCGAGCGGCAGGACGGCTATCGTCTTTTCCGGGCACGGCCGAGCAGCCAGGCGGCGGCAAGCAGGGCCAGCATCGTGCCTGCGGGCAGGCTGCCTCGAGGGCTCTCCGAGCAGGAGCAGCCCTCTGTATCCTGGGGCGCGGGAGTGGGGACGTAGGGCGAATCATCGTCGTCGCCGGGCGGTCCGTCGTAGGGCGTCGGTGTGATCTCGCCAGGCACGAACCCTGTCCCGGACAGGGCGACGGCCAGTTCGGGGTTGTCGGGGTCACCAGTGAAGACCGTCGCCGTGGCGGCAAACGTCCCTTCGCCGGTGGGCAGGAAGCGGAACCACAGGGAATAGGTACCGCCGGGCGGCACGATGATGGTCGAGTCGAACAGGGCCGAGAAGACGCCGGCAGGGTCGTCCAGGGTGACCGAAGCCAGCTCGAGCCCCGCGGTTCCCTGGTTGAGGACAGTCACCGAACCGGTAGCCTCCCGCTCGACTTCCACTTCGCCGAAATCGAGGGAACTTTCGAGGAGCGTGGCGCCGGGGGTGGGGAGTTCCGCGTCGGATTCGTCGGTCAGGCCGTCGCAGTCGTCGTCGATGCCGTTGTCCGGCCGTTCTCCCGTTCCGGGGTTGACGTAGTAGTCATCGTCGTTGCAATCCCCGTCGTTTTCCGAGTAGCCATCGAAGTCGTCATCGCCGCCCACGGTTCCCTCGTCCACGCGCCCATCGCCGTCGTTGTCGCGCCCGTCGGGGATCTCTTCTGCGCCGGGATAGGTGTCGAAATTGGTGTCGTCCATGTCCCCGTCCGCTTCCGAGAAGCCGTCGCCGTCGTCGTCCGCGGTGTCGACGTCCTCGTCGACCAGGTCGTCGCAGTCGTTGTCCACGCCGTCGCCGATCTCCGGGGCACCCGGATAGGTGTAGGCGTACACGTCGTCGCAGTCCCCCTCGGCCTCGCTGAAGCCATCCCCGTCGTCGTCGGCGGCGTCGGTATCTTCGTCTACACGGCCATCACAGTCGTTATCGAGGCCGTCGGCGACTTCTATCGCGCCGGGATGGGAGGCAGCCTCGGCGTCGTCGCAATCGCCGTCCGCTTCGGAATAGCCGTCTCCGTCGTCGTCAACTTGGTCGATATCCTCGTCGACGTAGCCGTCGCAATCGTTGTCCCTGCCGTCCTCGTACTCGACGGCGCCGGGATGTACGTGCACGTCGCGGTCGTCGCAGTCGCCGTCCTCGGCCTCGGTGTAGCCGTCTCCGTCGTCGTCGAAGTGTTCGGTGCCCTCGTCGGCGGTTCCGTCCCCGTCGTTGTCGAGCCCGTCGGGGATCTCGGGCGCGCCGGGGTAGGTTGCGGCGTCTTGGTCGTCGATGTCGGTGCAGTTGGGAATGTAGCCTCGAGGCGCGGCACAGGCCTCGATCCGGGTCGCCGGGTCACCGTAGTCGTCGCCGTCGGCGTCCTGGCAGTAGAAGGTCTGGACGCCCTCGTCGGTTTCTCCGTCGCAATCGTTGTCGATGCCGTCGCACAGTTCCTCCGCATCGGGATTGATGACCGCGAGTTGGTCGTCGCAATCGGCCGGACGTTCGCCCACCTCGCAGGCGTAGAACCCGTCTCCGTCGCGGTCGTAGCCCTCATCGGTGAAGCCGTCGCAGTCGTTGTCGAGCCCGTCGCAGATCTCATCGGCATAAGGGTAGACGGTGGCATCGCCGTCGTCGCAGTCCGCGGGGACGTCACAACCGGTGTAGCCGTCGCCATCCTCGTCGACGATCTCGTCGGTTTCTCCGTCGCAATCGTTGTCGACCCCGTCGCACAATTCCGTCGCGCCGGGAAAGACCGTGGCGTCGCCGTCGTCGCAGTCTGCGTCCCGGCCGTCCACTTCGCAGGCGAGGGCACCGTCCCCGTCCTGGTCGAAGTCCTCGTCTTCCTGGTCGTCGCAGTCGTTGTCGAGTCCATCGCACACTTCGCTGGCCCCGGGATGGATGTCCGGGGCATTGTCGTCGCAGTCCCCGGCGACGGTGGCATGGCCGTCGGGCACGCCGCTGCAGTTGGTCGCCGGTTCGGACGCATCGCCGTACCCGTCTGCGTCCCTGTCGAGATAGTAGGTCTGGGCGCCCAGCCCCTCGTCGGTATCGCCGTCACAATCGTCGTCGGCGTCGTTGCACCGTTCTGCCGCGCCCGGGTGGATGGCGCTGTCGTTGTCGTCGCAGTCGCCGGGCTGGGTGACGTAGCCGTGAGGGTCGACGATACAGGTGGCTCGAGTGGCGGAGGAGGCGCCGTAGCCGTCGCCGTCGTTGTCCTGGTAGTAGGTGGTCATGGGCAGGCCCTCGTCGACCGTGCCGTCGCAGTCGTCGTCGACTTCGTTGCACGTCTCGGGGGCGAGGGGGTGCACGGTGTCGTCTTGGTCGTTGCAGTCCCCGCCTTCGAGAGCATACCCCTCCACGGGCTGGCATGACGGGACAGCGTGGGAGGGGTCGCCGTAGCCGTCGGCGTCGACATCGAGGTACCAGGTATCGGCGACGAGTTCGTCGGCGACGCCGTCGCAATCGTTGTCGATGGTGTCACACACCTCTTCGGCGCCGGGCTTCACGTCTTCGCGCGTATCGTCGCAGTCTCCTGCGACCTCGACGTAGCCTACCGGGGGGGAGCAGGCGGTCTGGGTGGATGACTCGAGGCCGTAGCCGTCGCCGTCGCCGTCTCGGTAGTAGGTGACGGCAAGGCCCTCGTCGGATACGCCGTCGCAGTCGTTGTCGATACCGTCACACACCTCCTCGGCGCCGGGATGAATGTCCGGGTCGTCGGGGTCGCAGTCGTTGCCGGAAGCGGCGTAGCCGTCAGGCTGAGCGCAGGCCTCGAGGGGATGGCTCGAGTCACCGTGGCCGTCGCCGTCGATGTCCAGGTAGTAGGTGGTGGTCAGCCCTTCGTCGGCCACCCCGTCACAATCGTCGTCCACCTCGTTGCAGGACTCCTCGGCGCCCGGATGGACATTGCCGTCGTTCTCGTCGCAATCGCCGCCGACCAGGGACGTGCCCTCCGGCCGGCTGCATGCTTCGACTGACAGGTTCGCGTCGCCGTAACCGTCCGCATCGGCGTCGGTGTAGTAGACCGTCAGGAGGCCTTCGTCGACATCCTCGTCGCAATCGTTGTCAATACCGTCGCATGTTTCGGTGGCCGATGGCTTCACGGAGGCGTCCAGGTCGTTGCAGTCCCCGGCGTGTGCCGCGTACCCTTCCGGCGTCTCGCACGCCTGTTCGGTGACCTGTTCGAGGCCGTAGCCGTCGCCGTCCGCGTCGAGGTAGAAGGTGGTCATTACGCCGTCGTCGACGGTGCCGTCGCAGTCCTGGTCGACGCCGTCGCAGAGTTCTGCCATCGCCGGGTTGAGGTGGGGCTCGGTGTCGTCGCAGTCCCCTTCGGCGGGGGAGTATCCGTCGCCATCCTGGTCCAGGTAGGGGTCGTCGGCGATCCCGTTGCAGTCGTTGTCGCGGCCGTCCTGGATTTCCCAGGCCCCCGGAAAGGTGGTTGCGTCGGCATCGTCGCAGTCGCCGCTGGCGGTGGTGTAGCCGTCGCCGTCGTTGTCGAGGACCGGTCCCCCGGCGCCCCCGTACATGCCGATATCGACCCTCGAGCCGTCAGAGCTGTCGGTCATGTCGGGGTGGCCGGCGTCGATGAGCGGGCTGTCGGAGGCCAGGTGGTAGTCGTCGTTGAGCGGGTCGCCGTCGTCGGTGAAACGCACGAATGTGGGGTCTTCCGGAAGGTTGGTCATGGGCGGTGTGCTGAGTGCGCCACCCACGTCCTGGTTGTTCGCGTAGAAATCACAGTAGGCGATGCTGTAGGTGGCATTGGCCTCGAGGTACACGCTTTCGGCGCTTGCGTGGTATCCGATGATATCGTTGACCAGATCCAGGGTGCTCGAATGGACGTAGAACGCGCTGCCCCGGCTGGCAGTGTTGCCGATGAAATTGTTGTTCACATAGTCGTCGTCCTCGCTCGAGTAGACGTAGGCGACGCCGCCGTAGCCGCCGGTCTCGTTGGCTGCAAAGAGATTGTTCGTCGCGGTGACACTGCCCCGGAAGGCGTAGATGGCTCCGCCGTGGCGAACCCCGTTGTTGTATGACCAGGCATTGTTGGTCAGCACGGATGCCGTCCCGTCCTGGTACAGGGCCCCGCCGTAGTTCGCCCCGTTGTACTGAAACACGGTGTTGTCCACGGACAAGGTCGACGAAGCGGCGTAGATCGCGCCCCCATAGTGGCTCGTGGCGTGGTTGTCCAGGAAGTGACCGTCCCGGATATCCAGAACGCTCGAGGTCGCGAAGATCGCGCCACCGTGCGAACTGGTGTTCAACCGGAAAGTGGTGCCGACCATCGCTCCGGTCGCGCCCGAGGTGTAGTATGCGGTGTAGGAGGGTGCGTTGTATTCGACCAGGCTCCTGTCCAGATCGAGCGTCCCCCCTTCGGCGTAGAGGGCATAGGAGCTGTAGCAGTAGCGGACACTGCAATCCTCGAGGCGCAGGTGGGAGTTGACCACGTTGACTCCGTGGGAGCCCATGGACCAGAGAGCCAGGCCCCGAACCTGGACCGGCGCATCGCTCGATCCTTCGCCCCGGGTCGCGGTCAAGGTCTTCGCGGCCCCGACGAGCACGGCGCTTCGCCTGCCGAACACCCCTTCGATGGCGACATCCTTGCCGCCGAAGTCGATGTCCCCGTAATAGATCCCCGGGTACACACCGATACGATCCCCGCTCGAGGCGGCATCCACCGCCTGGGTGACTCGAGTGTACGGACTGTCGAACAGCGGGGAGACGTAGAGGGTGTAGGCCGGGTCGCGGTAGTCGTCGTCGCCGCCGCCAGCGCCCATGTCCGAGGTGGAGCCGTCCGCGTCCGGTAGCCCGGGGATGCCCTTGTCGATGAGGGGACTCGATACCCGCAGCGTGAGGTCGTCGTCGTCCGGATCGCCGTTCTGGGTGTAGGACACGAACGCTGGATCGACACTGACGTTGCCATACTGGTTGGTCCAGTCGATGAGGGCGCCCCCGTAGTTGCCCCCTTCGTTGGCGTAGAGATCGGAGTAGGAGACGAGGAGCCGGGTCGTCCTCGAGTTGCCGTTGATCCCGTAGCCGCCTTCGTTGAACGCCACGATGGTGTTGGCGATCAAGGTGTTGGTGTTGTCGGCCAGGTTCAGTCCGCCGCCGAGACCGCCCTGGTTCTCCACGATCGTGTCGTTCAGAAAGGTCGCTCGAGCCCCGCTGTTGGCGAAAGCTGCGCCCCCATAGTCGGCGATGTTTCCCGCTATCACGCAATCGACCACGTGGAGGTTGCAGTTCTGGGCGAACAGTGCCCCGCCGTTTGCGGCCTGGTTGCCGGAGAGGGTGCAACTCCGCAAGGTCACCTGTTCGTCGTCGTAGCCCGAGGCGTCCACGTAGAGTGCGCCACCGGCAGTAGCGGCGGTGTTGTCCGCGAAACGAGAATCCTCGGCCAGGAGCGAGGAACGGTAGACATAGATGGCGCCTCCGTAGTTGGACCTGGCCGCGTTGCTTTCGAACGTGGACCCTGCCAGGCGGACATCGGCACCGTTGACGGCGTACAACCCGCCACCGTGATTCGAGCGGTTGCCGGACCACCGGCTCCCGGCGACCTCGAGGGACGTCTCTCCATCGAGGTAGGTGGTGTAGGTCGCGTCGTTGTCGGCGAACACCACATCGGTGTAGGACGGAGCCCCCCCTTTGTGGTAGGCTGCGTAGGAGCCGTAGCAGAACCGCACGTGTACGGAGCGGAACTGGGGCGACGTGTTGTAGGTGTACAGGCCGTAGTTGCCCTTGGTCCAGACGGTGGCGCCGTCGAGGACCGCGCCGGCCCCTTCCGACAGCCTGAAGTCGACGCCCACGCTGGCGCCCACGATCACCGTGGCATCGGGGCCGACCACGCCCTTGACCTCGACGTCGGCGCCGCCGTAGCTGACATCTCCATAGTAGACGCCTGGGTAGACGAGAACACGCTCTCCTGACGACGCGGCGGCGACGGCGGCGACGAGGGAATGGTAGTCTGCGCCGTCGAGCGGAGATACTTGCAGATCCCCTCCGGAGACGAGACGGTCGTCGTCCCCACCGCCGGCCCCCAGGTCCGCGACCGATCCGTCCTCGTCGAGGAATTCGGGCAACCCGGCGTCGATGATCGCACTGTCTTCGGCCAGGGTCAACTCGTCGTTCGAATCGTCGCCGTCGAGGGAGTAGGCGACGAAGCCCGGATCGGCGTACAGGTTTCCGCCCGTGCCGATGAGGTCCCCCATCGCCCCGCCGAAGTCGCCCCCCTCGTTTTCGAAGAAGGCGTTGTATCGCACGAGGGCTCGAGCCTTCCGTTCCACGGTATACAGGCCTTCCCCGGACTGGGCGTGGGCGACGATGTTCTGCAAAAAGAGGGAGTCGGAGTTGGTGTTGGCGAAGAGGCTGGCGCCCCTGATGGCGTAGTTACCCACCAACGTGTTGTTGATGAAGGCAGTGTGGGCGTAGCTCGACGTGTAGACACCTCCCCCGTCGGTGGTGGCCTCGTTCTCCATGAAGACGTTGTCGATCACGTGCCCCTGGAGGACTCCGGCCAGGAACAGGCCCCCGCCGTTTGTGGCGGCGTTGAAGGCGAAGCTCGAGTCCCTGATGAGGACCGAGGGGGTAGAGGTGTCCGTGTATATGGCCCCGCCGTTGCGTGCCTCGTTGCGCCTGAACACGCAGCCCGACACCTGGAGCCGGCCGTTGGTGTAGATCGCCCCGCCGTAGTTCGACGTGGCCTCGTTCCCCTCGAACACACACCCGGAGACGGTGGCATCCGACCCCGCCACCAGCGTCATCGCGCCGCCGTTCGATGCCCGGTTGTCCCGGAACGTGACTCCGGTCAAGACCGGTTGCGACGTGGCGTCGAAGTAGGTGGTATAGCTCGTGATATTGTTCTCGAACCGCCCTCCGATGTAGGTCGGAGCGCCCCCGCTGTGGTAGGCGGCATAGCTGCCGCGACACAGGCGCACGTGGTTGTCGATCAGGGTCGGCGAAGCGTCCTTGGTGTAGATACCGTATCCACCGAGGGACCAGATGGTCATCTCCTCGAGCACCGTGCCGGCAGATTCGGACGAGGCGAAGGTGACGGCGTAGGAGGTGCCGGAGATGGCGGTGGCCTCCGGGCCCACGGCCGATCGGACGGTCACCCCCTTGCCACGGAAGTTGACATCGCCGTAGTAGACACCTGGCCCGACGACGATCGTGTCCCCCTCGCCCGCCGCGTCAATGGCATCGTTGATCGTGCGGAACGGGGCGTCGCCGAGAAGCGAGACCACGAACGGCTGCGAAAGGTCGACCACGTCGTCGTTCGCTCCGCCCGCGCCGAGGTCGGCCGGAGTCCCGTCGGCGTCCACGAAGGTGGTGGACCCGGCGTCGATCAACGGGCTCGAGTCGAGCAGGGTCACGTCCGCTTCCGCCGGCGCACCGGCGTCGTAGGCCGAATACTGGGGATCGACCGACAGGTTGCCTCGCTGCCCGGTCGGGTCGGCGATACCCGAATAGTTGCCGGGCGCGTTGCCCCACACATCGTTATACCACGCGAGCAGCCGCACACTCTCGCTGTTCGTCGCCACGCCGTTCCCGAACGGGGAGTCGGTGACGATGTTGTGCAACATCAGCACGCCGGTCGAGTCGTGCACGAACACGCCTGCGCCTCGAGTCGCTTCGTTCCCGGCCAGGGTGTTGTTGAAGAGGGCGAGATGGCTCCCGGTGTACGCATAGATGGCGCCGCCGTCAGATGTAGCGGTGTTGCCGAGGAACACGTTGTCCGCGAAGTAGCCCTGGTAGACGTTTCGGGCATACACGGCACCGCCGTAGGCCGCCGAATTCTCCTTGAACGTGCAGTCCCGCAGAACCTGCCGCCCCCACCCCGTCTCGAGATGGACCGCCCCGCCATTGTTGGCGTGGTTACCGCTGAACATGCAGCTCGAGGCCAGCACCTGGGCACTACCAGCGGCGTAAATGGCGCCGCCGTTGTTGGCCGAGGTGTTGCTCGTGAAGTTCGACGACCGGACCGTGACCACCGCGTTCGACGTGACGTAGATACCCCCGCCGTAGTTGGCGCTGTTGCCGTCGAACGTACACCCATCGAAGGTGAGGTTTGCGTCCCGCTGCCCGTAGACGGTGTAGGTCGTGCGGTTTCTCTGGAACACGACGTTCTGGAACCTGGGCGCGGCCCCGTCGCTCGCGTAGATCGTGTAGTTCCCCGCGCAACCTGTGAAAATCGCATTCTTCACCAGCGGGCTCGCACCGACCAGGTACATCGCCGAGTTGAATGTGCTGATGGTAAAGCCGTCGATGACCGTGTCGGCGGATTCCGCACTCGAAAGCTGGAACGTGTAGGCGTTCCCGATTATCGACGTCACGGTGGCCCCACCGCTCGATCTGAGGATGATCGACTTGCCCTTGAAGTTCAGGTTTTCATTGTAGTTCCCGGGAGCGACAACGATCGTGTCCCCCGGTTCGGCGGCGTCGATCGCCGCCTGGATGGTGGTGTGGTCCGCGCCGGCCGGGCCGACCGTGATCGTGTCCGCCAGACCCGTGGCCGTCCTTGCCACTGCCATGATTGCCACGCAACCCACTGCCAAGCACTTCCATACCGATCCGCTCGTCATCGCTCCCTCCTCGACGCGACCACCGTTCCCAGCTCTCGGGACGGCAGCAGGATCGCACGATTTCAGCGGCTTGGCAAGGGGCCTGCCAGGAACGCGAACCACCCTCGAGTCGCCGGTACATCGCGGGACAAGGCCATCCCCCCGGACAGGTGCGCTGCCCGTGGTGGTGCGCGACTCCGGTAGGCCACCGCGTCAGGGGCGTATGCCGTCCACGGTTGCATCCTCAGAGGCTTCGCAAGCGGGATGAACCGCCGGGATCTTCCGCTCCACCCACCACCGCAGATCCCTCGAGCCGACAAGCAACACCGTCGCGGCATGAAGGGCCCGATTTCCCATCAGCGGCTGGAGCACCCCCACATCCTCCAGGTACGTGTCGATCTGGGCCCGCGCCTTCCGCCGCGCCCCCTCCACCGCCTCCTCGCTCGCGTCCGACTTGAGATGTTTCAGCTCGAACAGCCACGACACCCGCGCGTCCGGGTACCGGTGGTCCAGGGCAAGAAACAGGTCGGCGTAGCCGTGGTTGAACTCCAGTTCGGACAGCGGACGGTA
>JAJRTE010000269.1 GCA_024278455.1 Myxococcota bacterium
CGGCCGGGACTCCGGCTCCTTCTTCAACAATCGATTGACAGCCGCCCGCACCCGGGCAGGCACCACGTCCGGCATCGGCGGTGGCACCTGCTCCAGGTGGGCTCTGGCAAGCTCCGCGGCAGACCCTCCACGAAAAGGAGGAGCGCCTGCCAACATCTCGTAGTAGACCAACCCGAGCGCGTACAGCTCCGAACGCTCGTCAGGGGCCGCGCCGAGCGCCACCTCGGGCGCCAGGTAGCGCAGGTGCCCCACCGCCCGCAACGCTTCCGACCTCGGCACCGCGAGGCCGAAGTCCAGGATCTTGACCCGGGGCTCACGGCCGGCCACGTTGCTGTCTGAAACAAGAATGTTGTCAGGCTTGAAATCCTGGTGCAGCAAATGCTGCCGATGCAGGTACGCCAACGTCTCGGCAAGCTGCAACATCAGCGAGATGCGCGTGGACATCGGGAGGTCACCGGCAGCGTCCAGCAGCGGCACGCCAATGACCAACTCGCGCGTGAAGAACGGACTCCCCCGTGCCAATATGCCGGGCGGCGTGCCCGGAAGCGGCACCCCGTCGGAGTTCCTGACGTGTCCGAAGTCGTACACCTGCACGAGGTTGGGATGGGACAGGTCCGCGAGCGTGAGGAACTCCCGTGCCAGGTGCTCCGACGGCGCCCCCGCGACACCATCGATCGCCGTCTTCAACGCGACGAAATGCCCTTCACGTCGCATGTCCTCGGCAAGGTACACGCGGCCCATCCCTCCTCCCCCAAGGGTGCGGCGCAGTATGTACCTCTCGTTTACCACAAATGTCATCGTCTCCATGATACGCACGATCGGAAGAACACGGCAAGGAAATAGACTCGTGCAGAGGCAGGTGGGAACGAACGACCCTGCTGGAGCGGCTCGCGGGACCTCGCGTTCTGTGCCAAGACTGGTGAGACCAGAAACGAATGCTGGACATGGAGGCCATACGCGACTGCGTGAAGCGCTCAGGGCATGCGCAACGCTCGAGAGCAGGGTAAGCCATTGACTTACTTTTCGACAAGAGTATACTGGAAGCATGAAGTTCGAGTGGGATCCATCCAAGGACAGAACGAACCAGGCCAGGCATGGCCTGAGTTTTGAGCAAGCACGCGAACTGCTGTCCTCCGAGACGGACTGTTTGGAGATCTATGACGAGGCCCACTCCGACCGGGAGGATCGTTTCATCGCAGTTGGGCCGATTTCGGAGGGGGTTGTGCTCGTTGTCTGGACGGAAAGGCAGGAAGGAACGATACGAATCATCAGCGCCCGTTGGGCCACTGCCAGGGAAACTGACATGTACTATCGACATCTGGGGATGCAACGATGAATGACGTGCCCGAACTGACCGAGCAGGACTTCGCGCGTTCCATCCGGCGAAGTCGACGTGAGCGGATTATCCAGGGAAAGATCGAAACGGGTGACGATGTCGCCGCCGTCAGACGCTTCACAGGGTTGACGCAAAGAGCCTTCGCGCAAGCGCTCGGGATTAGCGTCCATACGCTCCGCAACTGGGAGCAGGGGCGCCGTCGCCCCGAAGGACCGGCGCTGGCCCTGCTGCGAATAGCAGCCCGCCATCCAAGGTTCATTCGTGAGAATCTGGCGTCGGCCGCGTAGTACGCTTCGTGCCGACTTCGGAAGCGTTCCAGCCCGCGCGTTCATGGCCGTGGTCGCGACGTGCTGCGTCATTCCAAGAACAGACCGGCGACCAGAAGAAAGAGAACGGCGACCATGAGGCACCGGCACAGTCGCGGACGTGGAGAACGTCAGGATCCGAACACGGGTCGGGGCCGGCGCGGCTCCCCCCCGTCCCAAGCCACGGGTTTCGATCCCGCTGCTCTGCTCGATAGTTCGTGCAGGATCTCGCAAAACAGGATTCCCCGCACCTTGACCCGATACCCGATCCCCCGCCCTCGACATCCGCCGGCCAACGCTCTAGAATGGACCGCGGAACCCACGAACCGAGAACACGGGAGATCGCACGATGGATGTTTCCTGCGCCTGCCCTGCATGCGGGACCGTGATGACCATCCCCAAGGAACAGTCCGCCGGCGAGGTCCTCTGCACACGCTGCGAGCGACCCTTCATCGCGTCGGTCTCCCGCACGGGTGGACTGGCACCCCACGCGGCCCCGCCCAGGCCGGCGGGAGGCATCGATCCCTCTTCGCCCCGCCACGAGACGCCCAGCCCCGTTGCCGGCGCCTCGAGGCCCCGCGCACCGTTTGCCGCCCACCAGGCCAAACCCGCCGATGTTCCGATGAGCCACGGTCCCCTGAAATCACGCTACACCGGCGCCACCTTCGATCCGCTCACGGCTGCTGGCGGCGCGGATCGAGGGAGAACCTCGCGGCGTTCCCCGGCCCCACCCTCTTTCACGATCGAGACCGTGACCGAGGTCTCCTGCCCAGCGTGCGGATCGGCCAACAAGGCCCAGGCCCTGCGTTGCCAGAAATGCCGTGCACTCTTGCTCGACGCCACACACACCGGGGAGACCATCGGCCGGCCCCTGGTCGTCACGCTGCTCGGCTGGCAGAACGCCTTGATCGCGTTGTTGTCCATCTGCGTGGTAGTGGTCCTGCGCACGCAGGTGCCGCCGACGCTGCCCCTCCCCTTTCCGTTTCCCCTCGCCCACGTCTACGCCTGCCTGGTCGGACTCGCCGCACTGACCGCGGCCATGGCCCACGGACTCTGGAAGCTCAGGCCCTGGGCACGCATGATGCAAATCGTGCTCGCAGTCCCGGGCCTGCTGGGGTTCCCGTTGATGACCCTGCTTTCCGCGGTCGTGATCCTCTACCTCGTTCGCCCCGAAACAAGACAACTCTTCTCCGGAGGCGACCTTGCCGAACTTCCCCGTTCCCGGCGCCGCCAGATCGAGGCCGGCACCCGGGCGGGCCCCTTCACCAGGGCGGTCGTGACTCTCTCGGTCGGGCTCACGGCGTTGTCCGCGATCGCCATCCCGGCCGCAACCGTCTACGCCGGCAGGGTGGTACGAAACTGGGCCACAAAGCAGCAGGCGACCGTGGACATCATGAATGCCCTCGCTCGAGACCTGGAACGCTACAAGCAGGCCAAGCAGGCCTACCCCACGGCGCACGATCTCGAGGACCTCGTTGCCCAGCTCGAGGCGTTCACGGGCACGGACCTGCCCGAAGTGGATGCGTGGGGACGCCCGTTCGCAGTGGAAGTGAAGAACGGCGGCAGCGGCTACCGGCTGGTCTCCCACGGGATCGACGGACAACCCGGCCCAGGAGGGCACGGTTCCGCGCTCGATCAATGGTTCGCACAACTCACCTCCGATATCGCCATTCAGGACGGCAGGTTCCGGCGCTGGCCCTCGCTCGTGACCCTGCCCGACGACGCCATCGCCCTGGTGGACGACACGGCCGGGAGTCGTTCCCCCGCACCCCGCCCAACAGGGCAGGCGGACGGGGAGAGAGGTTCGTCATCACCCCCACCGGGACCGCCGCCCGTCCCGGTCCCCATCGCGGACTTGAGGAAATACTACGGCCAGCCGCTCCAATTCTACCTGCGCGACGGCACGAAGGTGAAAGCGGTCCCCAGGCGTCTCACGGCTGGAGAAGTGACGGTGGACCAGTTCTTCGATTCGGGCGCCATGACGTTTCCGATACCGATCGACAACATCATCCGCGTCGAGACCATCCCCGGCAAGTGACGCGATCGCCGGTTCCGCGTGCGGCATGGACAACGATCGCGACGAGGGGCGCGTGGCGCCTGCCAAGAGAATGGGCTGGCTACCCTCCCGCACGGACGGGCACCCGGGCATGGTTCGGTCTCGCCCCGCCGGCAACAGCATGAAGCCGGGGCGAACCGGGAGGAGAGAGGTGACCGAACAGACAAGACATGGAAAGCACACGGACGCCCCGGACGGGGCCGTGCCACGACCCCAGGACGAAGCCGGACACCAGGAGAAACCCGGGTCGGCGTGGACTCGAGGCCTGTTCCTGGCCATGCTCCCGGTCGTGCTGCTGGGCATCCCCACGCTCGCCTACCCACCAGGCGTGGACCAGGCCACCTTCGCCATGGTGGGAGACGGCTGGTTCCAAGGCTTCCTGCCCTACCTGGACCGCTGGGACGTCAAGCCGCGCGCCATCTTCTTGATCTACGGGCTGGCTCGAGCCGTCATGGGGCACACCTGGCTGTCGATCCGCCTGCTCGACCTGGCGTGGACCCTCGGCACCTGCGCCGCCCTGTACGGTCTGAGCGTCCGCTGCCTGGGACGCCGGACGGGCGTGGCCGCGGCGCTTCTCTACGGGGTGCACGTGGTCATTCAGCCGCCGTGGGAGATGGGCCAGACGGACGGGATGACGGGACTCCTTGTGGTTGGGGCTGCAATCCTGTTCGCAGACGCCCTGGGCACACAAGCGACGCAGGCCGGAGCCAACGGAACGCCGGGACGGTGGCACCAGGGGTGGCCCCGTGATGCCTCTCGAGCCTTGCTTGCGGGCCTACTCCTGGGCGCGGCCGTCCTGCTCAAGCTGCCAGCCGCCCTGTTCCTCCTCGTCCTCCTGGGTATCCTCTCGTTGCACGTGGACTTCCGTGGCCAGGTCGAGCGGCGACATGTCGTGCTGCTCCTGGCGTTGGGTGTGGGCAGCGTCGTGCCCATCGCTGTGACCACGGCCTACTTTTTCCTGGCCGGGGGTGGCAGAATGTTCGTGGAGACCCTGCTCGTGTGGGCGCCGAGACTGGCCTGGAGCGGCAGACCTCCTCTCGGCGCCCTGGTTTCGGACGGTATCGTGCTGGCGCACAGGAACCTGTGGTCCGTGCCGCTGCTCGCGGCGGCCGGTGGGGGCGCCGTCCTCCTCGAGGCCACCCGTGGCCGGCTGCGACGGCTGGCCGTGCCCCTGCTGCTGCTTGGCGCGGGTGTCCTGATGACGGTGGTCCAGTTCAAGTTCTACCGCTACCACTGGATGGCCTGCCTTCCTGGACTGGCACTGCTGGGAGGCCACGGTCTCGCCCTGTCCTGGGAGGCGGTCCGTGGCGTCTCGAACGCTGGGCTTCGCCGGACAGCAACCGCGTGCCTCGTCGTGGTCTCGGTCCTCGGTCTCCCGCTCGACGTGGCACGCCCTTTCGCCAGCACGGTGTGGCTCGCGGCGCGGCTCGATGGGCGCATGGACGACGTGACCTACTACCAGCAGTTTTTCAGGGCCAGTTCAGCGGAGAGCTACAACTTCGCGGAGGACGTTGTGGCGGGGCGATACATCGGGCAACGAGTCGAGCCACAGGACACTCTGTTTGTGTGGGGGTTCGAGCCGCCCATCTACCTCGAGTCCGGGTGCCGCCCCGCGTCCCGTTTCATCTACCACTACCCGATTGCTGCCAGGTGGTCTCCGGAGAGCTGGCGTGCCACCCTTCTCTCCGACCTCGAGGCCAGCCGGCCAGCCTATTTCGTGGTGTCACGCAAGGGGTCGGCCGCATGGATGACGGGCAGACGCGGCAATACCGCGGACCTGCTCCGGGTCGTACCTCGGGTCGAGGCGTTCCTCGAGGCCAACTATCGCCTCGAGACGACCATCGGTGCGTTCGACATCTATCGCCGCTCGCGGTGACCGGCACCCTTCACGCCGCTGCAGGACGGAACCCGGTGGCGCCGGGTGTCCGTTCGCCATGGAACACCATCGACAGAGCGAACAGCTACGGCTCCCTGGGGAGGATCCCATCCAGGAGGTACTCCATCGACAGCAACATGGCACTCATCTCGCCCATCACGTCGGCTGCGCCGCTGCGGGCGATCAACTCGCTGCCCAGCAAGTCGGCGAGCTTGTTGACGAGCGTCTGGAACTCCTTGAGGTCCGACTGCAACTGGGCCACCTGCTCCGCCGCTCCCTCCGCGGCTCCTCCGGCGGGCATCATGTTCGAGGGGACGACAGCGGTCTGCCCGCCCGACGCCTGAAATGCCGCTCCCGGGGAAGCGGGAGTGGGCGACCCCGGGTTCGCCTCCCCCGCGCGCTCCGCCTGGAGGGCACTCAGCCGTTCACCCGCCGCTGCCAGGTCCGCTTCCAGGCCGTGGATCCGCTGCTCGAGGCGTCTTTCACGCTCTCCGGCGTCCTCGAGCGCCTTCTGCAGCCGTTCTGCCTGCCGTTCTGCCTGCCGTTCTGCCTGCCGGACCAGGGCGGACCCATTTTCGCGCCCGGCGAGCCGGGATACGGCCTGACGGTACATTCGCCAGGCATGAATGTACCAGTAGACGATCACCGACCTCGGGAGGTCATCCAGCGCTTCGGGCCTCGGTAGTTCTCCCTCGGGGACACCGGACACGCCGTCGTGCCCCGCACCGCCGGACGAACGGGGCCGGGCGGCCCGAGGAACGATTCGGGTCACGCTGCCTGGGGAGTCGTCCCGAACGATGTGGCGCTGGCGGGCCACCCCCTCGGGTGGGCCGGGGTTGATTGCGCCCTTGGGAGGAAGCAGAACGAGCGTCTGGGAACCGATCGTCAGGCGGTCGCCGAACGCCACGGCGTGCTCCGCGGTCACGCGCCGGCCGTTCACCCAGGTGCCGGTCCGGCTCGAATCCACCACGGACCACCGCCCCCCCTTGTGGAGCAACGTGGCGTGATGGTGGGAGACCTCGGGCATCGGCAACAAAACATGACAATCGACACCTCGACCGATCATCACCTGTTCCACGCCCTCGAAAGCCATTTCCGGCTCGGCGGCTCGAGGCCCGTCCAGGAATCTGATCCGAAGCCCGCTCAAGACCGTGTTCTCCTTGCTCAATGGCCGGCTCGAACACGCGACCGTGGTCCGCGCCCGATATGGAAAGAGACATCCAGGACCTGTCCCAAGGTGAGGTCCGGATTCGCCAGTTGCACCACGTGCGGGTCGAGCCGTGGCTCTCCAATGTGGCCTCGTCCCGGAGTCACGACGTCGAGGTCCGTCATGATACCGCCGATGAAGGCACCCAGAAGCCGGGGGGACGGCTCCCGGAAGAAGCACCACAGTTCGGGCCGCTGCCCCTCGCCGGAACGGGTAGTCCAGAACAGGGCCGGCTGCAACGAACGCGCCCCGCCGAGGTTGACCAGGAACTGTGTCCAGAACGCCACCTCCCACTCGATCTCGGCTTCACCCCCGTCCAAGGGGATCTGGATCCCCCACTGCCACAACCGTGGCACGGAACGACGGCGCGCGGCCACCGCAGCCACGGCTTCCAACAGGACCGACGTACTCCACCTGGTCGATACCGGCGTGTTGCCCAGAAACGCCCTGAACGCCCTCTGGGTCGCCCGGCCGGGCACCAGGTAGGCTCCCAGGCCGCCAAGCGCCGCACTCAACTCCGATGCGGGCAGCCCGCGCACCGCCTCGACCAGCAACGCCTCCGCGACGTGGAAGAAGGCGCTCGCGTCGACAATACGCATGGACGCTTCTCCACCGCCCACCTGTGCCGATGTCGCGAAGCAAACCAGGGGATATTCTCGTCCATGCCTGTCCCGGGAAAAGGCGATCACCCCGGCCAACGTCTGGCCGCTGCTGGCTGGAGTCAGTTGAAAACGATACGGCGCCGCCCTCGAGTAGGCTTCCCGGAAATCCGCGGCTAGACGCTTGCGGGCGACATGCATGCCGTGGCGCACCCAGGTATCGAAGGCCATGGCGGCCGGCTGGTGTTGGCGAAAACGGAAGAAATCCCCTCTGTCTGGGAGTTTTCCGAAGCACCCGACAGTGGCAACATCACGCTCTTCTTTCACGTTCTCCCCTCGAGAAGATGTCCGGCCGTCATGCCGTGGCGCAGACGGGTGCTCGTCATGGCCCACCGCCCACCGGCCACCTACTTCCCGGTCCCATTTCCGATGAAGATTTCTTCCGGCACCCGGATTCTCCGGAGTACATCGACCCCCATGCGACCCTCGAACACTTTTACCGGAAACTCGAGCCATATCGTCGCCTCCCAGCCGACAGGCTGCTGGGTCGCATCGACCTTCCAACAGAATGATCGCCGATCCCGCAACTCCGTCTCCGCAGCCTCGAGAAGCCGCTCGAACGCCCAGGGACCTTCAAAATGGTACAATGTTTCCGAGGTGGCGCGCGGTCCGGACCCAACGACCACCCCCAGGGTGACCCCATCCCTCAAAGCCGTGCACTCCGCCCCTGCCCGGCTGCTCATGCGGAAACTCCAACAGGTGCCCGCACTCTCGAAGCGCACAGCACTCACCCGGTTGGAACGGCTCCCGGGGGCCAACTGGGGCCGAACGCTCCCAGGCGGGTCCGAGACGCAGTTGGCTCGAGCGAACGACTGCCGAATTCGTTCGACCGCTTCCACGAAATCAGTGGAAAACAACAGGGCCGGTCCAAGCCTGCCTCTCTTCGCTTCCAATCGCCCCGCGCGACTGTCCACCACGAACCGGCCCAGTTCGGTGTCGATGAACCGAGATAGCAGCGAATCACCACCGCCGACCACGGCCTCCACCTCGGCACAGGACACCACGTTCGGAGCGCCGGGGGTGAACGGATACCGACTCCCCACGTCCCGCCACCGGGCCCAGACATCTCTTCGCCACGTGGTCTCGAGGTGCCGTTGCGCTCGAGACCGCACCAGGGTCCAGGCGCCCTGCACCACCTCCTGCACGATCGCCCGGACCCGCCCGGCAGCCAGGGGACTGCCCTCTCCGGCACTCTGTTCGAACTTGCGCGCCAGGTCGATCGCTCGAGTCAGCTCGGAATCGCCGTTCGCCGTGCTCTGCACCAGGGCAAGCACAGGCTGCACCGCGGTCGGGTCCTCGGTGAGTTCGGCGAGCTTCAACCGCAACAGGTCGAGCGCGGCCATGAGGTCTTTGAGCGCTTCTGCGGCCGGGCCCGCTTCCTTGGCGTTCGGGTCCACCATGGTGGGATAGGGCAGGAAGCGCGCGACCAACGCCCGGCACGCGCTGGATCCCGGGGGCAGCGAGACATCGGTGCCGCCAGGCAAGGACAACGTGCGATTGTCGACACCACCGACCTGCCTGAGGACGTCAACGATGTCCGAGTCCCGCGTGTTGGACAGGTTGGCGAGCACGACCGAGACTTCGGCGAGAGAACGCGGAGGGTCTCGAAGTTCCCAGTGGTTGAGCCAGTCCTGCCAGAAGAGGAGATACCTGCTGCTGTACTGGTTCCACAGGGCATCCGGGTCCCTCGCCTGGTAAGGAAGTTCCATGTTCAGGACGCAATCCCTGTCACCTTCGAACCGCGCGTTCGACAGGGCGTCACGGTAGGCCCGGCAGGCCTCCTCCCGGTACAGTCCATCCAGTCGAGAAACACGAGTCACGCCCAGGTTCAGGGCGGGGGCGGAGGGCAAGGTCAACGCATTCACAACGCGCTGATAGGCACGAACGGCAAGGTTCGCACGGGAGAGACCCCCACGCGCTCGAGTGACCAGCCCCTCATCCAGCTCGATCCACGGTACCCCGCTCGGCTTGCCGACCCGCGCAGCAACATCGTCGAACAGGTTGCCATACAACGAGACATCTTTCGTTCCCGTCGCGGTCTTCCATTCCTGCTCGAGGCGAGAGGCGAGCCCGAAGTCCTTTCGATAGCAGCCGCCTCCTCCAAGGGCAAGACCGGTCTCCAGAATCTGATAGTAGCGCTCGAACAATCGGAAATCTTCCGTGTCGGCCTCCGGGGTCCAACGGGCGGCGAGCGCGAGCTGCTGCTCGAGCCGCCTGGCAACAGGATCCAGGATGGCCTCCTCGAGCCGCGCTTAATAGACACGATCGAGCTGGGCCACCACGACGCCATAGTTGCCGGGACGCAACGCGACCGATGCCATGCGATCGAGCGTGCGGCGGAACGCCTCGAGGTGCTGCAGCTCGGTGAGCGCGCCGCCCTCCCCGTCGCTCGAGCCGTACTTCAACGCCAGGTAGGCCTGGCGAGCACGGTCGACTCCGATCCGGGTCTTCTGGAACCCGGCGCCCATGAGCCCGGACATGGCGGCGACGAAAATGAACGTCGCGACCACGACAGCGACCCGAAACCTGCGGGCGGCCGTGGTGCGGGCGCGCCGGTAGGTGATGGCGGCGAGCTTCTGCACGATGACGTTGGCGAACAGCGCCCTGACGAACCACGGCCCGGCGGGGCGCTCGGCGGGGTCACCGTCGAACCGTCCGGGCCACGGTACGGCGAAACGTTGCTCCACCGCGTCGGTCATGGGCAACGCCCCCTGGTCCCCGCACTGGCTGCTCAGCAGGTAGACCCCCGTGAGATACGGAGAGATCTGGCCCCCCAGGGGCTCGGCCAGGCGCGAGGTGAACCGAGTCAACGCCTTGGCGACCCGGGAGAGGTGACGGCGAAAGGCCACCACCTGCTCCAACTCTGTAGGCGACTTCACCGATAACGTCCGGTGGAGGACGAACTGCTCCACCCTGGAGACGAGTTCTCCGAACCGAGACTCGAGCATCAGGGAGAAGGCGTCTGGCGCCGCGGGGCTGTCCCGGAGCGCGAAGCCCCAGGCGCGTTCCCGTTCCCGCGGGTCGAGCTTGCCGAAACAGGCGTCGAAGCCCTCCATGAGGTCCACCTTCGTGACCAGGAGCAACAAGGGGGCTCGCACGCGAAGATGGGTGTAGGCTTCCAGGATGCGCTCGCGAAGCGTGTCGGCCAGCTCGTCCAGCTCGCCCGGTCCGAGTGGCAGCACCTCGTCAAGCCCCACCATGACCAGTATGCCGTCGATGGGCCTTCGCCTGCGGTGTTCGAACAGGAGATCGAGGAACGCCGACCATTCCGCCTCGTCCTCGAACTCTCGAGCGTACCGGCCGGCGGTATCGAGGAAGATCGCCTCCGGCGAGAACCACCAGTCGCAATTCCGGGTGCCGCCTATACCCTGGACCGCCTGGGATCGTGGAAACCGCAAGCCGGAGACGCGCAATGCGGTTGATTTCCCGGCGTTGGGCGGCCCCACCAACACGAACCAGGGGAGTCGGTAGAGAGCCAGGCTCGCCCGAAGCCCGCCCCCCTTGCTCGATCCCAGGGTTGCCACGGCCCGCTGGAACTGCCTCTCGAGTTCGGCGTACTCCTCGGTCTCGCCGCCCTGCTCCGCGTTGCCCTCCCCGCTCACGGCCGCCTTGAGCTTCAGCGACGCGAGGAGCTTCCGAACCCACAGGAGCGCCAGCACGAGCACCACCACTGAACCGGTGATCGCCGTGGTTATCAGCCGGTGCCGGGACGCATCCGGACCCTCCCCGAATGGCAGCAGGTAGTAGAGCCCCACGAGAAAGGCGGCGAATAGCAGAAGAGCCAACAACAGAAGCAGGATACGTTTCATCGGTCAGTGCCCCGCCTCCGCAGCAGTCAACTCGAGCGCGAAGGCGTCGACCGCGCTCCCGGACATCGACCAGAGAACCACGGCGGCGACCAGGAGCACGCACAGCCCCAGGACCGGGACCAGCCACAACGGCGGGACGAAGCCCTCGCTGGCACGCTCGGCGCGGACGACCCCCTCGCTCACCGGCTCCACGGGTGGCACGGCCCGCCGGAGCGCTGCGTGGATGTCCGCTATCTTGCGCCCGATCTGCCGTTCGGCATCAGGATCCCTGGCCAGCTCTCCCTGGAACCCCTCGAGGAGGCACAACAGGCAGATCAACAGGAACGGCTCGGACGAGGTGGGGTTCTCCAACGCTTCGTCGAGCCGGTCTTCGAACAACTCCCCGGCAATCCCGGTCTCGTAGAGAACCCCCTCGAGCGTCCCAGCCCGCCAGCACTCGGACACGGCGTCACCGCTACTCAGCGCCGACTCGTCCAGGAACCCCACCACGGCATACTCGATCCGGTCGAGAAGGTCCGCACCGACTTCGCCCTCGCAGCGCCTTCGGGCGACAGCCAACTCGGCCTGGAGCGTCTTCTGCAGCTCGAACGGGTCACCGGCGGGCACGGCTCCCCGCCTGAGCCGCCCCCCCAACAGCACGAAGTCGACGTAGGCGTCGAAAACCCGTTCCAACGATGGTGACGAAGACTTTTCCACGATGGTCACCCTCTCTACGCCTGGACGGCGAGAAGCTCGAGCGTCACCTTGTCGTCTCCGAGCCTCGGCACGAAAACGCTCACGCCCCCACACCGTACGACCTCGGCCCAGTCGTCCCCCTCCCGGTCGATCTTGAAGTACTGCCCATCGGACCTCACCGGCACGGCGGCGGGCGGACGCGGAAGGTGCTCGATACGTACCCCGGCGAGACGGCGCGCAATCAGGTGGTCGATCTTGTCCGACGCGCCCACCTTGGCGTGCACGGTGAACCATCCGGGATTCGATTCGATCTGCGCACTCTGCACGCAGAGGATGAGCTGCGCCTTCTCGATGAGTTCCGGCGCAAGGTCGGCTTTCCAGATGAAACGCCGGGCATGCTCGAGCCGAACCGGCACGCAACGGCGGGTGAACATCGTGGACAGCAGCCGCTCGATGGCCTCCTCGAGGGCACCGGCACGCTGGGTCATGGCGTCGTGTGCATAGGTGGGGAGGTTCCTCGCAGCCTCTTCGCCGGGCACGAACGACGTCAACGCGCCGGCAAGGCTCACCAACTCCCCGAACGCTACCGCGGGATGCACTCGAGGCAACTCGAGCAGGTGCCGCACCCGGGGCAGCGCGCCGTTGAGAACCGAGAGGTACCAGAAGGCGAGCTGCTCTTCCTGGGTCAGAGAACGCTGCCCGAAACGGTCCGCCTGCTCCGCTGTCAACTCGTCGATACGCTCGACCATCCTGGCGTATGTCTGGTTCAACAGCCTGGGAAAGTGAGGCGTGGC
This sequence comes from Myxococcota bacterium, assembly GCA_024278455.1. Taxonomy (GTDB): domain Bacteria; phylum Myxococcota_A; class UBA796; order JAJRTE01; family JAJRTE01; genus JAJRTE01. Next base: position 12,718 of record JAJRTE010000269.1, read on the forward strand.
ATCGATGGCGAGAAGGGGAGGAATGAAGGCGTCATCGAGGGCGAATCCTCCGGTCATCGTCCGCTTGAGTCGCGCGACAGGCAGCATCTCCAGGCCTTCCGTGGGGTCTCCGGATACGACGAACCTCAGGTTGGCATGGGCCACCGGGACATCCTCGGTGTTTCCCGGGTCCGATTCATCGGCCACGGTCACCACCGCCTCGACGAAACGGGCATCCACGTCCCGGCCTCCACGACGCACGGCCGGTACTCCATCGCGAAAGGCGGGGACCGCAACCGATACCTCGAGCGCCTCGAGGCTCCCTTCGACCGGCAGGGGCCGCGATGGAGGCAAGGGGTGCGGGTCGGGAGCGGACACGTGCAGCCCGTCCTTGAACACCAACTCCAGGCGCTTCACCGAAAACTCGTTGTGGGTCAACGCCTCTTCGTCGACGACACAGGCCAACAACCCCCACTCCAGGGGCTGGATCGCCCTGAGCCGGGCGTGCAAGACGCCGGCATGATGGCGGTCCCAGACCTGCAGGTGCTGCGGGCCGAGAAACATCCCTTCACTCCAGGAAACCCTTAGAGGCTTCAACGCTACTTCCTCCTCTCTACGGAAACCGAAAACCCGTCCAGTTCCACGATCATTCGGCGGCCGAGCAACGGGAAGCGGACGAGACGAAGCCACGCCCGTTCGCCCCCCTGCTCGCGTCCCTGGAAGAAAAACAGGAGGTATCGGACCTTCTCTTCCCGCGGAATCTCGACAGCCACCGTCTCCCCGGGGAGCACGGTGACATCCAGGTGAGAACTCTCGGCCCGGTCCAGGACCGGGGTCTTCTCCGCCAAGAGAGACTGGTAATCGAGCAGTTGAAGGTCGACCGGGGCAGTCAACTGGTAGATACGAAGGTCGGCGGACTTGGACACGGCAACAGGGTCGCTCGCGTGCAGACAGTCCTCGAGAGAGGCGTTCAGGCAATGCCCGCCGACCACGGTCAGGTGGAGCGGTCCGCATGCACCCACCGCCCCCAGGACAAGACACGCCACGACACCCTTCACGACCACCCCGGCCGCGCGCAGCACCCTGCCACGTTTCACTGCTCGTTCTGCGTTCATCCGGGCCTCACCATCCGGTCGCCAGGCCCGACGCCGGACGACCGATCGTCACTCGAGACGCTGCCCCCACCTCGAACCTCTTCAGTTCATGGTGATGGTCGCTCCCGCCAGTTGAAGCCTGCCCACTGCCAGCCCCTTTATCTCGGGCCCCTCGATGGTCACCCCCTCCAGGCCGAGCTTGATCTTCGAATGGGCGACGGCCAGCACGATCTCCTCGTTCGCCTCGATCGTGATACGACCGGTCGCCTTGATCTCCACGTCCTTATCCGAGGTTTGCGACAGGTTCTTCTTGGCCACGATCGTTATCTTCCCCTTCTCCACCGTCATCGAGAGGTCGCCATCGGTGACCAGCACCTCCCGGTCGTCATGAACCTTGACCCGATCCCCGCCGCCGACTTCGGCCAGCCGCTCCTTGGCCACGTAGGTCGCATGGTTCCCCTGCTCCAGCGACACCGTGCGATTCCCCGACTTCACGCTCAGACGGTCGGATCCCTCGTAGAGTACCGCCCCTCGATCCCCTTCCTGCACGGTCAAAAACATGTTGCCAAAGACCGACTCGGTACGATCCCGCCCGACGTCGACAACCATGTCACGCCCGACGCCCTGGTACCGATCCACGCCCACCTGCGTCGTCTGGTTGTTCAGCACCGTCTCGTTCAAATCCCGCTGAGCGTGCAAGAACACCTCCTCCTCGCCCTTGGCGTCCTCGAAACGGAACTCGTTGAACCCCCCGCCGCCTGGCGTGCTGTTCGACTTGAGCGTGGAAATGGTGTTCGAATCCGGACTGCCGTAGGGCGCGGGATTCTGCCCGTTGTAGACCACCCCGGTCACTAGCGGACGGTTGGGGTCCCCCTCGAGGAACTGCACGACGACTTCCTGGCCGACACGCGGCACGCACACCACCCCAAACTGGTTCCCGGCCCAGGGCTGGGCGACGCGGATCCAGCATGAGCGGTTCTCCGGCGCCACCTCAGTCGCCCGATCCCAGTGGAACATCACCTTGATACGACCGTGCTGGTCGGTGTAGATCTCCTCGCCATCGGGTCCCATGACCGTCGCGGTCTGAACGCCGGGAATGGCGGGGCGCGGTGTCCGGCGCGGCGGCCGGAAGGTGACTTCGGCCGGAATCACCTCGAACTGGTTGGAATACCCCGCATCGGCGTGCGACGGCGCAAACGCCTCGTGCCCCTGCGGTTGCCTGCCCTGGTGCCGGACTCGAGTCAACAAGTAGGTACAGTTGCATTCGTCGTCCGGGTGCTGGGTAAGGGTGAACAGGAAGCCGGGATTGAGGTTCCTACAGTCGCTCCCGCCCCTGCCGATCCAGCGCCGCACGCGGTGCGCGCCCAACCGGATCTCCGCGAACGTCTCGCCCAACTCCGGGGTCACGAAGGCGCCAGGATAGTCGTACTGCTCGAGGCTCGGGAAACGGTCTCCCGCCTTCTCGCCCGACACGTCGAGCACCGGCTGCTTGAAGCTGTAGTCTCGAAGCGTCACCCGGTCGGGACCGATCGCGGTCCGATAGTCGAAGCTCGAGACGCTCTGCTCGGTGGGCACCATCCCGGAGGGTTCGCGGTAGGGCACTACCGGGGCGTCCGGCAGATCCACGTGCACCACGCTGTCGTCGGCGATGACCATCATGTGGCCGTCCACGGCCTGCTCGAAAAAGTAGAACATGCCCTCGTCCTCCATCAGCCGGTGGATGAAGTCGAGGTCCGATTCGCGATACTGCACGCAGTAGTTTCGCGGGGAATAGTCTCGAGTCAGCGCGAAACGATAGCGGTCCGGAGGCACGCCGCCCCCCTCGATCACCTGGGCCAGGATGTCCGGGGTGGTCATGTCCTGGAAAATCCGGGACTGCCTGACGTAGCTCAGGTACCAGAGTTGCGGTGCAACCTCGAGGCGAAACAGGGAAGAGAAGCCCCGGCGCCCGAGATGGAGCACCGAGACCAACATGCCGTGCACATATCGGGGGCCCGCCGGACCCTCGATGGTCAAGACCGTCTCCGTGCCCAGAAACTGGTCGGCATCCAGCCAGTCGTCCTTGGCCACGACGTCCACCGAAAAATGGAAAGGTGTCGATATCGCCTCGCTACCTAGAAAACCAACCACCTGCACCTCGGGCCCACCCTCGATGCAGCACGAGAACTCCGCCTCGTTGGCGCCCATGAAAATATTTTCCATCGAGTGATATTCCTCCTGCGGGTGTGCATGCCATCACCTCCACATACCCCAGAAATCCTGGCCGGTCAACCCCCAGTGTGGTCATTTTGTTGCCATACCTCGTCGCCACTGCTGGCATGGCTTGACTATTGCTCCCGCCACACGGGTCGCCATCCCGATCCCCCCCGCGCCAGCGCCGACGGCCGGGCGCCTCGTCGCTCCCCGGCAGAAGGCCAGGAACTCGGACCACCGGCAAGTCCCGATTCGCTCTTGCTCCTTTGCAAGTACCCGAACCTCGCGAAACGTCGTTGGCGCCTGCTGAGGCGCTACAACCCGAAGCCGACCTCCGAACCAGCACATCGTCGGGAAAAAGGGGGCAGACCGAACACGGAGCCGGTCGACCAGCAGGATCTGGGACAACGCACAGGCTAGCTTGAACGGACAAAGAGAAGATTGGAGGATGCAAAGGCGGATGCGAAGGAGAAGCGGAGAAATCGTGTTCTACAGAAAGCGCAGTGGCGACTCGAAAAAGATGGACAGGATGGCACGCACGAGAGACTGCGGCCACAACTCCTGGCAAAACGGCCATGGCGCCGACAAGGCCATCAAGGGCATCATGAAGCTGGAAGGAACGAGGAGTAGGCCTCGTTCCATCAAACACTGCGGCAAGTGCAAGAATGGGGGCAGGTACAATGTCAAGTGGTAGTCCTGCGATTCGAACCCCTTCCTGGTACCGGCGTCATCCTCCGCGCCTTTCCGAAGCGACCCGCCGGCGCACCAGCCGTACACGTGGAACTGGGGAATGAGCGAACGCCCCATGCTTGCGAAAAAAGCGTGATAGCTCAGGATCCATCCTGGAGGATCGGTGGCGGGTACGCGCCTGGCACCAGCCATGAGGTTCTGCTGCGACAAGGAACCAAAACGTTCCGAACCACGGGAAATTGCGGCGATACGGCACGCGGAAGCCCGGCGAGGAGGTCCTCGAGCACGAGCACGAGCACGAGCACGAGGGCGGGGGGGCGCTCGAAGGCAGCGGACCGAGCACGAGCACGAGCACGAGCACGAGCACGATGGAACACTTCAAGGCAGCGGACCGAGCACGAGCACGAGGACGAGCACGATGGCACACATTGCGCGACCACCGCC
>JAJRTE010000270.1 GCA_024278455.1 Myxococcota bacterium
AGCCGCCATCATGAAACGAGACACCTCGTTGGCCCTGAAAGACCAGAGCGAACGCACCTAGCTCATCCACGCCGCCAAGGCCTTCGCCCCTCCCCCCGCCGAGAGCGCACGCGGTGCTCGTACAGGCCGCGCAGCGCCGGACACCTCCTCCGTGGAGCCCCTTGCGGGACCAGGGGCAGCCAGGTGGCGGATTTGGGGAATCACTCGCAGGTTGACAATCCATGCCGCTTTTGGCACAATGACCGGCGTGCCCGTGATGCACGATGTCGCAGTGATGCCATGCGTGCTGGCGTGCCATTCTTGGCCAGGGTGCAAGTGTGCGCCCGCCTTTTCTCGTCGGGGAGGTCTCCATGGCGGAAGGCCCGAGCGGACGCCTGCTTGTCGCCGGTTTGCTTCTCGTGTCGACGTTGATCGGCGCCGGCCAGTGTCCTCTGCCGGAAACCTCGGTCCTCGTTTCCGTCGCGGATGACCAGGGCGTCCCGGTCGAATCTTTCACATTGCAAGTGGACGAGCGCGGAAGACGCACACGAACGATGACTGTCGACGTCGATGGGGCGACCTTCGTCTACTTCGTGAGCGACCCCGGCGCGACTCTCCTGTTCTTCGTCACCCATCCCGACTACCACCCCGGCGTCGTGCTCATGGATCCCGTATCCCCAGGCGACGCGGCGGGGAGCCACCTCGAGGTCGAGATCACCCTGGTTCCTTCCGGGACCTGCCTCGGCGTCGAGAAAACGTGCGCCGGCCATGTCCTCCCCGCTCCAGGACCCGGGCTGGCCCCCGGCCAGGTGGTCATCGGCGTCAACGACTGGGTGTATGCTCGAGAGTTTCCCCTCCTCCTGGCACCCTATTGTCTCGATCCCGTTGTCGACGACGACGTGGATGCCTTCGCCATGTGGATGGATCTGGTCGAAGGCGATGTGGAGGATACCATCGACCTGCTCGAGGCCAGTGCCATCGTTCAGTGGGCCGATGTACGGGGATACGAGGGGGACTACCATGGCACCCCCATCTTGGTCCAGTTCGTGGTTGGCACCATGGTCAACGATGCCCAGGACTTGGTCGAATCCATCCCCGGGCTGCTCTGGATCGAAACCGTGCTGGCGCCGACGTGGGGGACGGTCGCGGTGAATCGCGGCACAGAAGCCGCCTGGAGCTGCACGCTCGAGCAGGATCCCAACATCGAGTATGCCCACGAAGACGGCTTGATGCTCGGGGTGGACGATACGCGCGAACGTCCACCCGCGGTCACCCCGGGCTCCTCTTGCAGGTACGGCTCGACGGCGCTATGGTGAGGTAAGCGGCCACCGCCGTGCGGTCACGATTGCGTTCTCCCTTGGCCTCCGCGCCTCGTGGCGACGGCCCGGGTCCTGGACACCGGCGCCGGCCTATCGAACCAGGAGGGGTCGTGGACTTCACAATCGACATCGTGCCCTGCCTTTACGACAACTACGCCTACCTGTTGGGCTGCAGCCAGACCAACGCGCTCGCGGTCGTGGACCCGGGAGAAGCGGCCCCGGTCATCGACGCCGTGGGGGCGCGCGGGGGACGCCTCGAGGCCATCCTGAACACCCACCACCACCTCGACCACACGGGTGGCAGCGCCGGCCTGGTTCGCCGGTTCCAGGGTGTGCGCGTCTACGCTCATGTCCGGGATCGCACCCGGATCGACCGCGTCGATACGTGGCTCGACGGCGGCGACACCGTTCGCACCGGAAACCTCCACATCGCCGTGTTGCATGTTCCCGGCCACACCCTGGGTGCCGTGGCCTATCATGTCGGAGACGCCCTGTTCACCGGCGACACCCTGTTCGGCGCCGGGTGCGGCCGCCTGTTCGAAGGCACACCCGAAATGATGTATCGCTCCCTGGTGGAACGGATCGGCCGCATGTCGAGCGACACTCGAGTCTACTTCGGGCACGAGTACACCGTGGCCAACCTCCGCTTCGCCCTCGACCTCGAGGCCGGCAACCCGGCGCTGCTCGATCGACTCGAAAATGCCGTGGCGGCGATTGACGCCGGTCGCCCCACGTCGCCATCCACCATCGAACTGGAACTGGCTACCAACCCATTCATGCGCTGCCGGTCCAAGGTGTTCCGCGACACCCTTCGAGAACGGCTCGGCATCGACGCAGACGACGCGGCCGGCGCCTTTCGGGCCATCAGAGCGCTCAAGGACGCCTTCTGATCGTCGCCACGAGATGGGCGGGACCGTGGGTGGCGGTGCTCGACGAGGACGGAGAACCGTTGTAGGCCATCGTGTCTCCGGACCGTTCCCGTGTGGTGTATCCGGTGATCTGGTTCGCGGACCTGGCGCGGGACCGGAAGCTGGAGAACAACCTGCTGCTGGTGTACAACATGCTTCAGGCCGGGACGCTGCCGCCCGGGCGTCCCGGCGCGTACCGTGAGGTGCGGTGACGCCCGACGTCCGGCTTGATTCCCCTCTGTATCGACGCCGGCACCCTGTACAGGCGGGTCTCTTGGGCCCCCCCAAGCGGGTCCCGAACCCACCCCGGGATCCCGTCACTACCCGCGACCCGCGACCCGTGACTCATGACTCATGACTCATGACTCATGACTAACGAGCCTACAGTATGTCCTCGAGGATCTCGAGCACCATGCCGACGCGGCCGAACGGGACGGCTACCTGGGCTCCCCGTGTATGCGGCCTGAGCTGCCGCAGGGTCTCCCTGGCCACTCGAGTGCCAACCTCGAGCGCCTCCTCCTTGGACCTGGCCTTGCGCATCTGCGCCATGATGTCCTCTGGAACAGTGGCGCCCGGCACCTCGTTGTTCAAGAATTCGGCGTTCCTGAGCGACACCAGGGGCCAGATCCCCGCGATGAGCGGGACATGGCGCAAGTGCTCGATGCGGGACAGGAAGCGCTCGAAGATCTCGAGATCGAAAACCGGCTGCGTGATGATGAACTCGGCGCCCGCCTCGATCTTGTAGTCGAGGCGTTTCAGTTCGTAGTCGAGATTGATGGCGCCCGGGTTGACGCCCACACCCACGAGGAAGCCGGTGGGCGCGCCGATGGGATTCTGGGCCAGGTCGAGCCCGTGGTTGAGGTGGTTGAGCAGGTTGGTGAGGCCGATGGCGTCCACGTCGAAGACGGCGGTGGCGTCCGGGTAGTTTCCGAGCTTGGGAGGGTCTCCGGTCACGGCGAGGATGTTCCGAATGCCGAGTGCCCATGCCCCGAGCAGGTCGGACTGCATCCCGATGACGTTCCGGTCACGGCAGGTGTAGTGCAGCAGCACCTCGATGCCGACGCGGTGTTGGATCAACAGCGCCATGGCCAGGGCCGACATGCGGGAACTGGCTCGAGGCCCGTCGGGGATGTTGATGGCGTCGACGCCGTGGTGGTGGAGTCGCCGCGCGTACCCCAGTTCCTTGTCC
>JAJRTE010000271.1 GCA_024278455.1 Myxococcota bacterium
ATTGAAAATCTATTCGCAGTTGGCGCGCTATGTGGTACAATTGGAGAAGGAAAGGAAAACAACGACATACAAGGATTTCACAGTCATGAAAACGACGATGGAAGAGGCGTTGGACGCGGTGATGGCCGTGTCGTCTGTCGAGCGTCGTTTGAAGGGTCTGACCGCGGACCAGGTTATGCAGTGGTTCGGGCCGGAGGAGCTACTGAGTCGGTTCGGGCCGGAGGAACGGGTTCACGGGCTCGGGCCGGAGGAACGGCTTCACGGGCTCGGGCCGGAGGAACGTGAGCGGCTTCGGCACCTGCTTGATCAAGAAAAGGAATCACCCACCAAGCATTGAGCGTACCTCCCTGCGCCTGCCCTCCACTTGGCCTCTCCTCCCTGATGCTGTCGCCGGGGCATGTTCGCGCGGTTGCGAAGCGACCCAACCGAGTAGCTCGGAAGCGCGGAGACTGGCCCATCTTGTATCGCTCGTGCGCCGCGCCCGTCTTGCGTGCATGCTCTCCCCAGATTCCACGCCGAAAACGCCTGAAAGGCGGGTCACAGCCTGTTTGGAGCGGATTCCACCCCAGACCGACTACGACGCAAGAGGAGGAGCAGGCGGACAGTGGGTAGAGAAACGGCACGCCACGCACGACGTTGGCAACGGGACCGGTCTGCTCGCTCTCTCTCTCGAACCCCATTCGATCGCACCTAATCGCTCACCCAACCGGAATCCTCACACCCACACCCGCAGATCCCTTGACCGCACGGGGCGCGGGGACCCGTTCGCAGCCTCAAAATCCCCGGAAGCACGAAGCCGCAAGTACTCCCATCTCCCCCAAGACCCTTGCAGCGCGGATCGCTCACGGGTTGGCCGTCTTGCGATGCCACCGGCGGATGTGCTAGACTGACCTGGCGTGACGCCGGCCGATCGGCGGCTGAGTGGCCCGGGTCGAGCCCGGCCGCCTTCACCGGGCAGCCCGGGTGCGGGAAAGAGGGGTTCGTGAACGCCAACGCAATCGACAACGCACCGGACATCGCCATCGTTTCGCCCGCGGAACTCGAGGTGGAACGCAAGGCTTCGGCGGGTGAACGCGCACCGTGGTGCGCGCGCGCCACCTGGTTGAGCACCGGCGAGCGTCCCACCTACGCGCCCCGGGTCCTGCCTGCTCTTCTTCCCGCCCCGCCGGACGTTGCCATCAGCGTGGCCTTCGGGGAGACACCCGGTCGTGCCGCACCCCGCGCAAGCGCGCAGGGAGCGCCGCCTCTGACCGGCCCCGGAAGTGAACCGGTCATCAGCGGTGGTCAGGACGCCACGGCGGTGCTCGAGCAGCTCCTGGACAGGCCGGCTGATTCCCCCGACCTGGAGTGGCTCTCGGCGTACTCCCCCGGCGTCCTCATGGAAGCCGCTGCGCAGGTCGCGCAGGCGCAGGGGAACCCCAAGCGTGTGCTCCGTGTCCTGGTCGACTTCCTGTCGGGGCAGGATCTGACTCCGAGTTATCCGCCCAGGCGTCTGGGCCGGAGGCCGCCTCCTCCCCCGGAGCCCAACGCATGGTTGGTGGCACTGACCGATAACTTCTTCACCCCGGATATCCTCGAGGCCGCGCAGGAACGCTACAGGGAGCTGACTTCCGGGATCGAGCGGTTCCGGAACCCGGCGCGAGCGCTCACGCCCGACGGCAGGCCCATGCCGCGCAAGCGCGACCTGGATGAATCGGGCAACCCCATCGTGCGGGGCCGCCTGGACCATTCGGTCAGCCTGGCCGGCACCGAGCAAGGGTGGGAGGAGCTGGCCCGCCGGTATCCGCGATTCATGCTGGAACTCGGCGAGCACCACTATATCGGCAACAGCGCGGTCAACGCCTACGAATGCATGGCTCGAGCCATGCTGCTCGATTTCGACGTGTGGCGGGAGCACGACGATCGCCTCTACGAGATGTTCCTGGATTCCGCCACGTTCATGGTGCTCTCCGCCCACAAGACAGACCAGGTCATGGCGCTCTACGACCAGGTTCCCCTTCGTCTCGCCGACCTTCAGCGCCGGATCGTGGATCAGATCGAGCGCCGCACCGAGATCTATACTCGCGCTCGAGCCGAGTTCAGCAACAACGCGGCCATCAGCCAGGCGCTTGTGGACCTGTTGAACACGCTGATCGAGGACCCGTCCATCGACGACCTGGTGCCCGCGGACGAAAAGCGGCGGTTCCTGGACATGATCGGCGAAGCCGCCATTGCGCGGCGCCGGTACCAGGAGGCTGTCGGCGTGTACGCTTCGCTGGGCGACACCAAGCGTCTCGTCGATATCGGCCGCCTGCTTTCGGCGAACATCTACTACGTGAACCAGGGGGTCGTGACCATCAGCAGGGACATCGATACGGCCATCGACGCATTCCGGGAGGCAGGAGACACCGAATCACTCAGCGAACTCCTCGCCCGGTGCGAGGCGGTGCGTGACCAGTTCGCCGGCGCCGAGAAGCCTGCCAACTACCCCTACCTCGAGCAGTACATCAGGGCGATCACCGACTTCGTCGCCCCGACCGACTACGCCCGGAGCCTGGGGTTCGATGACCTGACCCTCGACGCCATCGGTGGCGGCTCGGGCGGGGCCGACCTGACCGCGGACCGGCTCCCCGACCTGATAACCCAGTACCTGCAGAAGATGGAAACCGCCGTCCCGGGCCAGGACCTCACCAGTACCAGGAAAACGCTCAGGGTGCTCGGCGACCGAGCCCTGGAACTGGGAGAATTCACGTGGGCAGTCAAGGCCCTCGAGGCATCCGGCACCATGACGGTCGGCAAGCGGCTCGAGCTGGGCCGTCGCCTGGTGGAGGCCGCGCACTACCAGGAAGCGTTCGACATCTACACCGCCATCGGGGAGCAGGCCGATTCCGACCTGGTGGCGCTCGGCCAGACGATCGTGTCCCGAGGCCTTGCCCCGCGGGGTATCCTCAACCCGGACGTGGAGTTGGCCGTCGATGCCTACCTGGTTACCGACGAAAGCGCCCGCCTGGAAGCGCTCCTGAACGACCTGTTGAAGCTCCGCGTTCGGTTCGCCACGCTCGAGATGGACGCGCTGAATGCAGGGAAAGCGCCCATCGACAGGAACGCCGAGGTCATCGAACGCTGCTTGCGAAAGATCAGCGAGGTGTACGACCTGGTCGGCGTTCCCTTTTCGCCGGAGAAGACGGAGGACTCGAAGAGCAGCGGCGGCCAGGATGTGGGCCGGGAAGAAGCATCGACCGGGGTGGACGGGCGCGGCGAGTCGCGGGAGGCAGCGCGGCCGGTGGCCGTGCAGGAGCCGGCCGGACCACCTCCTCATGTCGTGGAGACCGCACCCGGCAAGGCCCCGGTCGCGGAGCCGGCGCCCGAGCCCATCGCGACGCAGGGCAGTCCCGCGGAGGAGGGCGATGTCGAGGGCGCCGTGGCGCCGGCGCCCCCCCCTTCGTCGCAACCAGGAGAGGGCGCTTCCGGGGCCGAGCCGGACACGCTCGCCCTCAAGGAAGCGCGCACCGGCGATGACCGGGTCGGCTCGAGTTCCTCCGGGGACGGCCCGGCCGGGGAGACGCCGGCCGAAGACGCCGGTGAGCCCGAGGGCCCCGAAGGAACCGGCGATTCCTCCGCGGAAGACGCCACCAGTCCAGGCGCCCAGGACGAGACCCCCACACCCGTCCCCATTCCAGCCACCAACGCGAAACGGGCCTCGAGCATCTACCGTCCGGTCCTGGAACCTTGACACGCGGCCGCCCCTCGAACGATGTGGGCCGGCGAAGCTGCCAGCCGGCGTCATGCGGTTCCCGAACCCACCGGCCACGCACGACGGGGAACCGACCGCGCCTCCCTGCCCCGGCCTGGGCCGGGTCCCCACCTCGAGCACCGCGGGAACCCACGTCCACGTTCGCCGCGCCCCACGTCCACGTTCGCCGCGCCCCACGTCAACGTTCGCGGCGCCCCACGTCAAG
>JAJRTE010000272.1 GCA_024278455.1 Myxococcota bacterium
CCGAAAACGCCCTGGAAGGCGGGTCACAGCCTATTTGGAGCGGATGTCACCCCAGGCCGACTACGACGCAAGAGGAGGAGAAAGCAGACAGTAGGTAGAAAAACGGCACGCCACGCACGACGTTGGCACCGGGACCGGTCTGCTCGTCCCCCGTCGAACCCCATTCGATCGCACCAGGTCGCCCACCCGACCGGCAGCCTCGCGCCCACATATTCAGCTCTCTTGAACGCACGTGGGGCGGGGACCCGCTCGCAGCCTCAAGATCCCCGGAAGCACGGAGCCGCAAGTACTCCCATCTCCCCCAAGACCCTTGCAGCGCGGATGGCTCGACGTGGGAACGGGCAGGACAAGGCATGCGATCTTCAGGGAGGGTAGCGGGAGTGAAGGAGATCCCACCTGGATTCTGCGCCCGGATACCAGGGCACCTTGTTTCCGTTCGGGGTCTGATCGTTGTACCATCCGCGGGTACTTCCTCGCCGGCGGCAAGTCCGTCGACGTGGAGCTGCGCATGCACCGATCCGGAGAGGTGCGTCTCCAGGGGCACGCCAAGCGATTCCAGAAAGCCATCGAGGCGCATGCTGGTATTCTGGATCCGCGGGATATGACAGCGAGGTTCCTGTTTTCCCTGGCCGGGCTCAATCCCGAACCGCTTTTTGTCCCGGGCCTGCTCTATTTTCACAGCTACCGGAAGGTCCAAGAAGGGAGTCCGGAACTCGGGATGATGGTCGAACGTAGACCGCTGTTTCGCAGGACGCGGTTTCGGCCGGGATTCGCATTCCCCATCAGCACGTTCAAGCTCGAGATTTTGCGGGCCATGATGGGGCAAGCGCGCCTGTTCGAAGGTATCGACGACGAAGAACAGGAGGCTGGCGATGCCCTGACCAGGCTCAACGACTTGGTGGTGCGGTACGCAGCGGGTAGGATCGAAAAGCTGAGACCGTCCCCGGACAGCACCATCGAGTTATGGTAGACGAACTCTTGCGGGGCAAGATTCGCATCGAGCCACTCGGGCCGGCCTACCACCTCAGGAGTGCCGCCGAAGCCCTGTTCCGCTATCACCCGGACTACTACTTCCTGATCGATCGGGATCACCTCGATGACGATCAGGTCGAACGGAGCTGGCGCCAGTTTCCAGACCCGGAGAGCGCCAATCTGCTGATCTGGCGTCGCAGGGAGATCGAGAGCTACTTCCTCATCCCGGAGTATGTGGCCCGGTCACGGTACCTCTCGGCGTCTGGGGACGAGTTGGCGCAGGTCATCCTGGAGCGCAGCAGGGCGCGTCTCTATATCGACGCGGCCAACCTGGTCGTCATTGCGATTCGAGAGGAGCAGAAGGCCAACTGGATTCGACCGTTTACCGATGTCGCCGAGTTCCAGACCCGGCAGGAAGCCCTCGAGAGGTTGCTCGCTGTCGATGCGTTCGCCGAAAGACACGCCATCGTCGCCCAGACGATGACCTCTGCCACTGTCACGGAGAAGTTCGAGGCGGTTGTGGAAAGAATGACGGGCGGAACTGAACCGCTCCAGTTCGGATGTGGGGACTGGCTGGCAATGCTCAAGGGGAAGGAGATCCTGGGGCAGGTCGCAAACAGCCATTGCTTCACCGTCCGCGATGGGCGGAAGAAGACCTTGCGGGGCCACAAGAAGCTGGTCGTGATCGCCCGGGAACTCGTGAGACAACCCATCGAGGACCAGCCACACGATCCACCTGTTCGGAATGTAGACGCGGCGTCTCGCCGCGTCCTCTCTGCCCGAGGCGCCGGGAGAGGGCACCTGCGGGCGGACCAGCGAACGCCTTGTCCGCGCAGGACAATCGACTCGAATTGTAGCCATCCTTTCCACCGGCGCATTTGATGTTGGGACACGTACTGACAGACCAGGTCTCGCACCAATGGGAGGTAGCATGAGCCAGTTTCCTGATGCAACGCCGATCCGTCCTTTCCGTCTTCTGTTTCTCGCCGCCATCCTGACACTGGGCATGGGAATCGACGAGGGATGCCCGGCGGACCAGGACGGTGACGGCTGGACAGTCCAGCAGGGAGATTGTGACGATTCCAACGCCGATGTCTATCCGGGAGCCGAAGAACTGTGCGATGGGTTGGACAACGACTGCGACGGCGACGTGGACGAGGGCTGCCCGGCGGAGTGCCGTACCAACGCCGACTGCGGCGATGCCGAGTACTGCTACTTCGAGGAGGGGTGCAGTGTGGACAGCACCGGCCGTCCTGGTACGTGCGAGCTTCGGCCCGAAGTCTGCCCGCTCTATTACTCCCCCGTGTGTGGCTGCGACGGCCGGACCTATGGCAACGAGTGCGAGGCGGCCGCGGCAGGCGTCAACGTGGACTATGCCGGGGAATGCGTGTCCGTTCCTCCCCCAACTCTCGAGCCCGGGTTCGAGCGAACCCTCACGGTGACCGGGGGCTGCGGCGACGCCATCCTCTACGCCGCCAACCCCGACGATACGATCGCCATCGTGTTTCGCGTGGACGGCGTCATCGATTCGAGCGGTGTCGAGACCGCCTACCGGTGGGAACTCCCTTCGCCCGACGTGAGCCTCGAGGTGCGCTTGGGCCAGAACGTGACCCACGCGGTGTGCAACGATGCCCTCTACCTCGAGACGGTGATCGAAAACACCTATCTGCCGGGGCAAGGCCTGGCCACCCTGATCGTCACACCGACCGGAGAACCCGAACCGTGGGGCGAGTACCTGTCCGAAGCCTACCTGACCCTCGAGGACGTGATCTGGATTACCGCGCTTTCTTCGTCCACGGGGCCTGTGGAAATGGCCTTCTTCGAAATGAACGCCACGATCGGGTGGTATCCCGGGTAGAAGCAAGGTGGACGTCGCGTCGCGTCACGTCAGGCATCGCGGTCAGCCCTCCCTCGCCCCGCCGCATGAAAAAGCGAATATGCCCATGCAGCGCTCTCCCTGACCCGCTCACGATCTGCCATAGTGCCGTCGGCATGCTGGAGCCCCGGGTCACGCCAGGCCAGGCGGCCGCGGCGTCTCTCCACGCCGCGGCGCGTACCTGAGACGGGGTAAGTAGATGTGGCGCGTTCGATCCGGAGGCCTCCAGCGCCTCTCGGCCGGTATTCCTTCCTGTCCCCTCCCGTACCACGTAGTCAGGCTCGGCTTCGCGGCGCGTGGTCGTGCGCACCATCGGCGCACCACGGCGTCGCGCCGGTCCGCCCTGGTGACGGGGCTGGATGGGCGATCGGCGACGAGAGGATAACAGCCATTGTCTCTCAGGACGACCACACGATGTTGAACGATTTCGATGGACGAACCCGCGTTCTCCGCGGAATGCCGTACTACCTGCTTTTGGCGCTATTCTTGGGAGTTGGAGCATGCTGTGTGGTTTTCCCGGCGAGCGGGCGTTGCAATCAATTATCATCCGGACGACGAACATGCAGCGGGATACTTTTTTGCTAAAGCCCCTCCCTGGTCGAGTCGATGCCGGAGAAGGCGACACCCGTAGCACCTTGACCATTCGAGGGTGACGATTTGTGGGGCGGACAGGCCGTCCTTGCAAACCGGCCCGAAGAGAACGCCGGAGGAGGAAGGCATGCGAGGACAAGCAATCACCAGAACGGGAGCTTCCTGGTTGGGCGCGGCCGTCTTGTTGGGCCTGGTTGGGGTACCGTCGCCCGACGTGGTGGCGAATGAGACCACGAACGGCGAGCCTGCTTGGGCGGAGTGTTCCCACGCTTCCTGGCTCGATGATGCACCCATGGCTCGGGACCTGAGACGATTCCTCGAGCGGTCGGCTTGCAGCGATTGTCCTGTCAAACTCATTGTCCAGACGTGGGTGCCGGTATCAACCGTGGTGGGCGACCTGGCGCAACGTCTTCCGCTCCAGGTCGACCGGGTGCTGGAGGGTATCGATGCCTTTGCCGCTCGCGTTCCGGCCGGCTACGTTCCGGCGCTGTTGCAGGATCCTCGAGTCAAGTGGATCTCTCCGGACCGGAAAGTCTCGGCGACGAGTTTCGTTCCCTCGAGCGCCATGAAGAGCACGACGACCAACGAACCGAACGATCCGAACCACCTGGCCATCACCACCGGTGCGAGCCAGGTCATCGCGTCGGTGGCCAGGCCGTCGGGGATCAACGGCAGCGGCATCGGTGTGGCGATTCTCGATTCGGGGATTTTCCGCACGAGTTGCGCATTCCGGAAGCTCACCGAGCCGAGCCAGTCTCGAGTCCTGTACTGGGAGGATTTCACCGACGACACGCTAGGCCCGCGCGACGAGATCATGGGAGGGGACTTGCACGGGCACGGGAGCCACGCCGCGAGCATGGCGGTCGGCAATGGCTGCCAATCCGACTACCTCGAGGTGTGGGCCGGGTTGGCCCGAAACGCGGACATCATGGCGTTGCGCGTTCTCAACAGGGACGGCATGGGGGACAGCAGCGATGTGATCGCGGCGATCGACCGGGTCATCAAGCACCGGGCGGAGTACAACATTCGTGTTATCAACCTTTCGCTTGGCACGACTCCGGGGGAATCCTATCGAACCGACCCGCTGTGTGTTGCGGTGGAGCGGGCGGTGGACGCCGGCCTCGTCGTTGTCGTGGCCGCGGGCAATTACGGCACCAACGACCAGGGAGAGATGGTCTACGGCGGCATCCTGAGCCCCGCCATCGACCCGAAGGTCATCACCGTCGGCGCCACGGACACTCGAGGCACCAATCTCCTCTCGGACGACGCCATGGCGACATTCTCGTCTCGAGGGCCGACGCTCGGCTGCTACGGCGACACCGAGGACACCTGCGACATGCTGCTGAAGCCGGACATCGTGGCGCCGGGGACCTACCTGGAGGGCGTGGTCTACCCGGACAGCCATCTGTACACCTACTACCCGCAGACGCACATCGAGGGGACGCGGAAATACTACTACCTCCACGGAACCAGCGTGGCTGCCCCGATCGTCACGGGCACCGTCGCGCTCATGCTGCAGCAGAACCACTCGTTGACGCCCAACCTGGTCAAGGCGATCCTGCAATACACGGCCATCCCGTTCGTGGATATCGGCGTGCTCGACCAGGGCGCCGGGCGGATCAACGTGGCCGGGGCGGTCGAGATGGCCGCGGCACTTCGTGGAGACATCACCAACCTCGAGGAGGGAGACGCCATGTTGCCGTCGGGCGGCACGCTGCCGGTTCCCTACACCGAGATCGCTGGTCAGGATTGGAGCTGGAACCAGATGTTCTTCTGGGAGTGGCGTGCCATTTCCGGTGACGCGCCGTTCCGAACCATGCAGGGTCCCTGGAAGGATGCGGAAGCCTACGCCTTGGGCGGTGGTGTGATCTACCCCGAAATGGAAGTGACCATGGACATGGAAGGGGAGGACTTCGTGTGGGCCGGGGCCTATGCCTGGGAGCGCTCGAGCTTCGTGTGGGGCGGGAGTTTCACTTATGGCGGCCTGGTGATGGACTACGACTACTACGCATCCTGGGCCTACCAGCTCGACGAAGACCCCATCTCGGAAGAAGACCCGGATGAGCGCCGCAGCTTCGTTTGGGGCGGTTCCGTGGTCAGCGTGGATACACTCAACACGCCCAATACCGCCCTCGTGGATGGGCAGAACATGAGCTGGGGCTACCCGCTTTGATCAAGGAGTCGACCCGGCCGGACCAGGACCGGGTGAACCCGGGGCGACCCTCGCCCGCGCTTCCCCCGCCGAATGCTCGCCCCTTCCATCGTCGTCTCGAGGCCCCTTTCTCGTCACGTTTCCGGCTGACGATTCCACGAACACCCGGTCGCCCCCTGCTGACAACCTCCCGCCTGCGTGGTACACTTCCTCCAACGAATGGCCTGGAGGCGGAGAACGGATGCGGGACAGCCTCACCACCATAGACCGCTTTCTGAACGCGCTTCGACACCGTTCCGCCGTGATCGGAGGCCTCGAGGTGTGTGCGCTCGCGGGGACCCTGTTCTGCGCCCTGACCCTTCTGGCTGCCGGTCTCGGCGCCCTCAAGCTGGCACACGAAGCCCTGATCGCCCTTTTCTGGCTTCTCGTTTTCGGCATCCCGGCCGCCTGGTGGATCCGGGTTGCGCTCCCGAGGCACCTCGAGGTGCGTGGCCGTCGAGCGGCCGCCCGCACCGTCGATCGTCGCATCCCCTCGACGGAATTCATGACCCTGACAGCCGTCGAACTCACCGGCGAGCAGGCGGTATTGCCCGAGTTCTCGCGCTCCCTCATCGATGCGGCCGTCGAGGAAGCAGCGGACCGTATCCGGTTCCTTCCGGTCAGCCGTGTGCTCTCGTATCGTCTCCTCGTGCCGTGGCTCGTGGCGCTCGCCTGTTCTGCGGCGATGCTGGTCGCGACGGCCTGGTTGGCCCCCGGGCCGTTCGCCGCCAGTCTTCGCGCTTTTTTTTCGCCGCCGGTCCGCGTCGCAGCGCCGCTCCTGCCATCCCCGCCACCCGACCTGAGTGATGGTCCGGAACTGGGCGACATCACCCTGACCCTGGACTTTCCGGCCTATCTGCGCCGGGATGCGAAGATCCTCGAGAACGCCAGCGGCGAGGTCTTCGCGCCGCTGGGCACCCTCGTCAACCTCTCGGCGAAGTGTGCCATCGATGCGGAGCGCGCGACTGTGCTGGTGGATGACGGGCCTCCCATCGCCGCCACGCTGAGCGCCGAGGGTCGTATCACCGCCACGTTCCTGGTGGAGCGGGAAGGCGCCTACCGCGTCCAGCTTTTTCCGCCGAGTAGCGACGCCCCGGTCGTCACCCGGGCATACCCCATCGCTGTCGAGACCGACGCCGTGCCCACGATCGCGCTTTTCGGGCTCGAGCCGTCCAACGAAATCACGGCCAACGATGCCGTACCGTTCTCCTTCCGTGCCGAAGACGACCATGGCTTGACTCGAGTCGACATCGTGGTGAGCGGGGCGCACGGAACCGCCCGAAGGACGCTGAGGAACATCGACCCCGGGAGGGACTGGGAGGAGGCTCGAGTCACCTGGTATCCCGCGGAATGGGACGTGGACAGCAACGGCAGCGTCACGCTGTGGCTCGAGGTGCGGGACAACGACACCGTATCCGGCCCCAAGGTTGGCGTCTCGGAACGCTACGACATGATCCTCGCCGGCCCCGAAAGACAGCACGCCAGGGTGCTCGAGGCCAAGGAAGCTTTGAAGGAGACCTTGATCGCCCTGCTCGGCGACCTCTTGGTGCAGCATGAGGGCCGCTCCCAGTCGAAGCCTCCAGACGTTCACAAGGCCGAACGCGCCATGCTCGACCAGGACACCCAGCGCGTGTTCGCCGCGTTCGCCGAACTCGCCGCGTTGATGGACGCCGACCCGCTCGAGGAGATCACGGTCCTGCGCGCATCGAGCGCTTTGCAGGAAGAGTTGCTCGATCGCTGGGACGCCCTCTCGCGCCTCCTGGACAAACGGGTCGAAGGCGACCAGGAGTCCTTCACCGCGCCGGGCGACAGGGCGTTTCGGTTGGCACGCCAACAGTTCATAGAGACCGTGGAACGCGCCGTGCTCAGCATGGAATCCTTCGCCAACCTCCAGCGGATGGAGACCCTCGCCGCCCAGGGCCGCGATCTTCGACGGACCGGCGACACCTTGCGCGACATGCTCGAGGCGCTCCAGCGGTCGGGCGAGGCACCGGACATCCAGGCGCTGCTGGCCAGGCTGGACGACATGGAACGGCAGCTCGCACAGATGGCAGCCAGGTTCGCGGCGCTGGACCGGTTGAGCGCAGAGTGGTTCCAGAATCCAACCGGCGAAACCCGGGAACTCCAGGAAATGATGGACCGGATCCGGGAGGCCATCCGGAACGGCGACATGGCAGCGGCCGGAAAGACCCTCGAGGACTACCTCCAGGCGACCGAGGAGTTGCTCGCCGCCCTCGAGGACATGCAGAGGGAGGAATTCGAAGGCCTGCGCGACGAGGTGGTCAAGGACATGGAGGGCGTGATCGAGGGCCTGCGGCAGATGGAACGCCAGCAGAAAACCCTGCTCGCGGACACCGAGGCGACGAGGGAAGCGCTGCGGCAGGAGGTGGGCCTGACCGACGACTACCTCGACGGCACGATCGAGCGGGCGCTGAAGAAAGTCGATAGGATCCGGGACCAGGTGGACCGGGCGCAAGCGGCGGTCAAGGCAGCGGGCGTGCCGGCGACATCGGCCCAGGAGCGCCGGACGCGCGAACTGCTCGATCAGCTCGGGACCCTCGAGGCCGCGTTGCGCGCTCGAGACCTCCTCCAGTCCCACCGGGAGGCCGTGGAGACCTTGAGGGGAAGCCGTGTGGTTGAGGCCGGGTTGAACATCCTCGAGACGCGGGTTCGCGCGGACTTGCCAGCGGCCCGCACCCATGCTCGAGCTGCCGTGGCCGAGAGCGAAGCGCTTTTGCGCGAACTCGACGACCTGCTCAATCGCATGGAACGGTTGCAACAGGCGGGCGTTCCCCAGGGCCAGGGCCTGGCCGCGCGGCAACGGTCGCTGCAACGTCAGGGGGAAGCCCTCGGGCAGCGCCTCGACCGCTACGCCGAAGACTCCCCCCTGATTCCCTCGCAATGGGGACAGCGCATCCAGCAGGCCGCCCAGTCCATGGACGCCGCATCCCAGAAGCTCGAGACCGGGGAACTGTCCGGCGGCGCCGGCGACGAACAGGTGGCCCTTCGCGAAATCGGCAGCCTCCTCCAGGAACTGGAAAGCGCTCGAGAGCAGATTGCTCAGCGCATGCGTGGAGGCACCGGAGGCCGCGGGAAGATACGCTTCATGCCCAATTCGGGAGGCCGCCGCGGACAGCGCGAATACTGGGGCGGGCGTGAAATGCGCGTCGGGCGTGTGGACATCTCCAAGGAGTTCGAGGCACCAGAGGCGTACCGGAGAGAGATCATGGAGGGCATGCAGGGCGAGGCCCCGGCCCGATACAAGCAGCTCAACCGCGACTACTATGAAAAGCTCGTCCACTGACAGGCCGCGGAGGGCGCGGCCGAGCGGCTCGAGTTCCCGGGCACGTCCCGGTCCCTGCCACGGGCAGGCGGGCAGTGCTCCGCGCTCTTGCTGGGCGAAGGGAGACGCCGTGAACAGTACCGGCAAGCTGACGTTCCTGGCGAAGTCGACCGTACCGATCCTCGTTCTCCTTGTCATCCTCCTCCAGGGCACGTCGGCGAGCGGCGGCGGCTCGGCGGATCAAGGCCGGCCAGGCTCGACGCCCGGCAGATTGATCGACGCCCATCTCGCGCTCCAGGCCCAGGATGTGCCCAGGGCCCGCTCGATCGCGGCAACCTTCTCGGAACGGGAACGGCGCAACCCGGAAGTGCGGTACTTCCTCGGACGGCTCGCCTTCTACGACGGGAGGTACGACCAGGCCATCGAACACTTCTCCGGCTTGACTTTCGTCGGCGAGGACGGCAAACAGGACACCTTCCCCGAGTACGTGCAACGGGTCGCAAACGCCACTCGGGGCATGGTGTCGGTCGAAAGCGAGCACTTCAGGGTCTACTTCGACCCCGAATCCCTGGACCGTATCCTCACCGGCTACGCCCTCGAGACCCTCGAGAAAGCCTACCTCGCCATCGGCGCCGAACTGGGCCACTATCCGCCAGACCAGGTCCGCGTCGAGATCTTC
Source organism: Myxococcota bacterium (assembly GCA_024278455.1). Classification (GTDB taxonomy): domain Bacteria; phylum Myxococcota_A; class UBA796; order JAJRTE01; family JAJRTE01; genus JAJRTE01. The sequence continues at coordinate 9,593 of JAJRTE010000272.1, forward strand.
CCCACTAGCGAGAGGTTCATCCAGGCCAGCGGCCTGACCGCCACCGAGATCGAGACGACAGGGACAGTGGCGCTCTGTATCTACAACAGGATCATGATCACCACGCCTCGAGCCCTTGCCCTGGGGTTCCGTTGGATGGACACCCTGAGCCACGAGTATGTCCACCTGGTCGTGGCGCAACGTAGCCGCAACACCGTGCCGGTCTGGCTCCAGGAGGGGCTGGCCAAGTTCTTCGAGGTCCGGTGGCGCGGAGGCCGGGGGGCGGACATGACCCGAACGTCCGAAAGCCTCCTCGCCGAGGCCTTGAAAGACGACCGGCTCGTCCCGTTCGACAGGATGAGTCCATCCCTGGCCAAGCTCCCCAGCGCCGAGGAGGCACAACTGGCCTTCGCGGAGGTCCAGACGGTCATCGAGTACCTCGTCCAGCAGAGGGGCCTCGAGGCGGTGCAGCGCCTCATGGACGAGATGGCGGAAGGGAAATCGGACCGGCGGGTGATCGAGGACATCCTGGGCGTCCCGTTTCCCCAGTTCGAAGTGGACTGGAAGAACTTCGTGGCAAGAAAGCGGCTCCGCCACGTCCCGCGGCTCGCCGTGCTGCCCACCATCCTGGAGCCACAGGAGGTGCCGGATGGGCAGGGCCTGGAACAAGAGAAGGTCGCCGACCCGTTCATGGCCAGGAATCGGGCCTTGCGCGAATATGCCCGGCTCGGAGACCTCTTGCGCGAACGCGGACGCTTCAAGGCCGCCCTCATCGAGTACCGGAAAGCTCGAGAAAGCACCGGCGTGGAGTCCCCCGCGCTCTCGGTGAAGATCGCCCTCACCCATCTCATGGGCGATCAGCCCCAGGAGGCCGTGAACGCCCTCGAGGAGGCCGTGACCCTCTATCCGTCGTTCGCCCCGGCATACACCACCCTGGCGGCGGCCCTCATTCGGCTCGGCGACCCCGGCGGAGCCATCGACGCCCTCAACGGTGCCAACGCCATCAATCCCTTCGACCCCGGCATTCACGAAACCCTCGCCGCTCTCTACCAGACCGGGGGCGACAAGGACGCGGCCGAACGCGAGGCCCGCGTGGCCATGGTACTCAAGGCCGGGTATGTCGCAGGGGTACGGAAGGGTGTGCACGGCCCACCGTGACGAATTCTCATGGCCACGTCCAGCGCGCGTGACTCCTGTGTTCGCCCAGCGAAGCCTCTTCAGGGTGGATCCCGCCGGTGAACCCAAATTAGGATACCATTATCCGATTTTGTGTGGTATCTTTCGGAACATCCCAAGGTCGAAACGCCACTTCGCAATGGGCATGGATGACTCGAGCCCGCAAAGAAAACGGAAAGGAGGAGACGCAACGATGCACGTTCTGGAGAAAGAACTCTACCCTGTCGTACCAGGCAAGAAATCGCATAACGGCCGTGGCACGGTCGGACGCTGCGCGCACCGGGCGTGCCGCCGGCTGTCGGGGCTACCGCCGTTGCGGCTTCTGGCCGCGTTGTTGTTCGCATGGTGTGTCGCGGGTAGCGCGGCTTTGGCGGAGCCGGTGGGTGCGGTGCCGGCAGGAGGCGGCGTTGCACCGGTGCCGGCCGGGGCAGCGGTCCGGCCGGGTGCGCGAGATACGCGGCAACCGATGTTCGGAACCCGGGACGGGGTGTGGGGGCGCGTGGTCATGTCCTACCGCTTGCGACCGGAGTTTCGCACCAACGCGGACCTGGACGCCGGGACGGACGATGCTTCGCTCATCGGGTATCAGCGAGCACGGGTCGGGGTCGCCATGCACTACGCGAACTGGTTTCAAGGGTTCGTGCAGTTCCAGGATGCCAGGGCGATGGGGGAGGGAAACGCCACCAACGCCTACTTGGCCAACTCGGAACTCCACCAGGCATGGGTGCGGTTCTCCGGTCCCGGCGGGTCGGCCGTGACCCTGGGCAAGCAGCAACTGGTGTATGGCAATCAGCGCCTGATAGGGCACCTCGAGTGGGCCAACAAGCCGAGGACTTATGACGCGGCGAAGGTCAGGTGGCAGCGAGCACGCGGCTGGGTAGACCTGTTCGGTGCGGTGTTCACGCCGGACGGCAAGGGGAACATCCTCGATGGAACGGTCCTGTCGGGGGCCTATCACCACCTGTCCCTGGCCGGCGGGGACGTCGTCTGGGAGCAATATCTCCTCGGGTTGAGCGACGCCGAAGGCGCTTTGCCGCCAGGTCAGACGTATGACACGCTCGAGGGAGATCCGCCTGTGTTCCAGCGTCGCATCGGAACGTTGGGGACCCGTTTTCTCCTGAAGCGCAACGGATTCAAGACCGAATTCGAAGGAGGGTTCCAGGGAGGTACGGCGGATGTCGCCGCGGGTGTGGCCCATCGTGCCTGGTACGCCCACCTGGACCTGGGGTATACCACGGGAGCCAGGTGGAAGCCCTCGGTGCGCGCGGAAGTCAACTATGGTTCCGGGGATGACGCGTCGACGAGCAATGTGGTGGAGCGATTCAATAATCTGTTCCCAACGAACCACATGCACTATGGCTACATGGACCTCCAGAACCTCTCGAACAACACGAGTGCATCCATCGGGTTCGGGGTGGCGCCGCGAAAGCGCCTGATTTTCCAGGTCGATTACTGGCTGCACGGAAGAGCGACCATCGATGACGGCTGGTACAACGCGGGCGGCGGCCTCCTGGCCGACGCGGACCCTGATTCAACGGCTGCGGAGCAGGAATCGAAGCTCATCGGCCACGAGGTCGATGTGACCGTCAAGGTCCCGGTGCGTCCGAACGTGAAGCTAGTGTGGGGCGGCAGCGTGTTCCAGCCGGCGGGCTTCGGCACGACTCGGGGATCGGATGCCCAGTTCTGGAGCTACACCATGCTGCTGGCGAAGTTCTGAGAACCGGCTCACTTCTCGGCACCTTCTTCGTACAGTCCCTGGTAGACCTTTTGCAACTCGCCGGAGCGAATGCTGGACTTCAGCTCGCCCGTCTCCTCGTTGACCCAGGCATGCATGGGGTCGTTCTCGAGGAGTGCGTCGATGTAGGCATCGACGTCGGGATCGTGGAACTTCCTGGCTTCGGGGAGGAACTTGAAATAGAAGTGCTGGGCGACTTCGTAGATGCCGTGCCACCAGGTGTAGTCCGGCCCCATCATGGCGGCGCCGTGACGCGCCCGGCGGCCTTCGTGGTGCCACAGCTCCCAGTAGGTCCACTCGATCTTGTTCGAAAACGCCGCAGGCCGCTCGAGCAGTCCCTTCTTGCGGATCATCTTCATGATGTCCGTGGCCGGTCGAGCATACTTGTCGTTGTAGAGCTTCACGACGGCGTCGAACTGGTAGTAGAAGCCCTCGTAGAAGGTCGTTCCGTGGCAAGCGGAGCACACCTGTTCCATGTTCTGGCGGCGATTCTCCCAGTTGGGCTTCTTCTTGGAGATCGGGGGGCGCAACGTCCAGCTTATCCTCGACCCCACGTCGTGGGAGACAGGTAGTCCGGGCGCCGCCGACATGTGGCACGTGGCGCAGGTGGGCGCTGCCGAGTAGTCCTTGCCGACCACCCAACGGTCCGCTTCGAGGTTCATCTTGCCGGTGTTGGTGTAGTAGACGTTGCCGTGCTTGGACTCCTCGTACACCTCTTTCTGGGGGTGGTCGGGGCCCAGGTGGCACTTGGAGCACGCCTCGGGCTGCCGGGCCTGCGCCTTGCTGAATCCGTGCCGCGTGTGGCAGGCGTTGCACGCACCCTTGGAACCGTCGGGATTGATACGGCCAATGCCCGAGTTCGGCCAGCTCTTCGACGAAAGCTTGTTGGCGGAATCGGGATCGATCTCGACCTTGGTGCCATGGCAGTTCTCACACCCGGCAATTGCGACCGGCTCACCACCCGCGACGTGGGCCAGGTAGGCATCTTTCGACTCGAGGATCTCACCCGCCGTCGCATGGTAGGAACTGCCCACCTCCTCCGCCTGCTGCTCGTGGCATTCCCCGCAGTCCTTGGGCGTGACCAGCGTGGCAATGAGAAATCCTTCATGCTCGAAGGCGTCGGGGTCCTTCTTTTCGGCACCGTGGCAGTCGATGCAACTCACGCCTTCCGACGCGTGACGACTCGCCTTCCACTGCTCGTAGATACCTGGTGACTTTTCCTTGTGACAGGTCATGCAATCCGCCTCGCTCGGCTTCGCAGCCTGCACGGCCGCTCCGGCCGCGACGAGGAGGAACACGGTTGCCACTCCGGCCAGCGTGTACACTTTTTTCATGGTTGTCTCCAGAAGATCGATGATGGTTTACGACCCAACCCTGCCCGAGAATAGCACCAATGGATCCCGTTAGCAACCGATTTGAACCAAAAGCGGATACCGAACTCTGATTTGACGCCGGGCAAGAAAACAACGCGCGCTCGGCACCCGTCGCCAGCCAGCAACGAGGGGGAGGCCAGGATGTTCGATGGGGTACGACACATCCAATGCCTTTCTCTTGGCCGACGCCCAGGCCTGTTCGTGCTATGCTGGATCGCGGCTGCGGGGCGTTCGCAAAGATGCGCGGAGCGGAGTGGCGCAACGTGAAACCGAGGGACATGGTTCGGAACCTGGTGATGGGACTGGTCGCCGCAGGGCTCTTCCTGTGCCTGCTGAACCTCCTGGCCGCCGGTTGGGAATGGCTCCAGTACGGCACCCTGCGACGCGACGGGCGACCGGTGGGATTGTACGTGGAGGACGCACGGCATCGTCTGCACCTGCGTCCCGGTGCACGACTCCACGGGCTCCTGCACAAGATCGATATCAACTCGATGGGGTTTCGTGGTCCGGAAATCATGGTGCCCAAGCCGGCGGGCACGTTTCGCGTCTGGTGCGTCGGTGGATCGACCACGTTCGACATCTTTGCGTCGTCGAACGAGACGACGTGGCCGGCCCGGTTGCAGGCGTTGCTCCGGGAGCGTGCCGGGACCGGCCGGGTCGAGGTCATCAACGCCGGTATCCCGGGGGAGAACCTCGAGGGCAGCTTGGAGGACTTCGAGACCTTTTTCCCATCGGTTCGACCCGACGTTTTGGTGGTGTATCACGGGCCGAACGACATTCAGAAAGGGCTCGATGCCGTGTTCGGGCCTCCGCCGGGACCTTCCGGGCCGCCCCTGCTGCCCGACATCGCGCTCGTTCGCCTCATCTCCCGGGACGTCGCCCCGCTCTCCTTGGTACAGGCCCAAGACCGGTGGGTGAACGAGGACGTCGTCGATTTCCTCCGGAGAGAGTTCACCCGCCTGATCGACGCGGCGGAATCTCGAGGCGTCTCCGTGCTGCTCGTGACGCATGCGTTCCGGGCTCGAGACGACGCGCGCGGCGATGCGGCGCGCAAGCAGGTGGGGGAGAGCGCTGCCCTCTATCTCATGACCCCCGAGCGCGTCATCGACGGGATCAAGGCACTCAACCGGCTGGTCGTCGAACTCGCCGGCGAGCGCCGCCTGGCCCTTGCCGACGTGCGCAGCGCCGTGCCTCCTGACGGACGTTACTGGGGAGACGCCCTTCACTTCTCGGACGCCGGTTCCGAGCTGGCAGCTCGAGAAATCGCCCGCAGCCTCGAGCGTCACGGCCTGCTCCCCTGATTTCCGGGTCGGCCCCGTTGCACGCGGAACCGCAAAGGCCGCGGCGCGGAGTCGTATCACCGCACCGGCAAGGTCAGCGGCGGCTCTCTTCGGCCATCGCTTCCAACTCCGCGGCAATCCGGGCGCGGACGTGCTCCCGCAACGCGGCCACATCCCCCTCGAAATCGGCCGGGGAAACCGGCTCGAGCACTCTCAGCAGGCAGTCGGAGCGCATCCCCAGCAAGAACCCGTGCTTGGGGAGCATCCGGGCAGTCCCGGTCAACGCGATCGGGATCACCGGGCACCCATTTTCCATGGCGAGGGCAAATGCGCCATCCTTGAACGGGAGCAGGCGCCCGTCTTTCGACCGGGTGCCCTCCGGGAACATCATGATGGCCACTCCCCGGCGAAGCCAGTACCGGCAGGTGTCCAGCATCTGGCGCACGCTCTCCCGGTCTCCCCGAACAAGGCGGATGTGCCGGTTGAGGACCATGTTCCAGCCGATGACCGGCACTTTGAACACGCTGGCCTTGGACACCCACTTGAATGGGCGGTACAGCCCGTAGACGCAGAGAATATCGGCCATGGACTGATGATTCGAGACCAGGACCGCCGCTCCTCGCCATGGCACCGTCCCCCGTCCTTCGACTCGCAGTCTCCACAAGGGGTTCGCGATGAAATAGAGCTGGGCCCAGAAGCACGAAAAAAGGTGCAGTAGGAGACCGTTGCGGTCGAAGGGCCATGTCACGAGCCATATCACGAGAGCGAACGAGAAACAAACAAGTGATGAAACCACCAAGAACAGCCAAAGCGATATCGAATAGAGTTGTCGCATGCCTGTAGGGAGCCTCCGGATTGCGTCCACGTGGTTCACGTCAAAATTAGTGAATCACGGCGGTGACATCAACACCAATCATCCGGCCGGCCGCGTCTACGACGCCGGCGAAGGGTCCTTCCAACTCCCCTGGTAGTGGGCGCGTCATGGTGTCGGTGATCGCGTCACACTTTGTGCGTGCAGGACTCTCCTTGACGTGACACCTCTCCGAACGCCGACGTTGGGAGTGCGTTTCTTCCGATATGCGTGTAGTCGAGAAGGCCGCTGGGGGCGAAATGGTACACCGCGCAACAGGTTCCCACTAGCGCATCCTGCAATTCTGCCGTACATTTATTGTAACGTCGACAGCGCAGTGTCGAAGCTGCGCCGCTGCCACTGACCGGCATCGAAACAGAACTGGAGGAGCATCGCGATGCACAGAGCCTGGAAGTCCGCGATCCTGATCCTGGGTACAGCCTTCTTGATCAGCGCCGACGACTGTCAGAGTGGGGTGACGGTCTACGAGGAGGGGGCCATGGACGGGTACACCCTGCTGAGCGACTACCTCGGCCAGGAGGCCGTTCTCATCGACATGGAAGGGAACGTGATCCGTGACTGGCCGGTGGTGGTGTTTCCGGCCAAGATGTTGCCCGGCGGCTACATCGTCGCAGGTGGGGACAGCTTCAACCCCTACTCCCCCTGGATCAACCCGGACATCATTGAACTCGTCCAGTACGACTGGGACGGCCAGGTCGTCGGTTCGTTCTCCAACTGGGACGACCAGGGAACCGGAACGATGATGGCCCGGTTCCACCACGACTTCGAACGTGAGGGCAGCCCCGTCGGCTACTACAGCCCGGGCAAGGCCCCCTTCGTCCGTGGCAAGACGATGGTCCTCGCCCACAAGGATGACCTGGTGCCGGAAATCACCGATTATCCCATCCAGGACGACGTCCTCTACGAGATCGATTCCGACGGCAACTTGACCGGGTGGGAGTGGCACGCCTCGGATCATATCGATGAATTCGGCCTCGACCAAGAGGCAAGGGACGCCCTCCGCGTCGATTGCAACTACGAACCCAACAGCGGCTTGTGCGACTACCTCCACACCAATTCCGCCTCCTACCTCGGCGAAAACAAATGGTACGACGCGGGGGATGACCGCTTCCGCCCGGACAACATCATTCTCGACTCTCGCAACGCCAATTTTATCGTCATCATTTCCGGGGAAACCGGCGAGGTGGTATGGCGTGTCGGGCCCGACTACGGCCCGGGCACGCCCGAGCATGACCTCGGCCAGATGCAGGGGCAGCACAACGCCCACATGATTCCCCAAGGCCTGCCCGGCGAGGGCAACATCCTCGTGTTCGACAACGGCGCCGAGTCGGGCTATGGCGGCCCGAACAACTACCCCCTCTACGAGGAGCGCGGATGGTCTCGAGTCGTCGAGTTCGACCCCACTACCCTCGAGTTGGTCTGGGAGTATGGCACCCAACCGGGCGACGTCGAGTTCTATAGCCAGTACATCAGCAACGCGCAGCGCCTTCCCAACGGCAATACCTTGATCGCCATCGGGATGGACACTCGAGTCATCGAGGTGACGCCCGACCACGAACTCGTCTGGGACTACCGCTATCCACGCGACTCCTGGTTCTATCGCGCCTACCGTATCCCGCCCGAATGGCTCCCCGAAGACGCCAACCCCGCTGGATACCGCACCTGGTCCGACGACGACTAGGCGCGCGGGAGACGCCGACTTCCTTCACGACCACTGTGGGTGGATGGGGTAACAGGCGCGCACGCAGGTTCACCCGGCCGCCACCGTGTCCGTGCGCTCATCCTTGCGACCGTTCGGCCTTGAGCGATACGAACTCGCGCCGAACCAGGGGAGCGAGAACGCCGGTGGCCAGGAAAGCCAGACCCATCAGCACGAAGAACAACGATTGCCAACCCCAATGTGATTCGACGTAGGCCGTCATGCTCCCCTGAAGGATGGCGCCGATCGAGCCCATGCCGTTGATGATCCCCGCAGCGCTGCCGGAGCCGCGCTGCCCGCCGAGGTCCTGGGCGGCCGCCCCGGACAGCAGCGAGTCGGGGCCGAACAGGCAGAAGCCGACGAGACCCATCGCCAGGGCGTTCGGCAGCATACCAATCCTGCCCACAAGGATGTACAGCCCCATGGCGAGGCCGATACAGAACACGAGGGGCGCGGCGAACAGCACGCGCCGACCCGCGACGTACCGGTCCGACAAGTACCCGATGGTAATCGCTCCGATGACCCCTCCCGCCTCGAACGCGGTGGACAGGTAGGCCGACGTGTCCTTGGGGTACCCCAGTGCCTGCTCGAGGTAGGTGGGAAGCCAGAAGAGAAGGGTGTAGCGTATCAGCTTGAGGCAGAAATAGGCTCCGCCGAGGTTCAGGATACCGGGAAGGCCAAGCGCTTCCAGGAATGGCATCCTCTCTTGTGGCACCGGTCGCCCGGCCTTCTCCCCGTCCGCTCCCACCGCAGCGCCCCCACTGGCCCCCCCAGCCACCTCCTTTGTCGCATTTTCCTCGTTCTCCTGGGGAGATTCGAGGCCGACCTTCCGTGGATGTTCCACGAGGAACAACAGGATGATGGCGCCCAGGATGGCAACCCAGGTGGCAGGGGTGAAGAACGCTGTGCGCCAGCCCCAGCGCACGAGGATGAAGCCGGCCAGGGCTGTCGAGGCGATACCACCAACCTGGTAGCAGGTCCCCCAGACCCCCATGACCGTGCCACGCTGCGTGAGACCGAACCAGGGCGTCATCGCCTTCACGTTCCCCGGCCAGCCCGATGACTGGAACAGCCCGTTGGCCGCCCAGAGTACCGTGAGAACGAGGGCGGTCGAGTTGGCACCGAACAGGTAGGCGCAGGCAGCCGTCCCGAGCATGCCGATACCCAGCAGCCGGCGCGGGCCGAGCCTGTCGCCCAGGTAGCCGTTGAGAAACTGTCCGGCTGCATAGGCCGTGAGGTAGACGGTGTCGATGAGCGCGAGCACTCCCACGCTGAACCCGAGTCGCTCGCTGAGCGTCGTCTTTACCACCGCGAAAGGCTTGCGCGTCAGGTAGTAGGAGGCGTAGGACAGCCAGGTGAGAATGAACGTGCGCGCCTGGTATCGGCCCATCCGCTCGGACAGCAAGTAGTGTCCAAGGGCCAGGACGCGCGCCAGGAAGAGATCCGGCGTATCAGAGACCCGTTCTTCGCCAGCTTGTCGGCTCTTCGACCCGTCCCCGCCCGTGGCTCCTTTGCGTCTTTCGTCTGGCATGACCGCTCCAACGCTGTTCTGTCCGCCGCCCATCCTGGAACCTGGACCCTAGCACAGGGAGGGGGCGATGGTCAACCGCCATTGTCGAACCCAAATCCGCCACCTGCCCCCACCCGGTCCCCTGCGGGGCGTCGCGGAGGAGCCTCCCGGGGTTGCGCGGGCAGTGCTGGCGCCCCGTTCGTCCCTTGCGGGCGGTTTTCCGGGCGATGCGGCGAGGAAGGTTTTCACTGCTTCAGAGTTCGTACAGTTTCAGCTCAGGCGTTCGCGGCTTCACCTACCGCGTGAGCTTTACCAGCGGCGGCCGGGTCCGGGCCGAGCTGTCCGTCGCACGGGGTTTTCGTGGAGGCGACGCCGGGCGCTTTCCGGACGGGGACAGCATGGCCACGACCGAACTTCGGGTAACACGTAGACGATAGGATAGGTCAGGCGTGCCGGCGGTCGTCCCCCTCGCCCGTGCCCGAGAGGGCTTCCCACGGCCCGCCGGCCGGCCAGTGTCTGTCAAACGACATCCCCTGGCGTAGGGCGTCGACCACCGGCATCAGGAACGCTGCGATCAGCCCGGTGACCTCGTCGAGCCGCGGGACCGGACCGTGCACACGAGCCTTCAGTGCGTAGGCGTGCCACTGGGCCCCCTTTGCGGGTGCGGAGTGAAAGGCCGGTGAGAGTGCGACGGGGACCGAGTCGGGCAGAGGCGTTCGTCTTCGCTGAAAGGTCGCTTCGATGGCCTCGGCCAACACGTCGCCGCGGAAGGTCTGTCCCCGCGCAAGGAGCCAGATGTCGAAAAAGTCCTTCATGCGCGTGTTGGCCATGTCGAGGACCACCATCGCCTGGAACTTCTCGGCGACCGTCGACTCCGGGGTGTAACCGAAAAGGCGCGGGGCATCGAAGTCGAGGAGCGATGGGTACACGACCAACTGCACACCAGGCGTGACCACGTCCCCAAACCCGACGTCTACCTGCAGTACGATACGCGCACTGCCAAGACGAGCACGGCTGCGCGTGCGTACGCCGTCGTAGTAGGCGTCCAGCCGGATCGCCTCGCCGGTGACACGGTCCGGATCGAAGAGAAGCCCGTCGTCCTCCACATTGACCGTGAGCACGTCCCGCACGATCTTCACGATCTCCTCGATGCCCATCGTGGCAATGCCGAGCAAGTCGATATCCCTCGTGGATCGCGAAAGCGGCCCGCCCCAGAACTGGAGCATCAGAGCCCCTTTCAAGACAAAACGGTCGGCATACGCAGAACGCGACAACCTGTAGAGAAACCGCTCCATGGCGAAATACTGCAGCAACTCGTCGCAAGGGCGCCCTTCCGCGCGAGCGCGCTTCAGAAGGCGTGCCCGGACCGATGCGGCCATGTTGACAATCCGCTTCTTCTTCACCGCATCGCCTCAAGGTAAGGCAGGATGACACTCTCGACGCGGCAGAGTCGCGCGTAGTGCAGCACTTCGGTCGGCTGCACACCCTTGCGCCGGGCGTCCGAGAGCGCCTCCAGGGCGACGTCCAATCCGAGCTTGTTGCGAAAGCGGAAGCAGTCCGCCACGGTCTTGGCCAGGCCGTAGACGCGGACCGGCACACCGTCGAGTTCGACTTCTTCGATGCCCTCGGTCATCGCAGCTCCCGAGAAGTGGTAGACCCGCAACGGCGGATGGGCGGTGCGCGGAACGTTCGTGCCGCGTGGCAGCGCGATATGCACCTCGTGAGGAACCTCCGATGTCGCCTCGTGATAGGCCAGTGCGGAGACGAGACAGACCACGGCGCGCGGCACGCGCAGGGCCACGGTGACGAGATCGGGATAGGCGAGTTCCGGCAGCGCGGCGAGGCGGTAGACGCCGCGGCTGAGCTGCTCGAGGACCCCGTCGTCGCGCAGCCGGTAGAGCGTGCGAGAATGGATGCCCAGCGCGAGAACATCCTTGGTGCGCAGGATGCCGCCGTGCCTCCGGAACGCCTCGATGGCGCGTTGGTGTGTGTCCGTCCGCATCGTGGATAGAAGGTACAACAGATGCGATCTACTGTAAAGGATTTTATCCGGCGCCTTCCCCCCAAATCCGCCACCTGCCTCCACCCGGTCCCCTGCGCGGCGCCACCGCTCGGCCCCGGTTCGGGTTGCAACCGGGGCCCGACCAGGACTAGAATGGGCCCGACCGGTCCTTGCAGGCCCCTGCGGAGCACCGCGCGCTGGAAGTTCCATGAACCTCATCGAGCCGTTCGTTGAACCGGGAGCAGACATCGGACCGTACCACGTGCTCGAGGAACTCGGCACGGGCGGCTCCGGCCAGGTCCTCAAGGTGGAAGACACCCGCAACGGTGAACTGCGCGCGGTCAAGGTGCGCTTTCGCCGAGGCGCGCGGGAGCGGCAACCCAGCCTGAACCTGCGCCGTGAACTCCGCGCCATGGCGCGCTGCGACCACCCCAACATTGCTCGGGCCTACGAGATCGGGGTCACCGAAACCCATGCCTACCTGGTCATGGAGTATGTCCCGGGTTGTCCCATCGATGAGTATCTGTACCGGACCGGGTTGCCTCCCGGCCTGCGCCGCGACCGGCTCGTCGCCTTCCTCGGCATGCAGATAGCCGGAGCCCTCGAGCATATCCACGGCCGCCACCTCATCCATCGAGATCTCAAGCCCGGGAACATCCTCGTCACCGGCAACGAGGTGGTGAAAATCGTCGACTTCGGGATCGCCAGGGACGTGGCTCGAGGGGAATCCGTGGACCCGGGGGACCTTGCGGGAACCTACGCCTATTGCTCGCCGGAGCAGGTCTCCGAGATGCCCCTGGACCACCGCTCCGATCTCTATTCGCTCGGCGTCGTGCTCTACGAGATGTTGACGGACCACCTCCCGTTCGTGGCTGACTCGCCGTTTTCGTTCGTCGTCAAGCACATCACGACCGCCCCCGACCCGATCGAGACCTACTACCAGGCCGTATCAGCGGCCTTTCGTGACCTCGTGTTGCAGCTCTTGGAGAAGAAGCCGAACGACAGGCCTCGATCCGCCCTCGAGGTCGAGCGTTTCCTGAAAGACTTCGTGGAGCGGTTCGACCAGGACAGGCGGGGGCCTCGAGTGGCGCTCTACGGCACGCCGTCGGTAGCGCCGGGACCGGGCCGGGTGCTCGAGCCCGAGTTCATCGACCGGAAGCTCGAGTTGCTGCGTATCGAGGGAGCCGTGTCGTTGCTCGAGGCCGGAGCCGGCGGCGCGGTGCTGGTGGCCGGCGACGCTGGATCGGGCAAGTCGAGGCTCGTGGACGAGGCCCTGGCGGACGCGCGGCGTCGCGGAATCGCCGTGTTCGGTACACGGTGCCTTCCCCAGGCCGACCGTCCCTTCCAGTGCCTCCTCGACATCGTCGCTTCCATGACCGAGGCGCTCCCCGGCGACTCCCTCTCCCTCGTTCAGACCATGCTGGGCGACCATCTTCACCTGCTGGCTCGAGCCGTTCCCCAGGTGGCGCGCCTGCTGCCGGATGGGGCCGCCACACGCCGTCCGGGTGGCCATGACCCGGTGTCCTCCCGGCCCGTTCGAGCCGGTGCGGGAGACACGCCAGGAGCGGGCTGGCGCGAAGCGCCCCCTGCGGTCGCTGGGGAGCGCGACCAGGATGACAGCGGCGCAGACCTCGAGGAACTCTCCGATGAGTCGGTGCAGGTGCTCGATCCGGAGGTCTTCGGCGAACCCGGCAGCGATGGCCTCGGCGGCGAGTCGATCCTGCCGGCGGCGTCACGGCTGGCGTCTCGATCGGGTGCGCTGCCCGTGGCCGTGAGCGATGCGCTCCGGTCAACGGTGGACGACGAGGCACGCCTTCGCGACGCACTCCAGGCCTTCCTGACCCTCGTACCGGCGACGCCGGCGGTGCTGGCCATCAAGGACCTCCAGTGGGCCGATGCGACGCTCCTGTCACTGTTGTCAGACCTGGTGTCGTCGCCCCCTGCCCCCCTGTCGGCGCCCGTGATCTGGATCGGCACGGTTTCCACGGACGAACTAGATGGGCAGCCCATCGAATCGTGGCTGACGAGCCCTCCAGCTCTCGTCGAGCGGCTGCGCATTCGCCCCCTGGGTCCGCAGCACGTGCTCGAGATGGTCCGTTCCATGCTGGGTCGAACGACCGGCCTGGAGGATCTCGCGGAGACGCTGTTTCGACTTTCCAGGGGCAATCCCCTCTTTGTCTACGAGATGGTCCACGAACTCGTCGAAGCGGGCGGACTGAGGTTTTCGCCGGGCAACGGCGGCGGGGACGTGTGGGAACTGGCCGAGGATGACGCGGGGGCCCGAGCCGTGCTCCAAGCCGGGTCCCTCGAACAGTTGATGGCCGACCGCATCGCCAGGCTGCCCACCGCTGCGGCGGACCTCGTGGAGTGGCTGGCCGTGCTCGGGCGCCCCTGTCCGCTCGAGTGGCTGGTCCAGGTGAGCGGACTTTCTGAAGACGCCCTCCTGGACCAGGTCGAAACCCTCGTTGCCAGGCGCATCGTCACCGAACGAGTGGGCAGGACCCGGACCACGCTCTCGTTCTATCAGCCCAGCTACGTCGAACTGATCCGAAGCAGAATTGCCCCGGAACGCATGCCGCAGATACTGGTGAAGGCTGCTGAGGCGTGGCTCGAGCAAGCCGGTCCGGCTGGAGACGCCACGGACCTCGCGGCCGAACTCCTCTATCGCGCAGGTGACTATGCAAGGGCTGTCGATTTCCTCCTTCGTGGCTCTGATCGAGCCTCGCAGCTTGGGTTGCGTCACCTGGCGTACCGGCGGTCAGCCGAGGCGGTGGGGTGCTGTGCCCAGGCCCCGGACATCGACCCCCGCCTGGACGTCCTGGCGAACCTGAGCATGGGGCGCACACTCGAGAGGCTCGGCAACCTCGAGGTGAGCCTGGCCTATCTCCAGGACGCCTACAACAAGGCCGCTCGAGTCGGCGCCCCCGGCATTGCAGGTCAGGCCCTCGCCGCCATCGGACATGTGCATGCGCGGGGCGGCATCTTGCGGCGTGCCGCCCGGATCCTCGAAAAGGCGATCGAACGCCTGGCAGACGCCGGGGAGGACAGGCTCTTGCTGCCGAGCCTCGACGAACTCGGGGCACTTCGCGTCACGCTGGGAGACATCGATGGCGCGCACGCCTGCTTCGACCGCCTGCTCGAGCTGGCAGATACCAGGAGGGGGGGCGCCGAGCGGCGCGCTCGAGCGCACCGCGGGCGGGCTGCGATCGCCCTGTTCGAGGGCCGGCTCGACATGGCCCGGCGGTGGCTCGAATCCGCGGAACGGTACTGCAGCGAATGGAAGGACAGCCGTTATGGGCTCCTGTGCCGCTTGGACCTGGCCTGGACGAGATACCTGTCGGGCGAACTGGCCTTGGGCCGGGTACAACTCGAGCGAACACAGGAGGACCTGGAACGTGCCGGCCTCCTCGAGGCCTCGCTTCTGGGCCTGTCCCGGCTGGCAGCGGTCGCCCTGGAACTCAACGATACCGTCCGCGCCGCGCACCTGTTGGAACGTCTCGGCACGGCGCTTGCCGCGAATCCCCAACGACTCCTCGAGGCGTGGTGCGCCTGGACCCGCGGGCTCCTGGCTGTCGTCTCGGGAGATATCGGCAAGGCCGGCGGTGACATCGAGCGGGGGCGTGCAATCGCTGCGGCAGAAGGCTTCACGGAACTCGGCGTGCTCGTGGACGCGCTGGGCGGTGTCGTCAAAGCCCGTGGCGGCGACCCGGAAGGTGGCGTGGCTCTCCTGACAGAAGCAGTCGCCACCGGGGAACGTCACCGGTGCGCCATCGCGACCGCGACAGCGAAGCTGTGGTTGGCAGAAACAGCCTTCCAGGCAGGGAAGCCGGAACTGGCCCACACCTCCCTCGACGCGGCCCAGGAGGAGGCAGAACGTTTCGGGCTTCCCTTGATCTTGCTGCGCGTGTGCGTCCTGCGGGGCCGCAAGGCCCTCGACGCCGGAGAGACACGGGATGCCGACGCCCTCCTCGAGATGGCCCGGGCCAGGTATCGCGAACTGGTCCGCGGCATGACCCTCGATGAGCGCAGGCAGTTCGACAGGCGACCCGATATCGCCATCCTCCTGGAGACATAGCCGCACCTGGCCGTGCCAGGGCCGCTGCCGCCGGCAAATGGGGGAGATTCAGCGATCTGCCCGGTCGCGTGGATCCACCGGCACCCACCCAATCGTTGCCCGCTCTGGCTGGGGCGACACGAATAGCTTGTCTTCCTGCCGGTCCGTCATCAGTATCCCATTGATGTGGTCGTACTCGTGCAGCCACACCTTGGCATCGTAATCCTCGTAGTAGGCGTCTTCGACCCGGCCACCTCCCGGTGTGTCGAAGGCCACGTGGATCCACTTGGGGCGCGCGACCTCGGCCTTTACGTACGGAATGGACAGGCACCCTTCCTTGGGACCCACGTAGAGCGTTTCTGACCAGGAAGTCACCACCGGGTTGATGAACACGAGGCGTTCGCCATCGACATCGGCGACGAACAGGCGCCGATTGATGCCGATCTGAACCGCCGACAATCCAACAGCGCCCAGTGGGATCAGGGAACTCAGCATCTTCTCACCGAGCGCGACCACTTCGGGATCCGTCGGATCCACCGACACCGAAATCTGGTACAGGGTGCTGCCGGCGTCGAGGTAGTCCTGCACCAGGTCGGCCTCGAGGAAACGGTCCGGCGCGCCAGCGTGAGCAGCCTCCAGTTCCCCGGCCGTCAACGGCGCGGTTCCGTAGGGATTGTACGTCTCGTCGACCGGCTGGTATTGCGTACCGAAGTCCCAGACGAACGGTTCATCCATCCGTTCGCTCGAGTTCTGGTACTGGACTCCGGGCAGGACCTCGACGGTGTAGAGGTGTCCCGGCTCCCAGAACGGGAACGGAACGAAGCGGAACTCCCGATTGCCCCGCCACTCGACGTAGTACCCGTTGGCATCGACCGGAACCCCGTCGACCTGCACCATGACCGTCCTGGGGTCGATGTGGTCGGGAGATGTGCTGCTCGGTGCAAAGATGACCTGCACCTTCGCGTTGAGTGCCACGCCGCTGAAGGCCTGGGGTGCGTACGATTCCACGGTCACAGCCGTCGACTTGGATGCCCATGCCCCATCCTCCGGGGTGGCGCCTGCTGCCGGGGCGTTCATCGAGAGGGACACCATCGCGAGTGCGATCGAAGTGACGGTCGCCCCGGCGTGGTTCGAGGGCTGGAGAGTGCGGGCAAGTCGTTCAAGAGGGACTCGAGTCATGCTTGCTGCTCCTTATGTGTTGTGGAGGCTGCCTGTGAGATCCGGTCGTGTCCTGGTCCGGAGTGTCATTGCGTGCGATCAGGCCGGTTGTGTCGCGGACCCATCCATCCTATCGCGAATCCCATGGCATATCAAGCCTGGCCCGGGTTCGAGCAGCCCGGCGTCTTGCCGCAGGCGTACCTCCTGGAGGCGCGTCCAGGCCGATAGCGCTTGACAATCCTGTGGTGGCGGCCTAAAGGATCAAGAGTTTCGTTGGATGGCAATCCCGCCGGTCGCCGGACGACGGCACGGCGATGTCCCAGGCAGGTGCAGATGGCAACCAAGGTTCATCTCAGGTCGGAGTTCAACGTGGGTGCGCGGGAGTGCATGGCCCTGATGTCGAATCCCGAACTACACCAGGAACTGAGCGAGTTGAAGGGGATCGCCCGCCGGACGGCCAAGAACATGAAGCTCGAAAACGGTATCCGGACGTGGCAAGTCGATGTGAGGCTTCTCGAGAAGGCCCCGGGGTTCATCAAGGACCTGGTTTCGGACGATCAGCTCAAGTGGGTTCAGAAGTTTCGCATGGACGTCGAGACGCTCGAGATGGAGATCGCGTTCGAGCATCCTCTGCCGGAGCGGGTGTTGAAGGTTTCGGGTCGAGTTCGGGTGGTGGACCTGGTTCCGAACGAGAAGAGTGCAGTCGAGGTCGATCTGGCGATCGAGAGTGGGTTGCCGCTGGTGGGCAGGCGGTTCGAGGCTCTGCTTGCGGATCGTCTGACGAAGATGACGGAAGCGGACTTCGCGATTCGCCGTGCCTACGTGGAACAGAACCGTGGGCGTCTCGAGGCGTTCCAGGTTCCGGTCGAGCAGGGTGCCTGACGAAGTATTCAGCGTGGATCGTCGCCTGCAACGTGCGCTGGGGCGAAAGCCTGCCGTTCGAGCCCGGGATCTTGCCTTGGGGGTTTTCGCGTTTAGGTTTCGAGAGGACTCTCGTCTGTGACGGGTGTCTCTGCCTCGAGGGGCATTCGAGACGACACGCAAGAACCGAGTCGAGGCGACGTCTTTTCCAAGGAATATCATGGCCGCCAAGCACACCGGTATCCCGACGATAGAAGATATCAAGCGAGAGATCGAGGGACTGCAGCGCAAGTACGGGGACAACGTGAGGATCAGCATGTTTCCTCAGAGTGTCATCGAGCCGGACGAGTCCCCGCCGGAGGAGGAGTCTTCTTCCACGACTTTCGAGTTCAATTACAAGCCCAAGGACATCAAGGCGTACCTGGACCGGTACGTCATCGAGCAGGAGGACGCCAAGAAGGCATTGGCCATTGCGATTTGCGACCACTACAACCACGTGAAGGCCTGCGAGGCGGATCCCAGCCTCCTCGAGGAGGACTACAGCAAGCAGAACATCATCTTGATCGGGCCCACTGGCGTCGGCAAGACCTACCTGATTCGGACCATCGCCCGGCTCATCGGTGTGCCTTTCGTCAAGGCCGATGCCACCAAGTTCAGCGAGACCGGCTACGTTGGCGGCAACGTCGAGGACCTCGTGAGGGACCTCGTGACGCAGGCGGACGGAGACCTCAAGGCCGCTTCCTATGGCATCATCTACCTGGACGAGATCGACAAGATAGCCAGCGCACCCAACCTCGTCGGGCGGGATGTCAGCGGCCGGGGCGTGCAGATGGGCCTCCTCAAGTTGATGGAGGAGACCGAGGTCGACGTCCGGGCGCCCAACGACCTCCAGGCCCAGTTCCAGGCGTTCGTGGAGGCACAGCGAAAAGGAAAGGCCTCGAGAAAGATCGTCAACACCAGGCACATCCAGTTCATCGTAAGCGGGGCTTTCAACGGACTCAAGGAGGTCATCAAGAAGCGATTGAACAAGGCCAGCGTCGGGTTCAGCGCCGATATCCAGTCGCGGGAGGAGGAAACGGACTACTTCCAGTATGTCACCTCCCAGGACTTCATCGAGTGCGGGTTCGAGCCGGAGTTCATCGGCCGGTTGCCTGTGCATGTGGCCTGCCGCAGCCTGTCCGTGGACGATCTCTACCGTGTTCTCAAGTTCTCCGAGGGATCGATCATCAAGCAGTACATCCGCGATTTCAAGGCATACGGGATCGACATCCACTTCGACGACGACGGCTTGCGCGCGATTGCCCAGGAGGCGGAGAAGGAACGCACTGGTGCTCGAGGGCTCATGACCGTTCTTGAACGGACCTTGCGTGATTTCAAGTTCGAACTCCCGGATTCGGGCGTGCGCGCCTTCGTGGTCGACGCCTCTCTCGTCGCCAATCCGAAGGCCGCCCTCCAGAAGGTCCTGGACGACCCCGAGTCTCACCTCCTCTCCTACCACAGGAGGCACGTGCACCTTTGCGCCGAGGCGTTCGAGGCCAGGTACCACATCCGGCTCGTGTTCGATGACGACGCGGAAACGCACCTCTGTCAGTTGGCGGTGGAGAGAGGTACGACGCCGCGCGAACTTTGCCAGGATCTCTTCAAGGACTACGAGCACGGGTTGGCCCTGATCGACGGGGAGGGAGAAACACTGACTTTCCGGGTCACTCGAGAGGTCATCGAGAATCCCGCCAAGGCGCTCGAGGACTGGATTCGTGACTACTATACCCGGCGGGTGACCCCTTCCGGGTCTCCGGGCGAGACCGGGGACGCATGAACCCGTTCCCGCCGGATAGGAGCGCTGGGCAGCCCGTCCTGCAGCGGTGCGGCCAGTGGCTCCCGGCGTGTCGGGCTCATGGTTTCCCTTGGAGGTGACAACGGCCATGAGCGCGACGACGAACGACGCCGTGGTGCCGCTTCCGGCACCGACCACTCGAGAACTGCTGCGTGCCGGCAGGCGAGCGTTGAAGGAGGTGCCGGGCACGCGGCGCCTTCTCTTCCAGGGATTCCTCCTTTCCTATGCCATGTCGCTCCTCTTGGCCGTGGCCATGGCATGGCTGGCGTACCATTTCCTCGTCTCCCCGGCGCTGGCATGGGCCGAGCAATGGGGGGCGGGCCAGGGCACTGTGCGCGAGACGCTGGCCACCCTGCTCAGGGTCATGCTATGGGCCGGAGAGGTCATCGTCATCCTCGCGTCCCAGGTGGTGGCATTTCTTCTGACCCTGTCCTCGATGGGACTTTGGTTCGAGGCCCTGGTGGAGAAGGTCGTCCGGTTCCGGCGCGCCGACTCCGCCTCGCCCGGCCAGCCCCGCTCCGTGCTGGGATGGTTGAAGAGCATGGGAGGAGCACTGGCGGACTCCGCCGGGCTGGTGGCGCTCTCCCTGTTCGCCCTCGTCCTCGGTCTCGTGCCCGTCGTGGGTCCCCTGGTGGCTTTCGCGTTGAACAGCTACCTCATGGGGCGCGAAGTGCGCGACCCCTATGTCTCGGTACGAGCCGCCCTGGGCGACCGGCCGCGCCGACTCGTCAAGGGACGGCGGGGGTGGACCATCCGCTGTGGGGTCGTACCCGTGATCGTGGCCATGGTTCCCGTCGCGGGATGGCTGCTGATGCCGGTCATGATGGTCTACCTCTCGGCCGGACTGGCCTGGGAAGGAGAGGATGCCGTCCGCCGTGCCGCGGGCTCGGTGCCGGAGAGCGGCGAGGCGGCCGGGGGAGAGGAATCGAGCCCCCGGTAGGGACATCCTGGCGTGGAGCGATATGCAGGGGCGGGCTACCGGTCTATCCGCTCGACCCAGCCGAATGGGTCTTCGATTTCACCGTATTGCAGCGCCAGCAGGTAGTCGTAGAGTTCCTTGGACAGCGGTCCCGTGTTGCCGTCTCCGACCCCGTGATCCTCCCCCTTGTAGTGGATGGTCTTCACCGGGGAGATGATGGCCGCGGTTCCCGTGCCGAACACCTCGGTGACCGCGCCCGTTGCCAATCCCTTGATCACCTGGTCGATGGAAATCGTCCGCTCCAGCACGTTGACTCCCCATTTCCGCAGCACCTGGATGACCGAATCACGCGTGATCCCAGGAAGAATGCTGCCGGTCAGCGGGCTGGTGACCACCGCGTCGCCGAACCTGAAAAAGATATTCATCGTGCCCACTTCTTCCACGTACTTCCGCTCGATGGCGTCCAGCCAGAGGACCTGGGCATAGCCCTTGTCCTTCGCCTGCTTCTGCGCCAGCAAGCCCGCGGCGTAGTTCCCCGCCGTCTTGGCGAACCCCACCCCGCCGCGCACCGCCCGGACGTAGTCGTCCGCCACGTGGATCGCGACCGGGTTGAATCCTTCCGCGTAGTAGGCTCCCACCGGTCCCACGATGATGTAGAACAGGTAGGTCTGCGAAGGCCTCACCCCGAGCGCAGCGTCCGTGGCGATGATGTTCGGACGGATGTAGAGCGCGCACCCCGGACTCCTGGGAATCCAGTCTTTCTCCAGGAGGACGAGCTGCTTGAGGGCGTCCGAGACGAAGTCCTCCGGGACTTCGGGCATGACCAGCCGGCGACAGGAAGCGTTCAGGCGTTTGAAGTTGTCCCGGTGTCGGAACAGGTAGATCCCGTCGTCCTTTCCGCGGTAGGCCTTCAACCCCTCGAACGCCTCCTGTCCGTAGTGCAGGACCAGGGTCGCTGGATCCAGGGTGAGCGGCCCGTAGGGTTCGATTCGGGCGTCGCACCACCCCTTGTCAGGATCGTACACCATCTTGAACATGTGGTCCGAAAAGAACTTGCCGAACCCAAGGGAGGCGTCGTCGGTGGGAATGGGTTTGCGCCTGGAAGGCTCGACTTCTTCCACGTAGAGATCCATCTCGATTCTCCTTCTCACCTGCTGCGGGCCGGCCCCGCCAGGGGGGGGGCGATGAACGATGGGGCCGCGGGGCACGAACCTCCCTTTTCGTTGGAGTGGCAGCCGCTTCGCCCGCCGTCGCGCACGGTCACCGCGCTGGATGCAGGCGGATGTGAAGAGTGCCAGTCCCGCTAGGGCCCGACGTCGATGGCTCGAGTCAACGATTTCCAGCTTGCAGGATATCAAGTCCAACGTAGCACGAGGCCGTGAAAAGCGCAAGAACGCTGCTTGCCGTGAGTCGCCGTGGTGCCCGTCCGATGCCACGGTCGTGGTCAACGGCCTCTGCCCCTGTCCCGGGAGTGTGAACGTGCGTCGCGGAGCGCGTCTTGGAAGCGACTTTCGACGAGGGCGTCCCAGTAGGCGTATTCGCGCAGCGCGGACAAAGCGCCGTATTCGGGGTGTGCCGGTAGTGTGACCCGGAAATAGCTGCGAGCCTCATCAAAGTCGAATCCAGGGGTGGGCGAGCCGTTGTCCGCCATGGTGCGGAAGATTCTTGGGATACCCGTCCCGCGGCTCTCGGCAAGACGAAGTTCCTTCCCCGGCTGACAACTGCCGGCATTACCGCCCGATACGCCACCGCCGGTGATGGGTCGACTCCGGGCGCCGGTGGCTGCCGCCACGCTTCCTTCTCACGCGGTGAGATGATCCGGTTTGACGTCTCAAGTAGACACAGGAAGGTCTGCACGGTCGTCCCTGTCAACTCGACCTCCTCGAGGAGGTCTCGGAAACGGGGCCGCGACCGCTCTCTCGTCACCCCCGCCCGCCCGGCGCTCCGGCGACAGCGCCCCCGACCACCAACACGCCTGTTCCATCGCCGCCGACAACCAGTTCCGCCTTGCCGTCACCGTCCAGATCGCCAGCGGCCAGGCTCAGGCGGCTGCCGTGAAAGGTCAGCCGGGCTCGGAGTTCCCCGTTCCCCCCCAGCAAGAACAACGTGTCAGACGCAAGCAATCCTGCCACCTCGTCGCGTCCATCCCCATCCAGGTCCACCGCGACTCCGCGGACACGCGGCTCGAGGACCAGCCAGCCCGTGGAACCGGCGCCGATCCGCAGCGGAAGGACACGGGCGACCGGCCCGCCGGCATCCATCTCATCGACGAACCGTCCGGCAAGGTCCAGGAACACCAATCGCCGCCCATCGGCCGGAACGACGATACGGCGCTTCTCTGCGCCGACGCCGCTCTCTGTTTCCTCGAGTGCCAGGCCGAGCCCGGCAGAGCCCTCCCACCTCCAGCGGGTGACACCAGCGCTGTCCACCAGCAGCACGCCGTCCTTTCCGTGGTCGATCGCCACGTAGCCGGGTTCGGTTCCGGTCGGCGGCACGGGCAGGACGTCGAGGATGCCGCTCGAGGTCGCTGCAAACAGCAGGGTTTCCGTCCCGGTGGCGTTCTCGCCGACGAGCAAGCCGGCACCGTGCCGGAACAGCAACCGCTCGAACAGCCCTTCGCCGTCCATCTGCATGGCAGCCACCCGGTCGAAGCGGTTCATGCCGCTCAGCGTTCGGACGACCTCGAGCCGGGCGGTGCTCCCCTCCTCGATTGCTCTTGCGGGAGGATAGCGTAACACGGTCAGGACGCCGTTTCCGCCGAGTGCCCAGATTTCCGGGCCATCCTCGCCGCCGGCCACGGCCACGCTGACGAGTCGAGGCAACGGGGTGTGGGCTTCGAGGGCCAGGCGTTCGATACCGAAGGCCTCGGCGACAAGGGGCTGCGCCATATCGGCCCCGGGAGCCAGGAGCGCCTCCACCCGCGACACCAGCTCTTCTTCGGTCTTCGTGCCGAACCCCACGTGCGACCAGGCCAACAGCCCTTCGCGGTCGACCAGGAAGGTCACCGGCACGTTGCGGGAGCGATAGAGAGGATCGGGGTTCGAGGCGAATCCGACCGGGAACGGGATGGCACGGGACGCGACAAAGGGTGGGACCAGGCTCCGGTCCTGGTCGAGGGATAGGGCGAGAATCTCGACACCCTGCCGCCGCCACGCCGCGTAGTGGCGCTTGAACATCTCGAATTCCTGGCGGCACGGCCCGCACCAGGTCGCCCAGAGGCTGACGATGACCACGTTGCCGTGAAGGTCGCCGAGGCTGTGCACCTGGCCGGCCAGGTCGACCATCTCGAGCGGCGGAGCTGGCAACGGCGTGACGGGCCACGCGGAAACCGAAAAGGTATCGATGTTCGCTTCGCCGCCGTCCGCCGCTTCCACGATCCGGCGGGCGGTCTCGAGGTCCCGGTGCCACCTCATGGCTTCGATCGCCAGGGCTCGAGCGCGTTGCCGGTTCCCTGTCTCGAGATATCGGCTGGCGAGAACCTCCCAGAGGTCCGCCGGTCCGAGTGCCGACGTCCACAGTGTCTCGCCGGCCGGCGACAGTGCGGCCATCCGATCGCCCGGCTGTTGCTCAATCGCCTCGACCATTCGGCGCAGGCCACGCTGCTCCTTCCCGGATGCTATGTCGGCTCTGGCAAGCGTTGCGGACCAGACCGACCAGGCGTGGGCGGCGGAGCGATCGTCGTGCCTGGCAGGCTCGAGCAGGTGTAGTGCCCGCCGGCACAGCGTTGCGGCATGGGCGACCTCCGCCGGGTCGTGCGGCGCGTCCTCGAGGTAGAGCCTTGCGACGGCCTTCGCAAGGCGGATGTCTCCGGGCGTGGCGTCGATACCCGTTGGCAGGAGTTCCTTGGCCCGGTCCCGGTAGTGGTCCTCCCCGGACAGGGAGAGGGCATCGATGACCACCGGGCAGGCCGCGGCGCGTGGCTCGGGCCCCTCCTTGCTGGTCACCTCCTCGAACGCCTTCATCATGGCGTCCAGTTCGCCGCGGTGTGCAAAGGCTTTCAGCCGGGGAAGGGCCGACGTGGCCACGCGCACGGCTCGCTTGCGTGGCTCGAGAATCGCCCGAACGATGGTCACGTCTCGAGGCGGTTGGCCGGGTTGCTGAAGGGTCAGTGTGACTGGTGTCCCGGGCGTGCCCTTGATGAGGCCCACCACCTTGCGGATGTCCAGTTCGTCGATGCGCTCGCCGTCGACGGCCACGATACGGTCCCCGGGAAGTGCCCCGGCCGAAGCTGCCGGGCCGCCGGCAAGGACTTCCTGCACGAAGCATGGCCGGTTGCGCATGTAGAGGCGGAGGCCGACCATGCCCTGCGGGCGCGGTGTGGGTTCGGCCCCGGAGCCCGCTTCTTCGTGCCGGGTGCCAGGCCCGGATGGGGGATTCGTCCCTACCTCGGTACCGGCGGCCGACCCGACCCCGGCGTCATGGGGCGGCGTGGCTCCGGCGACCCAGGAAGCGAACACGCATGCCGCGCACACCGAAAGGCCCTTGGCGAGCACCGGGAGAGCGTGGCCTACCGAACCGCGTTTCATGGCGTCGCCTTTCCAGTGGTGCCGGTGCTGGCTCGAGACCCTGCCCGGATACGGGCGTCCACGGCCACGACACCTTGGCCCGGCTCGAGCGCGTACAGCGGATTGATGTCCAACTCCTCGATCTCAGGGAAGTCCCGCATCAGGCAACTGACACGCAGCAAGGCATCGACCAGGGCGGGCCTGTCCGCCTTCGGTCCTCCCCGGTAGCCATCCAGCAGCTTTTTCCCACGGATCCCGTCGATCATCTGATCGGCATCCACGTCGGAAAGCGGGCACACCCGGAACACCACGTCCCCCCAGACTTCGATATTGACGCCGCCCATGCCGAATGCGACGAGCGGGCCAAACTTGGGATCCTGGGTGACACCGATGAACGTCTCCACGCCGCGGGTGAGCATCTCCTGCACGATCACACCCCGGAAATCCCGCGCGAAACCGGCTGCGCCGAGCCGTTCGGCGATCGTCCGGTAGCCCTCGGCCACCTCCTCCGGCGAGTCCAGGTCGAGGAGCACGCCTCCCACGTCGGTCTTGTGCGTGATGGTCTCCGATGCCAGCTTGAGAGCGACCGGGAACCCGATCGATGCCGCGGCCTCGCTGGCCCCCTCCGGGCTCGACGCGAACAGCGTTTTCGGGCTGGATATGCCGTAGGCGGCCAGCACGGTCCGGACCTCGGCGTCCGACAGCCAGCGATCGGCTGCCCGACCCGATTCACCCGCCAGGACGGCTCGAGCAGCCGCCGCGTCCAAGTCGTCGAACGTTGGGAACCGGCCGGCGGGCTGGCGAAGCCACTCGCCATAGCGCACCACTCGAGACAGGGCTCGAGCGGCGCTCTCCGGGAAAGCGTAGGACGGGAAATTGTTCTGCCGGAGCGACGAAAGGGCTTCGGGCACGCCGTGCGTGCCGAGGAATGACGTGAGAACCGGCTTGGTCGCGCCTTCGGCACCGCGCCGGATGGCTCGAGCCACGCCCGGGGCGTCCACGACGATGGGCGGGACGAACAGCACGATGAGCGCGTCGACGTTCTCGTCCTCGAGGAGAAGACGGGTGGCTCGCTCGTAGTGCTCCGCGTTGGCGCTGGCGATCATGTCCACCGGGTTGCCCACCGAGGCTTCCATGGGGAGAAACGTGCGAAGCGCCCGCTCGGTCCGTCGCGAAAGCCTCGGTACCTCGAGCCCCTGGCTGTCGCAGGCGTCGGACGCCATGATGGCCGGCCCCCCCGCGTTGGTGAGGATGGCCACCCGCCGCCCCGCGGGGATGGGCTGGTTGGCGAGGAGCATGGCCACGTCGAACAAGCCCTCGATGCGATTGGTCCGGATGACTCCAGCCTGGGCCGATACCGCGTCAACGGCCGCGTCGAGCCCGGAGAGGGATCCGGTGTGGGAGCTGGCGGCCCGGGCACCAGATTCGGTCCGGCCGCTCTTCACCATGACAATCGGCTTCTTCCTCGAAATACGGCGTGCCAACTCCATGAACCTGCGCGGATTGCCAAAGCTCTCGAGGTACAACAGGATCACCTCCGTGCCCGCGTCCTCCTCCCAGTACTCGAGCAGGTCGTTGCCCGACACGTCTGCCTTGTTCCCCACACTGACGAAGTGTCGAATACCGATGCCCAACAACTGGGCGTAGTCCAGGATGGCCACCCCGAGCGCCCCGGACTGGGACGAGAAAGATACACTCCCCCGCTTGGGAGAAACCGCTGCAAACGTCGTGTTGATCCGGTAGGTATCATCCGTGCTCAGCACACCGAGGCAGTTGGGGCCGATGAGCCGGGCGCCACCGGCACGGACCCGGCGCACCAGTTCGTCCTGGAGTGCCTTGCCCTCCGGCCCGGTCTCGGCGAATCCCGCGCTCACGATCACGATACCCTTGACGCCCTTCTTGAGACAGTCGTCGACCGCGTCGGAGACGAAGCGCTTGGGAACGACGATGACCGCAAGATCCACCGGGAGTGGAATGTCCGACACGCGCGGGTAGGCACACACAGACTGCACCACCGGCGCGGACGGGTTGACCGGAAACACCGGCCCGTCATACCCGAAAGTCACCAGGTTATGGAACACTTCCGCCGCAAGGGTGCCCCGCTTCCGGGAGGCACCCACCACGGCGATACCTCGAGGACGAAAGAACGCATCGATCGTGTGTGGCATGGGGACCGGCCATCCTCTTCCATGCCTGCTCGAGCCACCCGTGGGGCTCGTTCGCAGGAGCTTCGGAAACATTGACTTCACAGCGACGCATGGATCGCACACAATGGTCAGCAGCACCGTCGCAATGCGTGGAAACCCGAGACGGTCGCCGGGACCGCGCCAAGCGTAGCACGCCGCCGCACCGGCCGCAACCGTGACCGGTGCCGTGGCCGATGCGGCCGTCGGCCGTTGCCAGCGCATGAAACAGGCAAGAGGGAGCGAGACCATGCCCGGCCCATACGCGCACCTGACCGCCGCGCTCGAAGTCGCGGTCAAGCCCCGGCTGCGGGCGATCGAGCGGATGCCCGAAGCCGCGGTGTCCGCTTTGCTCAAGTATGTCACCTACTGCGAACTCGGCGCCGTGAGTCCGGACCTTCCCTACCTGGGGTTGACCGACGC
The DNA here is from genome assembly GCA_024278455.1 of Myxococcota bacterium. GTDB lineage: Bacteria > Myxococcota_A > UBA796 > JAJRTE01 > JAJRTE01 > JAJRTE01. The sequence goes on from JAJRTE010000272.1 coordinate 37,155, forward strand.
GCGCTCCATGCGCTGGGCCGACCTCATGCACCACCAGAAGTCGGGCGCGCTCATCAAGAGAGGCATGGCGTGGCTCGAGGCGGCCAGCGGGGAACGCAAGGACAAGGGCCTCGCCTGGCTCATGGGGTTCGCCTCGCACGTGGTCATGGATGTCGCCATCCACCCGGTGATCAACCTCCGCGTCGGCCCCTACGAACAGAACAAGACGGAACACCGGAAGTGCGAGATGAACCAGGACGTGTACATCTACCGCCGTCTCAACCTCGGTCCCATGTACCTGGCCGAGCATTTCCGGACCGTCGGCGGTCCGGCACGTACGCGCTTCCACCGGGTCTCGATCGACCGCGACATCGAGGCCCTGTGGAACCAGATGCTCGCCGATGTCTTCCCCGAGGCCTACGAGGACAGGCGCCCGCGCATCGACTCCTGGTACCGCTGGTACCGCCGCGCCGTCGACAAGATCGCTGAAGAACTCACCCTGGTTCCCTTCGCGCGTCACGTTGGCGCCAACCTTGGCCTGGTCTACCCGCGAGAAGACGAGATCGACGACAGCTTCATCCACGACCTCCGAACGCCGAACCCCGGTCGAGCTTCCTACGACGAGGTGTTCGAGCATGCCAAGGACTGGTTGGCCACCGTCTGGGGTTGGATCGGCTCCGGGGTCTACGGCCAGGACAGCCGATACCTGACCCAACTCACCGACTGGGACCTGGATACCGGGCTCGACGCATCGGGCTCCATGGTCCTCTGGAGCTGACCGTGCACCTCCGCTGCCTCCTCTCCATGCTGCTCCTCGCCACCGCCCTCGGTTCATGCATCCACCGCGTGCCCCCCCCACTGCCAGTGGTAGAACTCGGCCCGCCCCTGACCCGCCTGAGCCGGGCGGTCGATGCCGTGGCCGACGCCTACCCCGTGGCGACTCCGCCCCCCGCCACGCCAGGAACACCGGGGTCCAAACCCGTCCATGACGGGGGCGATACATCCCCCGGTCCGGGCACGCCGCTCACAGGCGACCCAGGACTTCTCGATGCCGCCACAACCCATGACCCGTCGCTGCTCGAGCCGTTTCGCGGATATCACCTCGAGGCCGCTGCTCGAGCCGGGTATGGCGTGGTCCTCGTCTGCACGCCCGACCGCTCCGTTTTGCTCCTCGAGGATGCCGGCTGCACGCCGAACCTGGATGTAGCCTGGTACCGGGAAGCGGAGCCCGTCCCCTGCGCATTCACCCTCGACCCGGTGCGCCTGTGCCAGGTGGCAGGGACCCCGGTCATGGAAGACGCCGGAAAGGACACTTCCTCCGGAACAGGCGCTCGGACCTCTCCCTGAACATGGCCGTCAGAATCGGAAGTAGATGAAGTCGCTCGCCCCGTCGCGCGCGAAAAAGAAGATGGCCACCGCAAACATCGCCCAGAGCGTGGTCTGCACAGGGAGGAGCCATGGCGACGCCTCGATCCTCTCTTTCATCGTCTTCTCCACGCCAAAGGCGAGCAGGAGGGGAAGCGAGAGGATGACCGTGAGGATCACAAGCATGCCCGCGATGACCGTCTGGGCCGCCGCATCGCCGGGCGGGCTGGAAAAGGCCACGCGCACGATGTGGGCGAGGCTGTGATCCCGGAAAATGAACCACCCCGCGCACGTGAGAACAAACATCCACGCAACAGCAAGCGCTCGAGCCGGTCTCATCCTCGTCAGTCCTGCCGGTACAAGAGGGGTCACCAGGCGGTACACCACGAGGATCGTCGCGTGGTAGAGCCCCCACAGCACGAAGTTCCACGACGCGCCGTGCCACAACCCAGACAGCGTCATGGACAGGAACGTGTTGCGCGTCACGAACCAGAAGCGGCCCCGCGACCCTCCCAGCGAGATGTAGAGGTAGTCTCGAATCCAGCTCGAGAAGGAGACGTGCCAGCGCCGCCAGAAGTCGCCGGGACTCGATGCCAGGTACGGGTGGAGGAAGTTCTCCCGCAGGTGGAGGCCGAGCATGCGTGCGGTTCCTCGAGCAATGTCCGTGTATCCGGAGAAATCGGCGAGGATCTGGAGCGCAAACGCAACAGCGCCGGCCATGGCCAGGGTTCTCGACGGATGGTCGAGTGCGAACACCTTGTCCACGTAGGGCGCGATCGTGTCGGCGATGCAGACCTTCTTGACGCCGCCCCAGAGCGCCAGGGTGAGACCGGACCGGATAGCGCCCAGGTCGAACCGGCGGTCTCGCTCCATTTGCACGAGCAGGCTCGAGGCGCGTTCCACCGGCCCGGCCACCAGTTGGGGAAACGAACTGACAAATGCCAGGTAGGCGATGGGGTCGCGCCGCGGCTCGAGACGGCCGCGATACACGTCGATGCTGTAGCTCATCGTCTGAAACGTGTAGAACGAAATGCCCACAGGCAGGTAGATTCCCAGCAGGTCGAGCCCGTGGTGGAGCCCGAGCACCTCGAGCAAGCGGGCCACGTTCTCGACGAAGAAGTCGAAGTACTTGAAATAGCCCAGCAGGCCCAGGTTGCCCGACACGCTCAGGGCGAGGAACGTCTTGCGCCGGCTGGGCCATCGTTCCATGGCCAGCACGGCCAGGAAATCGCAGGCCGCGGAACTGTACAGGAGGATGAGGAACCACGGATGGACCCATCCATAGAACACGGAACTCGAGACGATCAGCACGAGGTTGCGAAGGCGTGTGGTTCGAACACCCCAGTAGACCAGGAACACGATGGCGAAAAAGCCGAGAAACTCGAGCTGGACGAAAGTCATGCTGGTCCGCCGGACTCCTCGAGGTGACCCCCTCGAGCCCCCTCGTCTCCACTGCCACGTTCCAGATAGGCGCTGCGCCGGTGCCCGCCGAACGCGCTCCGCCAGGGTAACCATCCCGCATGCGGCACCGACGCCCTGGCGCACCCGGGGCGGCGCCTGGCGCCCGACGGGACTGTACCACTCGGTCGATGGAGAATCAATCGGGGAAATAGCGCGCGCAAAGCGATCGGCACCGATGTTGCTACCCCCGGGGCTGTGCGGTGCACGTGTACCGGGTCGTTTCCGCGCTCCTCGCGAGCATGACAAGATCGGGGGAACTATGGTATGCAATGGGATACAGGTCACGGCCCCGGCCCTGGACCTGGCCACTCTCGCCCGCGGGTACCTGATGCACGATCCCGACATGGCAAGCCGGCTGCAGACGTTGCTGCGGCGTACCGACGTTCCCGACCCCATTCGTCAGGAACTGCAGGTGCTGGCAGCCCGGTTGAAGCCGGTGGGTGGCGACGCGGCGCCGGGGTGCGGCGACGGAACAGCTCCTGCAGGCGACGATCCGCACGGTGCCACCCTCGTGAGCGACCTCGTGAACGAGGGGAGCGACAGGTATCGGGGCGGCACCGGTCCCCGTCGAGAAGGAGAAGACAGTGGACCATCCTGGGCGTCGAGCGGGAGCGGACGGGCGCTTGCTGCCGATGGCGCGCCCGGGACTGGCGTAGGGTCGTCGCGTGGAAACGGGGAGGAAAACGGCCTGGACCTGGGGACGTTTCCGGAGAGATACGAAGACCGGGGATTGCTCGGCGTGGGGTCCATGGGCGAAGTGCGTCGTGTGCGCGACCCGAACCTGGATCGCACGGTCGCCATCAAGCTCCTACGGAGCGAGACCGCCTATCGCGAGGCGGACATCGCCCGGTTCGTCGCCGAGGCCCGGATCACCGCCCAGTTGCAGCATCCGGGCATCGTGTCCGTCCACGAACTAGGCCGGTTGCCCGGTGGCCGATACTACTTCACCATGGACGAAGTCCGGGGAAGGACGCTCGAGGAGGTCATACAGGAGGTCCATCAGGCGTCGTCGGGCGGACAGTGGCGGCCTTCTCCGACCGGGTGGACCTTCCGGCGTCTCGTCGACGCTTTTCATCGCGTGTGCGCCACGGTGGCGTTCGCGCATGCTCGAGGAGTCGTGCACCGGGACCTCAAGCCGTCGAACGTGATGCTGGGCGAGTTCGAGGAAGTCCTGGTGGTGGACTGGGGCCTTGCCAAGGTACTGCCGCGCCGCGGCCGACGGCGACCGGGGTCGGGGGAAGCGTGTGGGACGCGGGAAAGCGCGGTCTGCGAAGATCTCCTCGAGAGGGATCTCCACGCCACCATGCCAGGCCTCGTGGCAGGCACACTCGCCTACATGGCACCGGAGCAGGCTCGAAGCGAGCAGGACCGGATATCGGCGGCCACCGACGTCTTCGCTCTCGGCGCGATCCTGTACCAGATCCTCGAGGGAGCCCCCCACATCACGGCCGCGGATTTTCATTCCGGCATGCGGCAGTTGTTGTGTGAACCAGTCCGGCCGCCGGGGCGGGCGGTCTGGGAGGAGCGGCCCGCAGAAGCGGACGCAGGTGCCGGTGGTGGACTGAACCGGCTCCCGGTCCCGGGTCAATTACAGCAGATCTGTCTCAGGGCGATGGCCATGGACCCTCGAGACCGTCCTCGGGATGCAGGGGTGCTCGCCGACGAGATCGCGGCCTGGCTCGAGGGCGCTCGCCGTCGTGAGCGCGCCCTCCAAGTGGTGGAAGAGGCCAGGCGGCTCGAGGCCGATGTCGCCGAACTCCGGGAGCAGGCATCGACGTTGCGAAAGGAGGCCACGGACCATCTCGAGTCCGTCCCACCTTCCGCCCCGGTCGCGATGAAGAAAAAAGGATGGGTCCTCGAGGACCGCGCGGCGGAACTCGAGCGGACAGCCGAGGTGACCGAAGCCGAGATGCTCCAGGTGCTCGATGGCGCCCTGACCCTCGAGCCCCACCTGGTCGAGGCGCGGGACATGTTGGCCGACCACTACCGAAGACTCCATGCCGAGGCGGAACTCAGGCGGAACGCGACCCTCGCCGCGCGGTACGAATCGATGCTGCGGGCGTTCGATACCGGGAGGCACCGGGCCTATCTCGAGGGGCGTGGCGCGGTCACCCTTGTCACCGATCCGCCCGGCGCGACGGTCACCTGCTATCGCTACGAGCAGCGTGAACGCCGCCTGGTCCCGATCCTGACCGGCGAGATGGGCGAGACCCCTGTTCTTCGGGAGCCGATGGCTTCGGGAAGCTACCTGTTCGTTCTCGAGCACCCTGGCTGCACCCCGGTTTCCTACCCGGTGAGGCTCGGGCGCGAGGAACACTGGGACGGGGTGCGACCCGGCGACCATGAGCCCCGACCCATCTATCTTCCTCGAGAAGGAGAACTCGGCCCTGGCGACATCTACGTTCCGGCCGGGGTATTCCAGAGCGGCGGAGACTGGCTGTCCGAGCAAACGTCGCTTCCCTATCGCCGGATTTGGTTGGACGGCTTCGTGATCGGCCGCTACCCGGTGACCAACCGTCTCTACCTCGAGTTCCTCAACGCGCTCGTCGCTGAAGGCCGGGAGGCCGAGGCGCTGGCCCACGTCCCCAGGGAGCGCACCATCGGCGAACGGGTCGGGCAGGTCGTCTACGGCCAGGACAACGAAGGGCGATTCGTCCTCCGTCCAGACGCCGACAACGACCTGTGGGACCTCGACTGGCCGGTCTTCCTCGTCGACTGGTACAGCGCCAGGGCTTATGCCCGCTGGCTCGGTCGCAAGATGGCCAAGCCTTGGCGGCTCCCGTGGGAACTCGAGTGGGAAAAGGCGGCAAGGGGCGTCGATGGGAGATACTACCCCTGGGGGGATTTCCTAGACCCGACATGGTGTTGTGTGCGCGAGAGCCACCCCGACCAACACCTCCCGGCAAAGGTCGACTCTTATCCCATCGACACCAGTCCCTATGGCGCCAGGGGGATGGCAGGCGGGGCCGTCGACTGGTGCCTGGATCGCTTCCATCGCCTCGGCCCAGGCGTCTCTCCCGGCGACCCATGCCTCCCCAACATGGCACAAGAACCAGATGATTCCGCTCGCTCCGACGCCATGCGCACCATCAAGGGCGGCGCCTGGAGCTTCTTCCAGCGCAGCGCTCGAGCCACACGTCATGCCGGCGTGAGCGGGACGGTCCGTGACCATGGAATCGGTTTCCGCCTGGCCAGGACCTTCCCTGTCCGACCCAGGCGACCAGGACCATGAATCCCCGACCGTCCGGAAGTTGACGTCGTGTGCGTCATTTCGTGACGCACGCGCGTCGATGGCTGACGATCCACCACCGCCCCAGCACCGCACAACGATGGCCTGGCGTCCAAAATCGACGTGGCAGCGGTCCCTCGAGGAGACGTATCGCCAGGAATGTGCTCGCCGGACCATGGATTCTCCTCCCGCAAGCGCCGGAAAGGAGATCATCGAGCGCTTTTATCCTCATCATTGCCGCTGGGTGCGATTTGTGGCATACCATGTGCAATGTCCCCGGGCAGGCGTGAGTTGGCTTCGTGGCTTCCGACCCGGGAGAAAGAGGGGACCTCGGCCTGCGTACCCGCTCCGACGCAGTCCACTCCACGAGTCATCGAGCGCCCTCAGTTCATTGCCGGCCGAGAGGTCGTCAAGGGTCGATGGGGGTAGGTCACGGCAAGCCGGCAACGGTGGCCGTGTTGGGCGATAGCCAGGATTGAGAGCCTCTCAATGCCGGCGAGGCCCCGCAGGGCGCAACCTGCGAGGGCCTCTTTTTTTCCCGCAGGTCTCTCGGAAGCCCCAACGGCATGCGCGTTCGCCAGGAAGCAACATTCTCCGCAGGGAGGGGAGCCATGCGTTCAGATTCCATCAACGGCATCGTTGTCCATACCCACGACTACATTGCTTCCGAAGGAGGCGTCGACCTCCCCCCGTTTCACGGAAGGTTCCGGCCGATAGGCGACCTGGCCGACCTGCCGCTGGCGCGCGGTACGTCTCGAGTGAAGGTCGAGGTGACACTGTCCGGTCTCTCCTCACCACTCGACAAGCCGGCATCGATAGCCATCTTCGTGGACGACGACCTGAAAACCGTCGGCGACCTGGCCGCCGGCGAGACCCTGACCCTGCCGTGGACCACCGTGGAGGACACCAGGTTGGTCACCATCATGTGGCGCTCCGCTCGAGACGTGACCAATCGGCTCGAGGAGGATGGCAGGGCTCGAGTCATCATCTCCATGGACATCGGAACCAGGTTGCGAGACCATGTGACGGACGCGACGTCGTAGACGCGAAACCCGGAAGTCATGGTTGCCGGCGAGCCTGTCGCGCGACCGTGCGCCTGATTTCGTGCACCAGCATGTCCCGGTTGACCGGTTTCCGGAGCTGAGCCACGGCCCCCAGCCGTTCGACCTCTTCTCGAGCGTCCTCGACGGAGACGATCAACACCGGGATGTGCTCGGTGGCCGGGTCCGACTTGAGCTGCTTGAGCAAGTCGGTGCCATTCCCGTCGGGGAGGAAGATGTCCAGCGTGATGGCGACCGGGTCGAGTTCTCGCGCCAGGCGCATGCCGTCGGTGATGCTACGTGCGCCGATGACGTGGAACCCTTGTTCGTTCAGGAAACGGCCCATCAGATCCAACACTTCCGGGTCGTCATCCACGGAGAGTACAATCCCGCGATACCGGGACGTGGAGGGGGTGAGCGACCGCTCGATAGGGGAAATGCTTTCCTCTGAGGTTTCTTCCGGATCGCGGAACACGGGCACCGGCTCCTCCACGCTCACCTCGCTGACCCCGTAGACCGACAGGATGAACGTGAAGCGGCTGCCCCGTCCGACTTCGCTCTCGACCCAGATCAGGCCCCCCATGAGTTCGACGAGGCGTTTCGTGATGGCCAGCCCCAGCCCGGTGCCCCCGAATTCTCGAGTTCTCGAGCTGTCCACCTGGTAGAATTCGTCGAAGATCGTCTTGTAGTCCGCGGCGGCGATTCCCACCCCGGAGTCGATCACCGAGACCTGCACCTGTGCCTGGCCGATGTCGCGCGCCTCCACGCGGATCCCCCCTTCGCGCGTGAACTTGACGGCGTTGCTCAGGAGATTCATGAGCACCTGCCGGAGGCGGTCCTCGTCGGCCCACACGAGCGGCAGCAATTCGTCGATCCGGACATCTACCCGAAGACCCTTTTTCCTTGCCATGGGTTCGACACTCTGCACCGCCGACACCAGGGCCTTCTTGACATCGACCGGAGCCAGCCGGATGTCCAGGCGCCCGGCGTCGATCTTGGAGAGGTCCAGGATGTCGTTGATGATGGCCAGCAGGTTGTGTCCACTTTGCATGATACGCCGCACGTCCTCCGACTGCTCCCCGTTCAACTCGCCGTCGATACCACGAAGCAGGACCTGGCCGTAGCCGATGATCGAGTTGAGAGGGGTCCGGAGTTCGTGACTCATCGTGGCCAGGAACTGGTTCTTGAGCCGGTTGGCCTCGACCAGTTCCTTGTTGAGACGCGCCAATTCGACCGCTGTTTCCTCCTCCGTGATGTCCCGGTAGACGGCCACGAATCCGCCGCTGAAATCGAGCACCGGTTCCGAGATCGGTGCCAGGGAGGCCGACAGGGTCCTGTCTCCCAGCTTGAACTTGAGGTACACCGGCGTGCCGTCGTCCTCCTGGACCTGCATCAGCATCCCGACGAGCAAGGCCAGGGATCGGTCCCGGTCCTGCGGCGTCGTCCCCGCCTCCACGAGATCGTTGATGTGCCGTCCGACCAGTTCCTCCTGGCTCAACGAGAGCATATTCTCGATCGCCTTGTTGGCCAGGATCACACGCTGCTCACTGTCGAACACCATGACCCCGTCGGCGATGGACTGGAGAACGACCGTGTTTTTCAGCGCCTCGAGCCGGAAGGCACGGGTGCGGTCGGCGACCTTCTGCTCGAGGTCCCGATTGAGTGCCAGTATCTCCTCGTTGGCTCTCCTGAGCTTGAGCTGGCTCTCCTGGAGCTGATCGACCATGTGGTTGAACGACGTACCAAGGCTCGCCGTCTCGTCGTTGGTGAGCACGTCGACCCGCAGATCGAGCCGCCCCTGGCCCACAGACTCCATGATGGAAGCGGCCCGGCGCAGCGGCAGGGAAATCGAACGGGCCGCGAGACCGGAGATCACCAGCACCAGGATCATCGCCACGAAGAGAATCCAGCCGACCAGCGCCGCGAGGCTGGGGGAGATGTGCCGGCCGAGGCTCGCGTCCGACACTCGAATGGCATTCATCAGGTCCAGGGCGACCAGGTTGAGCGCCATCAGCACCAGGCTGACAAGCAGGAACCGTGCGTACAGGCTCACCCGGAGCACCTTCTCTCGCGGTGATGTACCCTCGAGACCCCGGCAATGCTGGGCGATGGTCTGGCGCACCGGTTGAACTATGCGCTCGCAAACGAAGAAGAGGAACACCACCCCGGGGATCAGCGCCAGCCATCCCCGGAGGAGAAGCCAGATCGAGTCGAGCACCGGCAGCGTACCCGAGAGGTACATGAACATGACGATGAACAGGGCACCCGCGAAATACCGCGACAGGACACTCAACGTGAAGTAGGTCGGGAGGTTGAGGGCACGCGCTCGAGCACCCAACAGAAGGGTCCTGTCCATCTTCTCTCGCCCGAGATTGTCGAAAAACATCCTGATCGGCCGCGTGAGCCTCGCGATAGGGTAGGGGGCCGTGAAAACCGTCATCAGCGTGGCGATGGCCACAGCCACCAGGTACATGGTCAGCCGGGACTTCTCCTCGTCGAGACGCGAACTGACCACGATGTAGGGCGTGACGCAGGCGATCAATGTCACGACCGCCACCATTTCGGAGTACAGTAGCCGCTTCCTGACGTCGTCCTCGCCAGGCGCTGTGTGCCTCGAGGCGTCTTTCTCCACGGCCGTCAATGCTCCATCCGGTCCATTCACGGGATTGTTTCGGGATCAGGCCGGTTTCCGGGCGACGCAGCCGTAGAAGTAGATAGGAGGGACCGGCTCCGTCACGTCCCGCAGCCCCCAGTGCGACGCGGCCGCCACGCCATGTTCGGTCAATTCCCAAGGAGGAAGAATCGCTTCCGTCTCCGCGATGCTCCTCGGAAAAAGCGGAAAGCCCATGCGATGATAGGCCTCCACGCTGGGCGCCGCATACTTCAGGCTGTCGTCACCGAGCGACGTCAGCGCCAGGTGGCTCCCGGGCGCAACCCACTCGTAGCAGCGGCTCAGTGCCCTGGTCAACACGTCGTCCGGAAAAAAATAGGAAAAACCCACGTAGATGACCCCCAGGACACGGTTGCCCGCAAAAAGAGGATCGATGTCCTCGGGCCGGAGGTCGTGCACGTCCCGAGCATCATGCTGGATGTAGCAGGCACGTGGCGACGAACCCAGTATGTTCTTCCCGTAGGCCACCGTTACGGGGTTGATGTCCATGTACAACACTCTGGCCTCGGGAAGCACCTCGTGCGCGTTGCCGCACGTCGGAAGGCCCGCGCCGGCAACGATGTAGTCCCTCAGCCCGACTTCGTCCCACAGATAGCGCAGGACCCGCCCCAGGAACTGGCGCTGGATCTTCGCCCAGTGCGGCGCGATCGGCGTCATCTTCTCGATCTTCCGCGCCATCTCCCGATCGACCTCGAAATGGTGATTCCCGCCCAGCCAGTAATCCATCATTCGCGCCGTGTCCGGAACCGTCAGATCGAGGTTCAACCCAAGCCCATTCCGCTGCCCGTTCGCATGCACGATTCACCCCTGTTCTTGCCTCGCAAGGCGATGCGTGTTGGTTCATCGGATACCACCGTGGAAATCGGTTCTCCGGCTCTCGAATCAGCATGCCAGCGGGCGAATCGAATGTCAACCGTGAGAATTCCGGGTCAGGAGAAGGACCTTGGCGGCCCGGGAAGGGAAGGGGGTACGGGCAGGGCGAGGGAACGTCGGCCGGCTCGAGACGGCGCCCTGGGGCCAGGGTCCTGCCGCGGGGCCGGCAGGGGTCCATACGGGTCGGCTCAGTCTCCAGCCACGAAGACCGTGGGATTCTTGAGAATCCGCCGCTTCAGCCGCTGGACGAACACCTCGAGGTCGCCCTGCGCGCGAGCAGCGCTTCCGCCGCCCGGCAGGGCCGTGACAAATCCGATGATGTCGTCCTCGGCCTGTTTGTAGATGGCGTCCATTTACTGTTCCGACATGCCGAGGCGACATAGCTTGGTCATCAGGTCTCCGCTGAATTTCTGGTCCTCGAAAAGGGTCTCCATGCCTACCCGAACCAGGCTGCTCGAGTCGATCCCTGTCGCTCGAGCCACATCGGCACCACGTGTCATCTTGCCTTCTCCCATCACGGTCCGCTTGTTGCTCCAGGCACTTTTCCAGTGTACCCGCGTGCGGCGAGGGGGGCAACGGTTTCTCGCATTGCGATGCCGGCCGGCTCCCGCCAGGTGTGGTCAGGTCGAGCCCAGGGGGGGTCAGGCTTCGCCGGGAGGAGCGGGTTGCTCCCTGCCATCTGCGCCGCGGCGAGCCCGCGCGCCACGGTCACGTGGCGAATGGGGTTGCGCAGGCCCGAATCGGCGCTACCATGCACACGGGAGATGGATCGACAGGAGAGTGCCGAATGCGGACTCGAGTCCTGGCCGTTGACGCCGAACATCCAGCCGAAGAGGTCCTCCAGGAGGCCGGGGCGGCGTTGCGCCGCGGCGAGTTGGTGGCGTTTCCGACGGAGACCGTCTACGGTCTTGGCGCCAACGCTTTCGATCCGCGGGCGGTCCGGGCCGTCTTCGCGGCCAAGGAGCGGCCATGGAACGACCCGCTCATCGTTCACCTGGCTGACATGAGCGATCTTCCGCCCCTCGTCGCACGCCTTCCGGACGCGGTGCATGCGCTGGCTGCTTTCTGGCCCGGTCCGCTGACGGTGGTGCTCGAGAAGTCTGCGCGTGTCCCGGAAGAGGTGACTGCCGGCCTGCCAACCGTGGCGGTGAGGTTTCCAGCCCACCCGGTGGCTCGAGGGCTCATCGAGGCCGCTGGCGTCCCGGTCGCCGCGCCAAGCGCCAACCGGTTAAGCCGGCCGAGCCCCACGTGTGCGCAGGACGTTCTCGAGGATCTGGACGGCCGGATTCCGCGGGTCATCGACGGGGGGCGCACGGTGTACGGCGTGGAGTCGACGGTGGTCGATCTCTCCGGCGAGCGCCCGGTTTTGCTCCGCCCTGGCGCGATATCGGCGGAGGACGTGTCGTCTCATCTGCCGGACCTGGTGACTTCGCCGCCGGCACCCAACGGGGAGGCATTCGCCTCTCCAGGTCTGCTGACACGCCACTATTCGCCTCGCGCCCGGTTGGCGCTTTTCGTGGGGGGGACGGCGGCTGAACGTGCCGGTGCCATGAAGCAGGCCGTGGCGCGATGGATCGCGGCCGGCACGCGCGTCGGCGTGATGCTGCCTTCGGAGCAACTCCTCGCGTTCGACGGCATGGCGATATCGCGTGCCACCTTGGGTCGATCCGGGGTCGTTGAGGAGGCTGCCCGGCGTCTGTTCGGCGCCATGCGTGCCTTGGACCGGGCAGGCGTCGAGGTCATCGCCGCTTCCGGCTACGACCTCGAGGGGCTGGGGCGAACGCTGCAGGACCGGCTGCTCCGAGCCGCGGAAGGCCGTGTCATTGCAGTCGGTCGCTGAGCCGTGCGGGATACATCACTTCCGTCAAGGATCCTGCGATACCGGGCGATAGTCATACCACCTTGACCAGGTGGTAGTTCTTCTTGCCCTTTCGGAGAACCAGGTACTTCCCGAGGACGATGTCGCCGGAGGTGACGGCACGGTCGGCGGTGCGTGCGTTGTTGATGTAGATCCCGCCGCCTTTCGCATCTTTTCTGGCCATGCCTCGAGACCGGGAGAGCCCGGTCTCCACGAGCAGTTCGGCAAGAGGCAGCCCTTCACCCTCGAGGCGTTCCCGGGCAATCTCGCTGGACGGCGCCCCGGCGAAGACGTCGAGCAGGGTTCGCTCGTCGAGGTCGTCGAGGCTTCCGCCGAACAGGACCCGGGAGGCTTTCACGGCACGTTCCGCCTCGTCCTTGCCGTGGACCAGGCAGGTTACCTCCCACGCCAGCCGTTTCTGGGCATCTCGAGCTTCCGGGCGGGCACGCACGAGCGTCTCGAGGTGCTCGATTTCTTCCCGGGGTACGAAGGTCATCATGCGGAGGAACCGGCCCACGTCGCGGTCGTCGGTACGGATGAATAACTGGTAGAATGCGTAGGGTGACGTGCGTTCGGGACTCAGCCAGACATTGCCCGACTCCGTCTTGCCGAACTTCGTACCGTCGGCCTTGGTCACCAGAGGCATGGTGAGCCCGTGGGCTTCCGCCCCCTTGACCCGGCGGATGAGGTCGATCCCCGCCGTGATGTTGCCCCACTGGTCCGACCCTCCTACCTGGAACGTGCACCCGTGATGGTCGAACAGGTGGAGGAAATCGTACGACTGGAGCAGCATGTAGGAGAACTCCGTGAACGATATCCCCCGGCGCGGGTCCTCGAGACGGGCCTTGATGGATTCCTTCTCGAGCATCATGTTGATCGAGAAGTGCTTGCCAACGTCCCGGAGGAAATCGGTCAGGGAGAACGCGCACAGCCAGCTCGAGTTGTCCAGGAGCAGGCCCCGGGACGACTCGATGTCAAGGACCCGTGCCACCTGCCCGCGAATCCCGGCGACGTTGCGCTCGAGCTGCTCCCTGGTCAGGAGCCGCCGTTCGGCTGTCTTGCCGGAAGGGTCTCCGATGAGTCCCGTGCCGCCGCCGAGCAGCGCAATGGCCCGGTGTCCCGCCCGCTGGAACCGCGCCAGCATGACCAGGGGCACGAGGCTTCCCACGTGGAGCGAATCAGCGGTCGGATCGAACCCCACGTAGACCGTGAGGCCGGGGGTATCGACCATTGCCGGGATCGTGTCGGGATGGGTGAGCTGGTACACCAGGCCCCGCCAGGTGAGGTCAGCAAAGAAATCGGTCATGACGTCCTCTCCAAAAGGCCCGTCGCCGGGCGACACGTCTGAACGTGGTGGGTACTCTAGCCCGGCGCGTGCGGGCCGTCAAGGCGCTGGGGCATCTCGTCCGCAACCTCGGGCGGTTCCGGAGCACCTGCCCAGACGCCGGAGGCCGCGATTGACAGGGGGGCGTCGTTCCGGTAGCCTGAGCATATAGGTGTCCGAAACTGCAATCGCGTGCCTGGATGGTGGAACCGGTAGACACAAGGGACTTAAAATCCCTCGGCCGCACGGCCATGCGGGTTCGAGCCCCGCTCCAGGCAATGCTGTTACTTTGCAAAGACCGTTCCGTGTTGGGTGGGCGGTCCCTGTGGCGCACACGAAGTCGGAGCCTGTAGTGAAGACGTATGCCCTGGAGATCCCAGAGGACGTCCTGCAAGAAGCCAGGATTCCACCGTCAGAGCGGGATGAGACCCTGCGGAAGGAACTCGCCGTACATCTATACATGCGTGGACTCCTTCCCAAAGCAGCAGCTCGCAGGCTTTCGGGCATGGGCAGAATCGCGTTCAACGACCTCTTGGGACAGCGTGGCTGCCCGTCCCCGCCGGGTGTTGACGACCTAGATGCCGAGATGAAGAACCTCGAGGATTGGCGCAAGCTGTCGACTGGCCGAGGGGAACTCTCGTGAAATGCGCCACCCCTCGGACTCCGCCGGTCGTCAGCGACACCACGCCCATCTCCAATCTCATCCGCACCGGGCAGCTTCCACTGCTGTCCAGGATTTTCGGTACCGTGCTGATTCCAGCCCAAGTTGCAGATGAACTGGACAACGGCAGGCATGTACTTGGAGACTGGCGGCGAGCGGAGGGCAGTTCGGCTCTGGAGACCGTCCATCCGCTGGACTCCCCATTTCTCCGCCAGCTCCAATGCCATCTGGACGAAGGAGAAGCTGCTGCCGTCGCGCTTGCAGTCGAACGAAACGCGCCCCTGTTGCTTCTGGACGAACTGGAGGGCCGTCGCGTAGCTCAGTACCACGGCATCAAGATCGTTGGAACCCTGGGCATCCTTCTCGAGGCAAAACGTGCTGGCCATTTCCTGGCTGTCGGCCCCCTGATTGAGAGTCTGGAGCAGGCCAACTTCCACATGAACTCCGCACTGAAGGCGCGCGTCTTGAAGCTGGCAGGGGAGGTGTAGCGGGCCGAAAGCCGTGTGCAATCTTGGTGTAGTCGTGCCAGGAAAAGCAGGGGATTTGAGCGGTGCAGGTGGAATTGCCATGAATTGACGATTCAGAGATTGTTCAACAATATCGGCTCGTTGCGCATTTGGGAGAAATGCAGAGAAAGCCTGGCGGAAGTCCGTGGAATCCCTCGGCCGCACGGCCATGCGGGTTCGAGCCCCGCTCCAGGCAATCCTTGGTCACACAGGGGCGACCGGCGGGTCGCCTCAGAATCCGGTGCCGACGCCCACGGAAAGGCGTATCCCTGCCGGGTAGACCTCGCCGCCGGCCACCGGCACGAGGTCTCCATTCACACCGGGATAGACGTTGTCCTGGTCCACGTCCCCCACCCCGGTCACCGGTACGAACGCATAGCCGACTCGTAGGAAACTCCCCCATCGGTAGCGGGCGAAAAGGCTCGCTCCGGCCCGCAGTTCCACCCCCGCCTCGTAGACCAGCCGGTTCGGGCTGCCTGGCGTGCTGTTTCTCGACGCCACGTCCTCTCTCGGGTCCTCCCGACTCGCGCGTCCGTCCGTCTCGCGATAGCTCCAGGCATTGCCCACAGTGCCTCCGAACTGTGCGTAGAGGCTGTCGAGGTAGATGGGCCCGAGCGTCCTGGCTATGCCTGTGGCGACGGGGAAGCGGTAGGCCACGGCCAGGACCGCAAGGGTCTCTCCGGAGAGGCTCGCCACCGAGTACCCCGGGAAGGGCGTGACCCGCGCAGTCGGTGGGGTCGTGTCGCCGAGGTTGGATCCCGCCTTCAATTCGTCCCACCAGGCGACGTTGCGGCTAACGGCCGCCAGGTCGATTCGCCATTCGAGCGTATGGGAGAGTCTCGGGAGTGCCCAGCCGGCGAGCAACGTGGCGCCGGCGCGGTGGAAGGAGTAGGCACCGAGCCAGTCCCCGGCGTCGTAGAGCAGACCTGATGTGAGCGGGTCCCAAACGCGGGACCTCCGCAGGTCATAGTCGAGGGAAAGGAGGAACCCGCCTCGAGGATCGATGCCTCGAGGCCCGTGCGTGCCGCCGGCGGCAAAGGTCACGAAGGTGATACGCGGGCCGCCGCCCACGCTGCGGTAAAGGGGGGCGGGCCGGAACGGGCCGCTGGACGATCGGAATCCTACGTCCCTGGCATCCACCTCGAGGTCCACGCGCAACCGTGAGGACAGGCCCAGGTCCAGGAGCGCGTAGGCCTCCCGGAGGCGCTGTTCGCGGCGGGCGTCCACCGGGGTCCAGGCAGCGTCCGGCGTGATGTCTATCGCGACGGATTCCTTTTCGACGCGTTGCCATGCGCCGGCGCGCAACCGTGGCGGAAACCGTGAAAACGTGTAGTGGGCATGGAGCGTCGAGCCGGTGCCGGCCAGGGCCTCGAGGGTGATGTTGTGGCGCTCGAGGGGATCTTGCCAGCGAAAACGGAAGCCTGCTTCGGCGAGCCGGCCGGTGACGCGCACGCCAGGAATCACCATGGCCCGGGAGAAGGCGCGGAGCGCCCGGTACCGCTCACCCTCGGCCGCCGGCGCTTCCTGGGCATCCTGGAGTATGCCTCGAGCCAGCGTGGCGTCCACGAAAAAGGCGGCGTTGTCCACCGGTGCCTCGAGCCGCTTGGAGGCAGGGAGTCCGTAGGCTTTGTAGGCATAGCCGTCGAAGTTGATGAACGTGATGTTGTCCCGCCTGGTGACCCAGGGCATGAAAGCGCCCCCGGCGACGTTCGTGAGCCGGCGCACCTCGAGCGTACTGGGATCGAAGCTGTACAGGTTGAAGATCCCCGTACCATCGGATGCATAGTAGATCTTGCCGTCGTAAGCCCAGAACGGATGACGGTCGTCCGCGTCGTCGAGCATGACCGGCAGCAACTCGTCGCGGGAAACGTGAGCGGTCCACAGGTCGCGCTGGCCCTTGCGGTAAAGCTGGAACACGATGCGAGTCGAATCGGGCGACCACGATGGGTGGGCGATCTGGGCGCCGTCGGCGAACCGGGTGAGGGCCCGGGGGTCCGACCCATCCGGGTGAACGACCCAGAGGTTGGCGGTCCCGTCGGAGTAGCGGACGAAAGCGATCCAGTTGTTGTCCGGAGACCAGGCCGGGTCTCTTGCGCCCAGGGTGTTGGCGACCGCCGTTCCGGGCGGTACCGGGGCGAGGGCGAGTTGCTTGTCCAGCCGCTCGACTACGTCCACCAGGAAAAGAGCGGTCCACTCGGAAGGGTCGGCCTCTGTTCGGACGCCGGGGACCCAGTGTTCGTGCGCCACGACGGCCAGACGCTTGCCATCGGGCGACCAACTCACCGGGTACTCGAGGACGCCCGGCAGGGTCGCCCGCCGCCGGCTCCTTCGGCCAAGTTCCAGGCGGTCCCGGACCGGCTCCAGCGCGCGACCGCCGAAGGCTGGCCACGATATCTCGTCAATCGCCTGAACCTTCAAGCCGCCCTCCCACGTGGCCAGGAACTTCCCGTCGGGTGACCAGGCAGGGTAGGCGGCCACCAGTCCATGGCTCTCGCGCTCGGCTCGCCTCACATCGAACGGCTGCGCCATCCAGCGGCGCCGCACCTCGAGGTCGCGGGAGCGCCACGGGGGGGTGACCAGTGCCAGTTCCTCTCCTTCGACCAGCGGCTCCGCCACGGTCGCTCCGGGGCCGTAACGCTGCTCGAGCCACTCGAGCCACTGGGCGTAGAGGTCGTCGAAGGCGATGCCTTGGCCTCGCTCCACGGCATCGATCCATTGCCACCGGAACCGGTTGCGCGCAGCAGCCACGATGCGCGCAAACGAGGCCTCCCCGTAGCGCTCCTGCAGGAAGAGCATGAAGGCGTAGCCCTGGTTGTAAGCCCGATCCCCGTCCATCCCGGTCTTGCCCAGGCTGCTCTGGAGGTCCGCTGGCGACAGGATGAGGTGTTCGCGGACCGCCGTCCGGAGCAGCATGTCACGGCCAGGACCCCACCGGTTGCCACCAGCGCGGTCCGCGAGGAACTCGGCGCCTCCCTCTACCCAGAAGAAGGGGGCAGCATCGGTGAGCGGGAGGCGAAACCCGGCGTACCACCCCGCGCCCCCGTACAAAGGGGGGTCGTTGGAGCCCCCGTGACGCCTGGTCGTGAGTGTGCCGACCTGGACTTCGACAAGCCCCGCAAGGCCCGGAGCGACGGCACCCTCCTCGTAAGACAGCACGATGTGGCCGAATTCGTGCGCAATGGCCTCCACCAACCAGTCGCCCTGCCCCCCCGCGAGAAACTCGGGACCCGGCGCGGACGGGATGTGAATCCTGGCCCACTCCGGCTCCGCGAATGCACGGTCGCTCGAGGCCAGGTGTGCGTCGATGATGATGTGTATCGGGTCAGGCAGGTCCTCGAGGTCCATGACGGCATCGAGTTTGTTGTACAATGCCTCCGCAACAGTGCCCGCGCGTCTCGCCAGCCTGGCAGTATGGATCGCTCGAGGACCCTTGTAGCTCCTCCGCGTCACAGGATAGTGCACCACGAAATGGTCGCCGGTCGCGGTCATCCAGGTGATGGACGGCCCTCTCTCCGACGCAAACAGGTCCCCCGCGGCTGGCAACGAGACGCATGCAGCGACCATGATCGCGATGGCTCGAGCCAGACAGAGGCGCCTGCGGGCAGGACTACTCGTCGAACGCCATGACCGTTCCGATTCCCGTTGTGCGGAGCTGAACCCCAACGAATGCCTCCGGTTGCGGGCCAGGGCTGTCCCCCGACGTCAGAGATGAAGCTCGATCCTGCCGCCTGCGAAGAGCCCGGGCGGCCGGCTGAAAGCCTCGAGTCCGAGAGACGCGAACTCGGGAAGCGTCTTGCCGTAGAACCGATACCTGCCGAATAGCAGGGCAGTCGCCCGCCGGGTCACAGGGAACGCCAGATCCATCCCCACCTCGGCGTACAGCCTCTCCGAATCCACCACCGGCTCCAGATTCATGGATGGGAACCACCGGGTGGATGTGGTCCCCGTACGGTACGGACCCCGGTATTCCACCGATGCGTCCAACCCAGTCCAGAAGAACGGGATAGGCTCGATTTGGACGGCCGCCCGGGCGCGAAGCGCGTTGCCGGGGTGGAGCCTGCCCGGACCGGTCGTGCCGTCGCTGTACGTCGCCGAGACGTAGGGAACCACCTGGCTGATACCGAATGCACAGGCGGCCGACAGGGAAAACGCCGCAAGACCAAACTGCCGCCGCCCGATAAGGCCCGCACCGATCTCAGGTATGCCCGTGCCCGTGGCGAGCGCCGTGCCAAGCGTTCCCGGCGCCTCCACGCCTGTCGGCGCAACACCGCGCAACGTCAGGTTCCATTCCCCGTAGGGCCTCCGGCGCTCCCGCACACGCCAGTGGGCCTCGAGAACGGCGTCGCCCGGAGCAGGCGCCGGATTGGTGATGGGCGCCTCGAGCCCATCGTGGTCCAGGGAAGGAAGCAGGATGGGGAGCCGGACGTGGATCGAGGTCCGGTCGGTAACGCCGAACGCGCTCGCGATCTCCCAGACCTGAACCGCCCACCGGGCGCCAGCTTCTGCTCGGACCGGAAAACCACCTTCGCCAAACGTACTCGCCGTCGTCCGGTAGCCGTAGCCCACAGCCAGATCGAACGCGCCTCGGCGCGGATCCGCCGATGCCGACACCACGCCGGTCCCAGGCACCCCGGCCGCTGCCGGCTGCGCCTGCGCCGGCGCACCCGTGAAAAGCAAGAGCGTGCATGCTGCCGCGACGCGCGATGCCGTCCCCCATCCCCGCCGTCCGTGGCGCATGCCGGTCCCTCCACGGTACCGGCCCCCGGCGCTCGTTTGCAGCGCCTGCGCGCGTCGAAAGGCGGCCAGAACCAACTCCATGCGTGCTCCGAGGCGGTCGGCCGGACTCGCGGGCCCGCCCGGCAGCGCGTTTGCCCGCGCGCCGGCGGCCCCGTTCGATCCCGCAAACATCTGGAAAGGCCGCACGATTCTATTGACCTTTGGCAACAAGTGTCAAGCGGTTTCCATGAAGTTCCCGCTTGACCTTTCCCAATTCGTCTGGCTAGGCTATAATTGTTTTTCGATTGGCGTTCTGTTTATTCTAAGTCTGTTTTTGTCAGGCTCCAAATAGTTCCCTGGCAACGGCCGCCAGCCACTCGTCGTTCGATAGGCGCCGTGTCGCATGCGCTACGGGCGCCAGGCCACTGAGTGTGCCACAGCCGGCAATAGGAGTTGCTTCATATCATGCGCAGGTTCGTAGCGTTTCGCCGATGTCTACCCTGTCGAGTCCTTCCGTCCATCGTCCTTCTGTCCATCGCCCTGCTGCCCGCCGATCTGCCGGCGGCGGTCTTCTCGCGAGTCGCCCCTGACACGTTCGCACCGGGTGTGCAACTCGACAAGGGCATTCGCGGGTATGGCGGCCTCGTGTTCGCCGACTTGAACAACGACGGCTACATGGACATGGTCGCCCTCAACGGGTACAGCAGTTCACGAAGCCCGACGGTCCTCCGGAACACCTTCCCGGCGACCGGGATGGTGCAGTTCGCCGAGGAGCCGGGGGCGCTGCCCGCGAACAGCTACGGCTACTATCCTACCGGCCTGCTCGTCGTCGCAGACGTGGACAACGACGGTGACGTGGACATCTTCGCCAGCGACGATCAGACGGGAACGAACGGCATCTGGCTGTGGGAGAACAACCTCCACGACAACGGCATCGATCCGGCCGTGCCCGAGGCCGAGTTCTCATTCACACTCCACTCCGTGAACGACGCCACCTTCCAGTTCGGCGCCGCCGGCCCCATGACCACCGCCATGGGCATCGCCACGGGCGACTTCGACGCCGACGGTGACCTGGACGTGGTGTTCGACGATTCGGACAGCAGTGTCGGCAAGAAACGGATCTTCTTCAACCGCGTGGGGGCCGGGGAGTTCGTGTTCGAGGAGGGCGAGATCACCGACACTTACAACCAGGGAGCCGATCTCTCCGCCGTGGACATCAACATGGACGGCCTCGTGGACCTGATGAGCCGGGCCCAGAACCTGTCCAACAACGACATCCTGTACCTGAATCGCCTCCCCACCGAGGGGGCGTTCCAGGACGCCGTGAGCCTGGGCTCCATCGCCTTCCTTCCCACCCAACAGAGTGCCGCCACCGTGGGCGTGGGACTGTCCTACGGTACCGCCTGGGGAGACTACGACAACGACGGCGATTGGGACGTCGTGATCCAGAACCGGTATCAGCAGGACCAGTATGCCACGCGGTTCTACATGGCCCAGTCTCCCACCGCTTTTTCCAACATCAACACGGTGTCCGACCTCGGCGTGGAACTCGAGTCGTTCAGCGCCGACGGCGGCGGCGTCGTTTTCGGTGACGTGAACAACGACGGCCTGCTCGACCTGTTCGCCGGCACCCCGTTCGGCGGGGCGAAGTCGGACAAGTTGTACCTCAACCTGGGGGATACCAACGAGGACGGCATCTGGGAACTCGAGGACCAGGCAGCGGTCGAGACCGACATCGTTGCCGACACGCAGGACGAGACCGAGGCAGTCGCGCTCGTGGACTGGGACAACGACGGCGATCTCGATCTCTACGTCCACAACGATGGGGCCGATGACGCCATCTTCGAGAACCAGACGTCTTCGACGCAACGGGCCAACAACTTCCTCCGTGTGCGCGTCCTGTGCGCCAGCCGGGACTGTATCGGTGCGGTGGTCCAGGTCTTCCATGCCGGCGACCTGGATGGAGACCGGATTCCCGACGCCTATCGTCCGGGGTTCCCCGGTGCGCCCATCGTCAAGGACAGCAGCAACCAGGACATCAACTACGGCGTGCTGAGCACCACCATCGTACCCGGGTCCCTCGTCGGCACACGCCAGGTGTCCGGGGGGGTGGGGGTCGGAGCACAGGATGCGTTCATCCTCCATTTCGGCGTGCCCGACCCAGAGGCCTACTACACCATTCGGGTCTTGTTCCCCGGCGGCGACAGGGTCGTGCTCAAGGATGTCCAGCCGTCGAGCCTGTCCGACACCTATCACGGCGTCACGTTGTCCCAGTTCGTCTCCATCAGCGGCAGCGATACGTCGGAAGACGGTGATGGGCTCCCGGCATTCCTCGAGAACGCCCTCGGGACATCCCCCTTCGACCTGGACAGCGACGACGACGGCATCACGGACAACGACGAATACCTGGGTTTCCACACGACGATTTCCGCCACCGGTACCGACATCGTGGTCCACACCGACCCGGCGGACCCCGACACCGACGACGATGGGCTCTGGGATGGCGCCGAACTGGGCGTCACCGATGGCATTCCGGACATGGACGGCGACTCCGGGCTGCTCGAGGCCACCGACATGTCGGCGATGCAAATCGATAGCGACCCGTTCACCCAGACCGACCCAACCGATGCCGACACGGACGGTGACGGGTTGAACGACGGCTACAACGACGTCTTGGGCATCGGCGAGGACGTCAATCGAAACGGCCGATACGACGAGAACACACCACCGGACGAGCAGGCCGAGACCAACCCCCTGGACATCGACACCGACGACGACGGGATCTCCGACGGCTCGGAAGTGCTCGGCTATGATGTCCAAGACCATACCTATTTCGCCGATCCCCGAAGCCACGACAGCGACGCGGACTCCCTCCCCGACGGGCTCGAGGTCGGTCTCACGGAGCCGGAATACGAAACACCAGTCGACCCGACTTACGATCTCAAGGGAACCGACACCACCAAGGGCCTGTTCAAGGCAGACGCCGACGCCGGAGCCAGCACCACCGATCCCAACGACAGCGACACCGACGACGACGGCCTCGTGGACGGCGTGGAGGACTTCAACAAGAACGGCCGCTACGACGGCGCCCCAAACGAAACGGACCCTACGCTGTGGTCCACCGACGCCGGGTGCGACAGCGACGGCACCGAGGCGGAAAACAATACCGATCCGCGGGATCCCAACGATGACACCTGCTCCGACATGGATGACGATGGGCTCTTGAACAGCGAAGAGGCTGAACTCGGAACCGACCCGGACAACCCCGACACCGACGGCGACGGGTTGTCCGACGGCCTCGAAGTCTGGACCTCATTGACCGACCCGACCAACGAGGACAGCGACGGAGACGGATTGTGGGACGGCTACGACAGCGACGGTTGCGGCGAAGATGTCAACGGGAACGGCATCGTCGATCCCGGCGAGACCGACCCGCTCGAGGAGGACACGGACGGTGACCTCATTCTCGACGGCAAGGAAGACTACGACCGCGATTGCGTCGTCGATCCTGGCGAATCGGACCCCCTGGACATGGACACCGACGACGACGGCCTCAGCGACGGCGACGAGGATACCAACCACAACGGCGTGCTCGAGCAGAGCAGGGGGGAGACCAAAACCTACGACTACGATTCCGACGACGACGGACTTCCTGACGGCCTCGAGGTCGGGGTCACTGTCCCCACCGTGGGGACGGACGAGGGAGCCGGACACTTCGCGGCTGACCAGGACCCGGCCAGCACCACCGACCCGAACGACCCGGATTCGGATAACGACGAACTCCTCGACGGCCAGGAAGACCAGAATGCCGACGGCGCGAGAGACGCGGACGAAACCGACCCCAACGACCGCGACACCGACGACGATGGGTGCAGCGACGGTCGTGAGGTGAACGAACTCGGGACCGACCCCCTCGTCAAGGACACCGATGGCGATGGGCTCGAGGATTGCAACGAGACGACGACCTACGGGACCGACCCTCTGCTGTGGGATACCGACGATGACGGCATCGGCGATGGCGACGAGGTCGACGTCTACCTCACCAATCCCACACTCTCCGACTCGGATTCGGACGGATTGTCCGATGGCGACGAGGTCAACATCTACGGCACAGACCCCCTGGACAGGGACACCGACGACGACAGCCTTTGGGATGGCGAAGAGGTCCTCCATCCTACCGAACCCACGAACCCCCTCGAAAAGGACACCGACGGCGACGGCATCCGCGATGACTACGAGGTACAGGACGGCTGCGCGCTCGACGCCAACAACCCCGACACGGATGGCGACGGCCTGCTGGATGGGACGGAAGACAGCAACAACAAGGCGGATTGCGCCTACGAACCCGGGCTGGGCGAAACCAATCCGCTGGACGGGGATACCGACGACGACGGCTTCCTGGACGGCGAGGAGGACACGGACGCCGACGGCTCCGTGGGCCCTGGCGAGACCGACCCGAGAGCGGCAGACACCGACGGCGACGGTCTCCAGGACGGGATGGAACTGGGTCTGACCGAAGCGGACATCGGCCCGGACACCGACACCTCGATCTTCGTACCGGATACCGACCCCGGAACGGCCACGGACCCCTTGTCCGCGGACACCGACGGAGATACCCTCACCGACGGCGCGGAAGACGCCAACCACAACGGGCGATGGGACGCGGACCTCGAGGAAACCAACCCCCTGTCGGCCGATTCCGACAACGACGGCCTCGAGGACGCTGACGAATACGTGGAAGGAACCGACCCGCTCAACCCGGACACCGACGGCGGGTGCGAACTCGACGGATCCGAGGTCGAGGGAGGGCGGAACGCGGTGGACGATCCCGACGACGACAACTGCGCCGACGCCGATAACGACCACATTTCCAACGATGTCGAGACCTACGTGTTCCGGTCCGACCCAGAGGATGCGGACACCGACGACGACGGCGTGATCGACGGGGACGAGCCGGGATTGGCCGACACCAACGGCGACGGCCTGGTGGACGGGTGGAGTCCCGGCATGGAGGACGTGGACGGGGACGGGCTCAACAGTATCCTGGATCCCGACTCGGACGACGACGGTATCCTCGACGCCGTCGAAATGGGCCTCTACACCGGGCTCGTCCAGGACGACTACGTGGTGCCTCATCCAGACACCGACCTCGCCCGTGGCCGGTTCGAGGAGGACGCGGACCTCGGCGCCACCACCACCGACCCCCTCAAGGCCGACACCGACGGCGGCGGCGCCGACGACGGCGCCGAAGACCCCAACCACAACGGCGCGTTCGACGACAACGAACTCGACCCGAACAGCGCCGGCGACGACCCGCCCGTGTCGGTATCGGCGGAAGGATGCTACCTGGGCACCCTGGTCGAGGATACCGATTGCGACGGTCTGACCGACCTCGAGGAGACATACCAGAACACGGGTCGCAAGGCCATCTGGGTCAACCCAAACGACGCCGACACCGACGACGACGGCGTGCGCGACGGCGACGAGGACAACTGGACCGTCGACATGGACCAGGACGGACTCATCGATGTTCGGGACGTCGATTCCGACAACGACGGCATCCTGGACGGCACCGAAAAAGGCGTCGCCGAGGCCGACGCAGACCCGGATACCGACATCTCCATGGGCGCGTTCGTCCCGGACGAGGACCCCCTCTCCGTGACCTCCATGGTCAACGCCGACACCGACTTCGGCGGCGCCGACGACGGCGCCGAAGACCCCAACCACAACGGCGCCATCGACCTCGACGAAGGCCCGGAGGCGTCCACGGACGATGACGCCATGGAACTGGACCCGTCCGACCCATCGGACGACCCGGCCCCGAGTGCCCCCGGCACCACGATCAACTGCGAGGCCGGAACCTTCGTCTTCGACGCCGATTGCGACGGGCTGACCGACAGGGAGGAGTACCACGAGGGTTCCAATCGCGTGGATCCGGATACCGACGACGACGGCCTCATGGACGGCGACGAGGACAACTGGAACGCCGACACAGACCTGGATGGCATGATAAACGCGAACGACTGCGACTCGGATGCGGACCTCGTTCTCGATGGGACCGAGCGCGGCGTCACCAGTCGAACGTCGGGCACCGACGGCAACGAGTGCTACAAGGTCGACGACGATCCCTCCTCGGTAACCGCCATGATCGACCCCGACACCGACGGTGGCCTCGTGCCGGATGGGACAGAGGATGCCAACCAGAACGGCCGGATCGATACCGGCGGAGGCACCGCCGAGACCGACCCCAACGACCCTAGCGACGATTGCGAAGATTCCGACTCGGACGGCCTGTGCAACTACGATGAAGAAGCTGCCCACACCGACCCGCGCGACGCCGACTCCGACGACGACGGCATTCTCGACTCGGACGAAGGCATCCGCACCTCCCCCTGGAACGACGACTACGACGGCGACGGCCTCATCAACGCCCTCGACCCGGACTCGGACAACGACGGCGTGTTCGACGGCACGGAAGTGGGCCTCACGGAATCATTGATTACCTGGGACGTCGAAGGCCGGGGAGCCACCAACCCCGACTTCAACTTCTTCGTCGCCGACGCCGACCCGACGACCAAGACCAATCCCTGCCTCGCCGATTCCGACGACGACGGCGCCGACGACGGCGCCGAAGACCCCAACCACAACGGCCTCGTCGAAGAGGGCGAACTCGATC
Source organism: Myxococcota bacterium (assembly GCA_024278455.1). Classification (GTDB taxonomy): domain Bacteria; phylum Myxococcota_A; class UBA796; order JAJRTE01; family JAJRTE01; genus JAJRTE01. The sequence continues at coordinate 63,514 of JAJRTE010000272.1, forward strand.
CCAACGTCGCCGACGCACCTCCCAAGGCCCCCGCCGATACCGAGCGCAACTGCAATGCCGGCACCGCTGTCGTCGACTCGGATTGCGATGGTCTTACCGACGCCGAGGAGGCAGCGTTCGGCACAGACCCGAACGACGTCGATACCGATGACGACGGCGTGTTCGACGGGGAAGAGGACAACTGGTCCTGCGACATGGACCAGGACGGCACCATCGATGCGCTCGACCCGGATTCCGACGCCGACCTCGTGCTCGACGGCACAGAGATGGGGCTCACCAACGACGCCATCGTGGTCGACGTGGGCGGCGGTGTCGGCGGAACCGACCTCGATGCCGGCAACTTCGTCCCGGACGAGGACCCGACCACCACCACGTTCATGGTGCTCGACAACTCGGACTGGGACGAGTTCGACGAGGGCGAGGAGGACTGCAACCTCAACGGCGCCGTCGACTGCGTGGATACGGACCCCAACGACCCTGACGACCCCGGCGAGATGGTGCACCGTAGCCTGTGCAACGACATCGACGGAGATGGGCTCTCGGACTACGTGGAAGAAATTATCGGGACCGATCCTTTTGTCGCCGACTCGGACGGAGACGGGCTGACCGACTTCGTCGAACAGGCCTCCGACGCATGCTCCCTGGTCGCACTGGATACCGACGGCGACGGGGTCATCGACGCCCTGGACGAGGATTCGGATAACGACACTCTGCCGGACGCGCTGGAAGCAGGAGACGACCCGGCCGACCCGGCCGACACCGACGGCGATGGCACTCCCGATTACATCGACCTGGATTCGGACGACGACACGCTCTCCGACGAAGAAGAGGTCAATACCTACGGCACCGACCCGGTGGACCCGGACACCGACGGCGGCGGGGTCGCCGACGGCGTCGAAGTCTACGAACACTTCACGAGCCCCTTGATCCCGGAAGACGACAACACCGCGATTCGCGGCGGGGGGTGCGACTCCAGCGGCCGGTCAAGGTTCCCGACCGGGCCGGTGTCCGCCGCACTCCTGCTCCTGCTTCTCGCTTCGCCCGCGGTGCGCCTTCGGCGCGCGAGGAGGCGGCACGTAAAAGCCTCCGTGTCCCGTAGAAGGCCACAGGGGCGAACACAGACGCTTCTTCTGTTCGCCTGTATCGGCGGTATCCTCGCCGTCACATCCGCGCCGGCATACGCGCAGACATCCAACGCGAATTCCCGGTTCAGCGCCCATAATTTTCGCCCAGCCCTGGACATGGGCTCGTTCTTCTCCGTGTGGGACTCATCGATCCTCCACCAATGGCACTTCAACGCCGGACTGAGCGCCACATACGCCTACCGGCCGCTGGTGCGACGCAGCCTGGATGACGGGGGAATCAGGCAAGACATCGTGGGCATGCTCGCCACCGGCGAGGTCTACGGAGGCGTCGGCCTCACCGACTTCATCGCCGTCCACCTGGCGTTCCCGGTGAGCTACGGCTCCGGCTACGTCCCTGTCGCGACCAGCGACACCGTCACCATTCCCTCTTCCTACGATGAATTCGCAACCATCGGGTTCGGCGACGCCTGGGCAGCACTGAAACTCCAGTTGCTCAATCCCCGAAAAAGTGCGGTAGGCCTGGCCTTGATCCCCGAGATCTCCTACCCCGTGGGTCCAAAGGAATATTTCTACACCGACCCCACCTACACCGTGCGACTGCGCGCCGCCGCCGACATGGACCTGGGTTTTCTCAGGGCCGGCTTCAACGTCGGGTACCGCATGCGCTCCCGGATCCAGGTACAGGATATCTTGCTGGACGACATGGGCGAATTCGGTGCCGCCGTCAAGGTGCCTGTCATCGCCGGCCTGGACGTCTCGGCAGAGGCCTACGGCTCGTTCGTCGCGCGAAGCTTTTCCAGCGAGGACTTCACCGGGGCCATGCCGTTCTCTCGCACCGGCACCTCGCCGCTCGAACTGCTCGCCGGCCTGCATTACACGACCGGATTCGGCCTGCTCGCGTTCATCGGCGGCGGCGCCGGACTCAACCAGGGCGTCGGCGCTCCCACCTACCGTGCGTTCTGCGGCATAGGCTATCGCTCCCCTCTCAATCTCGACGAGGACGGGGACGGCGTACCAGACAGGTTCGACAAGTGCCCCAAGGACCCCGAAAACTTCAACGGCGTCATGGACGAAGACGGCTGTCCCGAGCCTGATACCGACGGTGACACCATCGTGGACCCGGTCGACGCCTGCCCGACCGCTCCGGAAGACTTCGATGGCTTCCAGGATGAGGATGGTTGCCCGGACCTGGACAACGATGGCGACGGCATCCCGGACGCCAAGGACCGCTGCCCCGACGACCCGGAGGACAAGGACGGCTTCCAGGACAGCGATGGGTGCCAGGATGCCGACAACGATCAGGACGGCGTACTGGACAAGGACGACAAGTGTCCCAACCAGATGGAAGACTTCGACAATTTCGAGGACAGCGACGGTTGCCCAGAAACCGACAACGACGGTGACGGCATCCTGGATACTTCGGA
>JAJRTE010000273.1 GCA_024278455.1 Myxococcota bacterium
CCTTGAAGGTCATCCACATCACCGGGTGGCGCTGGAAGTGGTCCCGTGCGGTCCGGGAGGTCCACACCTCGAGGTCCGAGAAGAGGTCGGAGCGGTCCTCGTCGTTCTTCTCGAAGAAGTATTTCAGCATCGACAGGTTGAGCGTCTTGCCGAAACGCCTCGGGCGGGGAAGGAGGAGGATGGACGCCGGATCTTCCACCACGTCCGTGATGAAACGGCTCTTGTCGATGTAGTCCGCCCCGGACCGGCGGAGGTTGCGGAAGTCGGAGTTGCCCAGGCTGGGACGGAAACCCATGGTTCGCCCTCCATACGACAGTGTACCGAAATCGTGGGGGCATGATACCACAGGGGGCCGGGAGCCGGTAGAGCAGCGGCGCGCGCCCGTGGAGAACGATTCATGCGGCACCATGGCTCTGCCGCCGCCCAGCTCGGAGTGGGGGGAGATTGGGGCCGCTGAAGTCCTTGACAATTGCTCGAGGAGCGATAAGATAAGCCTCCTGTCGGAGCACCGGTGGGACCGGGGCGATTGCCGGTCTCGCGGGCAAACCAACGCGTCCGGTGCTTTGCGCGCGGGTCCACGCCCGCATCATGCCCTCCTTTCTGGATACTGTCTCGAGGACGCCATGCTGGAAACCATCACGAACGGCTTCAAGGAAGCGAGGCTGAAGCTCCAAGGCAAGCAGACCATCACGGAGGAGACGATCGTGGATGCCCTGCGGGACATTCGCGTGTCGCTGCTCGAGGCCGACGTCGATCTCGAGGTGGTCAAGACATTCCTGGCTCGAGTGAAAGAGAAGGCCATGGGCCAGGTCGTGGCGGTAAAGGCCAAGAGCAAGTCGCGCGCGGTGCGTGTGACCCCCTACGAGCATTTCGTCAAGATCTGCCAGGACGAACTCGAAGCGCTCATGGGGCCGGTGGACGCCAGCGTCCACTACGCGCCGGATGGCCCGACCGGTATCATGATGGTGGGCTTGCAAGGTTCCGGGAAGACGACGACGTGTGCGAAGCTGGCCCGGTACATGGCGGAAAACGATGGTAAGAAGCCGTTGCTGGTGGCCGCGGACATCTACCGTCCGGCTGCGGTGGATCAGCTCAAGGTGCTGGGCGAACGGCTGAACATGCCGGTGTTCACGATTCCCAACCTGCGTCCGGCGCAACTCTGCCAGGCGGCCTATCACGAAGCGAGGCAGCTCGGTTGCGACGTTGTCATCATGGACACGGCGGGCAGGCTGGCCGTCGATGACCGGCTCATGCTGGAACTCGAAGACATCAAGTCGCTCACGGAGCCGGAGAACATCCTTTTCGTCTGCGACGCGATGATCGGGCAGGACGCGGTGCGGACGGCCGCGGAGTTCAACCGTCGGCTCGCCATCTCGGGATTCATCCTGACCAAGCTGGACGGCGACGCCCGCGGTGGCGCGGCGCTATCGATCAAGGAAGTCACGGGCACACCGATCAAGTTCCTGGGCATGGGAGAAGGTCTCGGCGACATCGAGGCGTTCAGGCCGGCAGGGTTGGCCAGCCGCATCCTTGGCATGGGCGACGTCGTCGGGCTCATGCAGGACTTCGAGAAGGTCGTCGACGAAGAGAAGGCCGAGCAGGATGCGGTCAAGATGCTCAAGGGCCAGTTCAACTTCAACGACTTCCTCGAGCAACTCGGCATGATCCAGAAGATGGGCTCGCTCCAGGGCCTGTTCGAAAAAATGCCGTTCTTCGGAGACATGCTCCCGGCGGGCATGAACATAGATGACCGCGAGCTGGTCAGGATCGAGGCGATGATCAACTCCATGACCAACGCAGAGCGTCTCAACCCGGACATCATCTCCGACAGTCGTATCAAACGTATCGCCAAGGGGTCGGGCCACAACCCCAAGGATGTCCGCGGGCTGCTCGAGCGGTTCACCATGGCCCGGCAGTTGATGGGAGACCTCGGCCGCTCGACCGGCTTGCTCGGCCAGCTCACCGGCATGGGCAAGATGGGGAGGATGGCGAAAAAGGCGGCCAGGAAGGGGCTGCCGGCGGTTCCCCCCCCCATGCCAACGGGAGGCGCTTCGGCGGCGGATCCCGGTGGATTGCCCATGATGATGGGCCTTCCCTCCCTCGGCGGCGGCGGGCTCGGCGCGCCAGGAGGCGCTCAGCCTCCGCGACCGGCCAAGACGGCCGCACAGAAGCGGAAAGAGAAGAACAAGCGCAAGAAAAAGGCCAAAATGAAGCGCAAGCAGAGACGGAAATGAGGTCAGGGCCCAGCCCGGCGCCGCCGGGCGCCTCCGCGCTCCAGGAAGGCGCCCACCCGCTCGCCGGCCGGGACCGGCGAAAGCCACTCTCGGACCATCACCCGCAGGTAGGCTCGCACGGTCCGCCCGATACGCATGCGGCTCGTCCCCTTCCTCATGGTGCTGTCCAACACCATCGGGACCTCGTCGATCCGCGCACCCATCCGAGCCAGGCGTATCAACAACTCCACGACCGAGGCGAAACCGGGCTCCTCGATCAACCGAAGCCCGTACACCTCCATCGCTCTCTCGAGGAGGGATGCCCGGTACACACGATAGAAAGAGCTGAAGGTGTGGATCCCCTCCATGCGAAACACGGCCTTCAACATGGCGTTTGCGCCGCTGCTCAGTGCTCGCCGGTGGACCGGCGTGTGGCGCAAGCCGCCTTCGGGGTGATACACCGACGCCAATACCAGGTCCGCGCCCCGCTCGATACGCGCCAGCATCTCGGGCAGAATGTCCAGGTCCGACGTCCCATCCGCCTCTAGCGTAACGATGGGCGCGTCGTCCGCAGCACGGTCGAGCAGGGCTCGGAAACCGGTGACGAATGCCGCACCGGGCCCCCGGTTCGTGTCGTGCCTGACAACGCTCACCGGGTAGCCTCGCCCGAGTTCCCTGGCGAGCGGTCCTGTGCCATCGGTGGACCCGTCATC
>JAJRTE010000274.1 GCA_024278455.1 Myxococcota bacterium
CCTACAACAAGATGGGGGACCTCCTGCGCGCCATGGGACAGGGTGACGCGGCCCGGCGACACTACGAGAAGGACCTCGAGATTGCCGAGCGGCTGGCGCGGGCCGAGCCCGAACGGGCCGACTTCCAGACCGACCTGGTGGCGTCCCTGGTCCGGATGGCCGATGTGGAACCGGAAAGGGCCACCGAGCACCTCACCCGGGCGCTGAACATCCTCCGGGACCTCGACGCCCAGGGCCGGCCGGCCCCGGACAAGGCGGGGTGGCTACCCGGCCTGAGTCTGCGGCTTGCCCAGGCACATCTCGCAAACGGCGCATTCGACGCCGCCACCGACACCTTGGCAGCCCTCCTGGCGCTGGGAGCGGAGCGGGTCCCTGCCCCGGTCCGAGTCACGGCGTTCTTTCTCGAGGGCGAAGTCTTGTCACGGACCAGGCGTCTCCGGGAAGGCCTTCAGGCGTTTCGCCGTGGCCTGGAGCTTGCCCAGGCCGTGGAGGACCTGCACCTGGTGGCCGAAGGATACTTTCGGACCGGCAATGCCCACTTCTGGCTGAAGGACTACGAAAACGCCCGGCTGGCCCTCCTGGCCGCGGCGTCTCTCCACGAGGACCAGGGGGTGTTCGAGCAGTATTCGGTTTGCTACCAGCTCCTGGTGCTGCTATCTTTGGAAGTGGGACGGCGCGCGGACGCCCGGGCGTTCCTCGAGCAGGCTCGTGCCGTGTTGGAGCGGGCCCCGGAGGGGTCGGGACGAGACGCCCTGGAGGAGATGACCTCCCTGGTGTCCGCGGAGAGGCACCTGGACGGAAGGGAGTGACCGATGGGTTGGAGCGTGGCCAATGGGTGGCTCGACGCGCGGCGCCGGGTGCTGGCTTCCTGGAACCTTGGCGGGAACCCCTTCCGGAAGACCCCCCCGAAGGATGACATCCTCGACAAGATTTTCGTGGGCCGGGAAGAGGCCATGCGGCGGGCCGCGGGGGCCCTCGTGGACCAGCCCCGGAATGTTCTGGTTCGCGGCGGCTATGGAATGGGCAAGACCTCCTTCGTCCGGAAGCTGCTTTGGGAGTTGGACTCCGCCACCAGCGTGAACATCCTCACCGGATACCAACCCCTGATCGGCTCCCGCCCCATCGATTTCGAATACGCCGTTCTCAAGGCGCTGCTCAAGCCGCTTCGGTCCCGCTTCCCGGAAGCGGCGTCGTTGGATGCCCGGTTGCGACAGACCGACATCGACCACCCAGACCTCGAGATCGAGCGGCTCATCGCACTGGCCGAGAAAGAGCACGACCGGATCATCATCGGGATAGACGAACTCGACAAGCGGCCGGCGGTGGAACTCGATCAGATCCTGAGCCACAACAGGCCGGTGCTCGATCTTCCATGCGCCTTCGTGCTCACCGGCAGAACCCTCGACGCCCTGGGAGCCGTCGACAACACCGTGTTCGGCGCCATCGACCTCGAACTCCCGCTCGAGCGATTCAGCAAGGAGGAGTCGCGCCAGGTGCTGGAACGCAACCTCGAACTCGAGCGCATCGATCCCGAAACGGAGGCGCCCCTTCGTCCATTCGAGGGCGAGGTGCTCGAGCGCCTTCTGACCGACGCGCGCGGCGTGCCCCGGGTGCTGAATCTCATCGCCTTCGAACTGATCGACACCGCCGCGAGCGCGCCCGAGGCAGGCAAGAACGTCCCCTTTCTCGAGCTTGAGTTCTACGAGGCGTGCATGGACGCGTTCGGGAAGGAACTCTACGCGGCGAGCAACGAGACGGCTCGAGAATGGATCCGCCGGATCTACGGGGAGGGGGGCTACCTGGCCGCGGACAACCTGTTGAAGTACATCAAGAAGGGAATCTACCCGGACAGGCACCTGGCCCTGCTAGAGGAGATGACGACCCGGGATGTCCTGGTCAAGGTCGAGACCCTCACGGACGCCCGGTACGAATTCAACCCCGCCTTGCGCGACTATGTCAAGGAGAACCGCCACTGGAAGGAAGCCATGGCGGACGAGTGGAACCGGGTCAAGACCGGCGGCATGGACCCCCAGGAAAAGGGAAAGGCCCTCGAGGCGTTCGTGGCCCGGCTGTTCGAGCACGTGTTCAAGGTGGTGGAGCGCAACCTGCGGACCGAGACCGAGGAGATCGACGTGGTGCTCGAGTACGCCGGAGGTGACCCCATCTGGGCCGCCTCGCCCACCGTGCTCGTCGAATGCAAGAACTGGTCCTCCCCGGCCCCCCAAAAGGAGATCTCGGCGTTCGCCCAGAAGGCCAAACTGAGCCACGTGGAACTCTGCTTCGTGGTTTCCACGTCCGGGTTCACCAAGAGCGCCCGCACCCAGGCACGCGACATCCTCGCCCGCGACGACCTCCCCGTGGTGTTGATCGCCGGCACGGACCTCGAGGCATTCCTCGCCAACGACGAAACTCCCGACGACTTCCTCAAGCGGCTGCTGCGCGAGCACAAGCTCCGCGTGTAGGCCCCCCCCTTTTTCTTCCCCCCACCCCGAAGAATCGCTAAGATAATCCCACCCGCGGCGACAGGGTAGAACGGACAACAAAACGGACAATCGAACGGACATGGCCGAGGTGGAACCGGAAAGGGCCACCGCGCACATCACCCGGGCGCTGAAAATCCTCCGGGACCTCGAGGCCCAGGGCCGGCTGGCCCCGGACAAGGCGGGGGGGATCGCGGTCCTGGAAGCAATGCTGGGGGGCCGGTGACCCCCCCTCGAGATCTCGACCACCCCTGTCCGATCCCTGGACCCCCTCCCCCGACCATTCACGCGGTTGCGCAGGATCCGTTGGCGCCGGTCGCGGTGAACGTTGACGTGGTGCGTAGCAGAGGTTGACGTGGTGCGCGCGCACCCTTGACGTGGTGCGCGGCGAACGTGGACGTGGTGCGCACGCATCCTTGACGTGGTGCGTAGCAGAGGTTGACGTGGTGCGCCGCGAACGTTGACGTGGTGCGCCGCGAACGTTGACGGGGTGCGCACGCATCCTTGACGTGGGGCGCCGCGAACGTTGACGTGGGGCGCGGCGAACGTGGACGTGGGGCGCGGTGAACGTTGACGGGGTGCGCACGCATCCTTGACGTGGGGCGCGGCGAACGTGGACGTGGGGCGCGGTGAACGTTGACGGGGTGCGCACG
>JAJRTE010000275.1 GCA_024278455.1 Myxococcota bacterium
CGCGTTCAGGCACTCCGCCTTCAACCGCCACGGGGACCAGCGCCCTGGCTTCATCAGGGCGCCGAACGCCCCCGAAAGCGCCCCTCCCTTCTTCACGTATCGAGCCGCACTCAGATTCGGCAGCCCGACCGTCAGATAGGTCAGTTCCAGAAAGGTCTTCCCGAGCACCTCGTGCCGGTACACCACTTCCCCCAACCCCACCTCCGCTTTGAACAAGTATAGCACGACGGGAACCAGGGGTAGACGATATCGCGTCCACAGGGCCTCGTAGTAGACCATTAGCCGCTCGCCGATCGAGACCGGTTTGCGCCCCTCCCTGTTCCCAGCCGGCTCGTCTCCGGCCTCATCCCGGCTCGCACGGGACACACGGGTCCGTCCTTGACGGTCCTCGACCTCCACCAGGAAGAGAAACAGCGTCTGTTCCCCGCCTCGTTCCCGTAGCTTCGCAAGAATGTCCGACTCCCTGCGAAATCCGCTGGGAATGTCCGTGAACACCTCCTTGTCCAGGAACTCGAGGCTCGAGAAATCTATCTGCTCGGCCATGGCGGGGAAGAACAACTGGATGAACGCGTCGAGCCTGGCGCGAACAAGCTGCTTGAACGTCTGGTCATGGTCCATGCAACCCCCTCCTGACGGCGGAGCGCCGAGTGACGGCCGCGTGCGATCGATGACCTGCTGTCGAACAGACCGGCACCGATGTCGCGAACGACGCCCATGTCGCAACTGGCACACAGTTATATCATGGACACCAAGCGGGTGCAAGATCCCATGGCATCGGCAGAAGTCAGCGGCCTGGTTCGTGCTCGAACCGAAGTCCGTGCCCGAAAACCCTCAAAATGGCTGCACCCTGTCCAGCGTCCTTCGCCGCTTCGGGTGCGAAGGGTGCGCTTGACATGGGGGCTCGAACGGGCTAGGACTCTTGAAAAACGAAGCAGCAGGAGGTGAGCATGGCCTGGATCAAGGGGACAGAGAGACAGCAACGGGTTATTCATGCCCCTCTCCCCGACGTGTACGCCTTCTTCGTGTCGCCAGCTCGACGCTCGGAAGCCTTCGACGATATCCAGGAACGGCACGCCATCGATGCCTCCTGCGAGCGATGGATCATGGCACCCCGGACAGCCTTGAAAGTCACGGTCCAACCGGACTACACGACGCGGTACACGGGGAACGGGACCGACAGCATCACCTGGGAACCCGCCGCGGAAGGAACCACCCGTACCCGCGGACGCGCCACGCTCGAGGCACTGGATGCACAGAGAACCCGCGTCGACTACGAGGAGACGATCACATCCGACCTCCCAATACCTCGCCTGATGGTCAAGGTGTTCGAGCCCATCGTCGCCCTCGAGATCAAGAAAGGGGTACGCGACTTCCTCGCCCGGGCCAGTCGCATCCTGGAAGCAGGGTCTCGAGGCTGTTGACGACGGCCCTGGCGTGACAAGATTGCAGATGCTCTTGAAGGTCATGCATCCATCGTGTTATGATGGATGCGCGGGACAGGGTCCCGACACCACACCCCGTTGCGGCGTCGGCCGAGACGTTCGGTGTCTGCTCCGACGCTTCTTGGCGCTGCGCCCGGACCTGCCTGGAGGGGGAAGCTGATGGTCGATCTCACGGAGAGACTGGAAGGTGGCCTCCTGGCGCTGAAACGCAGAACGGTCGGCGTCACGAGCGGTTGGCAACGGTGGCTGCTCTCCTATTCGCTGCCGGACTGGATCCTGGTTGTGTACCTGGTCCCCATCGGCGTGGCGGTGGGGCTGAGATCTCCTCGAGGGTGGTCGGATCCGCTGGCCATGCTGCCACTTTTCTCCATCGTCATCTACATGGCCTGGGCGAGGGCGTATCACTCGAGGTGGAGCGGTCGTGGCTGGGTGCGGACCCTGTATCACGCAACCGGTATCCCCACCCTGGCGCTGACCTACTTCCACCTCCGTTCCATCATTCCCACCGTGAACGCCTACGAGGCCGACAAGGCGCTCGCCGCGGCAGACCTGCGGCTCCTGCCCCAGTATGCCAGCGTGTCGCTCGAGCGGTTTGCGAACCTGTTCACGGTCGAGTGGTTCTCGTTCTTCTACCAGCTCTATATCTATCTCGGCGGGCTGTTCCTTCTGGCGATGGTGTTCCTGGATCGCGACCGGGAACGCCAGGGACACTTCGCCGCCGGCGTGCTGCTGCTCATGCTCGGGCACCTCACCTACCTGTTCGTGCCTGCTCGAGGCCCCTGGCACTTCCTGGAGCACGTCCACGCCGGCCCGTTGCCGGGCGGACCCATTTTCCGCCACGTGATGGCGACACAGATTCACGCAGGGCCGGGACTGGACGCCTTTCCGTCCCTCCACACCGCGATAACCCTCTACCTCGTGCTGTTTGCACATCACTACTGGCCACGAGTCCGTTGGGCCGGCTACTTCATCGCTTCCCAGGTCATTATCGCCACCGTATTCCTCCGGTTCCACTACGTCGTGGACGTGATTGCCGGGTTCGCCTTCGGATTGCTCGTCTTCTCGGTCACCCCGAACCTCGTCGCCTGGTACCGACGCATCAGGATGGCAGCCGGGGTGGACGCATCGGACCCCTGGTAGCATGCGCATCCCGTTGTCCCCCCCCGTTTCGACCTCCACCCGGCCTGTGCACACGCAACGCACTTCCACAATTGCCTTCCAGCGGGCGATCGGTCAGCACTGCCGAAACCTGGTGCAGCTTGACCCCGGGCACATCGTGGTTGACAAGGCTGTTCCCTTGACACATGATTCCTCTTTCTCCCGCCGGATGTCTCGTGCACGTGCCGGAGTGCCTCCGGCCCGGGGGTCCTGGGTATCGTTTCCGGGGGGGCAGAGAGAAGGCAATTCAGCGGTCAACAATCAGGCAGTTGAGAGGAGCACTATCCGATGACGACGGGAAGCAACTTCAAGGTAAAAGATCTGTCCATGGCGGAAGACGGACAGATGAAGATCGAATGGGCGGAGTCGAGAATGCCCGTCCTGATGGCATTGCGGGAGAAATACCGCGAGAGTCAGCCGCTCAAGGGGCAGCGCATCGCCGGGTGCCTGCACGTGACCAAGGAAACCGCCGTTCTGATCCGCACGCTCAAGGCGGCAGGGGCCGAAGTGGCCTGGTCAGGTTGCAATCCCCTCTCGACACAGGACGACGTGGCCGCCGCGCTCGCCGCGGACGGCATTTCCGTCTACGCCTGGCATGGGCTGAGCGTTGAAGAATTCTACTGGGCCATCGACCGCACACTGGACTTCAAGCCCACGCTCACCCTGGACGACGGCGCGGATCTCATCATGCGCGTTCACACCAAGCACCTCGAGCTTGCCCCCGGCATCCTTGGGGGCACCGAGGAGACGACCACCGGCGTCCACCGTCTCCGGGCCATGGCCAAGGACGGCAAGCTTCTCTACCCGATCCTGGCCGTCAACGATGCCGAGACCAAGTGGGACTTCGACAACGTCTACGGCACCGGGCAGTCATCCATCGACGGCATCCTGCGCGCCACGTCCGTGCTGCTCGCGGGCAAGAACTTCGTCGTGGCCGGGTACGGCCACTGCGGCAAGGGCACGGCGGCTCGAGCCAAGGGGATGGGCTGCAACGTCATCGTGACCGAAGTCAAACCCACAGCCGCGCTCAAGGCGACGCTCGAGGGCATGCGGGTCATGACGATGGACGAGGCGGCAGCGGTCGGTGACATCTTCATCACGGCCACCGGCATGCGGGACGTCCTCGTCGGGCGCCACTTCGAGCGCATGAAGGACGGTGCCATCCTCTGCAACACGGGCCACTACGATGTGGAGATCGATATCGCGGCCCTCAACGAGATGGCCACATCGAAGCGCACCATCCGGCCCAACTGCGACGAGTACGTCATGAACGACGGGCGCAGGCTGTACTTGCTGGCGAACGGGCGACTCGTCAACCTGGCCGCGGCGGAGGGTCACCCGAGCGAGGTGATGGACATGTCGTTCGCCAACCAGTTCCTCGGAATGCTGCGCATGGCGAAGGAGGGTGGGAATCTGGACAAGACCGTCCACGACGTCTCACCGGAGCAGGACCAGGAGTTGGCGTCTATCAAGCTCGAGACCATGGGGCTTTCGATCGATAGGCTCACGCCCGAGCAGGTGGCCTACGCGACCGACTACCTCCAGGGGACCTGATCCTCGTGTCCTTGACGCCCGATCTCCCCCCTCGTATCATGCGGGCATGGAGAGAAACGACTACCTGTGGGCCGCTTCTGCCTGCATCCTGCTCGCGGGCTACCTCGCGCTGTGCCTCACGACACTGGCCACGACCGCGCCCACGTTCGACGAGGTAGCCCACCTGCCGGCGGGGTACGCCTCCCTGGTCAGTGGACACCAGGTATTGAATCCGGAACACCCACCCCTTGCCAAGAAACTGGCCGCCTTGGGCCTGCTCGCCGTCGTCCAGCCCACCTCGAGGCTCGAGCAGGCCTGGTCCCGAATGGATGAGTGGGAATTCGGTCGCTATTTCCTCTTTCAAGGGGTACACGACCCGCAGCGGCTGATGGCAGCGGGCAGGATTCCCATGGTCGCCCTGGGCCTGCTCGGTTGCCTCGTCGTCCTGTGGTGGTCCCGGGAACGTCACGGATGGCCCGGCGCTCTCACCTCGCTCGCCCTCTGTTCCCTGTCACCGACCATCCTGGCGCACGCGCGGCTCGTCACGACCGACGTCCCGGTGGCGGCCTTCGGCACCCTGGCCGCCTACCTGGCGTGGCGCCACGCGCGGCAACCCCGGTTGAACACGGCAGTAGCCGCGGGCCTGGCGTTGGGCGCGGCCATGGCTACCAAGTTCACCGGTATCCTGTTCGCGCCATCGCTGCTCCTGGCGGCGATCCTGGCGAAGGTGGTGCAGCGACGGCGTCTCGAGCGTACAAGACACGGTCGAGAGGAGAGGCTGGCGCGCGGAGGCCCGGCGTCCTCCTCGACCGGAGGTCCCGAAGGCCGCTCCTCGCCGCGTGCCGCACCGGCTGATTCCCGGGGGTCACACGGCAGCTCCCTGGCTGCTCTCGCTGATGGTTCAGCAGCGACCGGTTGCGATGGTCCGATGTCCACGGCCCGGGATCTCGCCGCATGTTGGGGCGCCGCGGTCGCCGTGGTGGCGATGAGCTATGGCTGGCCGCCGCAGATGGAGGACTACCTCGCGGGATTCTCGAGCGTCGGGTTCAACCACACTCCGGGATACGAGTTCTACCTGCTCGGCCGGTTCAGCGCCGAGGGCTTCATGGCCTACTTCCCCGTCGCGCTGTTGCTGAAGAGTTCACCGGTCTTGCTGGTTGTCCTCGCGTTGCAACTGGCTCTACCTCTCGCCCGGCGAGTGCGACAGGGAAGCCGCGTTCCGGCGGTTTACTCTCGAGTGGAAGATGTTCCTTCGTGGCCCTTTCTGGCTCTCCCCGCCCTTGTCTACTTCGTCTTCATCGTGCTCGAGGCGCCCGAAATCGGTGTTCGATACGCGATCCCGGTGCTTCCTTTTCTCTTCATCGGCGCCGGCGCGGTCGGGGAAGCGCTATGGCGGGTGAAGGCCGGGCGCGTGTTGCTCGCGATACTTGCCGCCTGGCAATGCCACGTCGCAATGACCGCCTGGCCGGACCCGATATCCTATTTCAACGGGCTTTGGGGCTGTGGCGACACGAACGCCATCGCCTGCCTCGACGACTCGAACCTGGACTGGGGCCAGGATCTGGTAAGCATTTCGAGGGTCCTCGAAACGTTGCGCGATCCGAACGAGACTGTGCGGTTGCTCTACTTCGGTACCGCGGATCCTCGAGCCTACCTGCGCCATTTTCGCGCCATGCGGCCGGAGGAACTCCTCGAGCCTGCCCAGGCCCTCTACGTCGTCAGCGTCCACCGCCTGCACCGCGTGATCCACGACACTGGCGTGGATTGGTTTTCGAGGTACACCCCGGTGGCACGAGTGGGCCGGACATGCCTGGTCTACGACTTCCGTGCAGGACGGCGTGCTGGCCGGGGAACACCGCTCCAGGAAGAGCCCGGCGAGCGCGGGGGCGGGCTGTGAATTCGCTTGCCAGCGGGACGAGCGACTGGCCAGAGCCGAAACCTCGATTCCCTCCACCACGAGAATCCAGGCCGAAAGGGGAGGCTGCTGCCGAATCTGTTGTCATGGAAGGCTGAGTTGCGCTACCATGGATTCGCAACCTGGACTGTCGCACGCGGCACCACGGACAGCTTCTGTCCCGCTGTCCGGCGGTCCTGGAGGGAACCCGGCGCCTGGACAAGAGCCACGGGCACAATCGGTTGCACCCGTCAGGAGACCCAACGAAGATGCGCTTGCGCTCGAGAACGTCGCTGCCACTGCTTGCCTTCTGTGTGATGTGTTGGACTACTCGTCCTGGACCGCGCATTTGGGCGGCACCGGACACGGGTGCCCGTGTGGTCTCCTCGAGCCGGGTGGCGCATGCCCCCGCGTCCCCTGGATCGAGGACCCCGGCACCGGCGAAACCCGAAGCGTCAAACTCCCGCACCCGGGTCTCCGCCATCACCGGAGTGCGCTGGAAGTACGTCGGACCGGTACTGACACCGGCGTGCCCTCGAGTCGTGGCAGCGACGCGCTACGGCGACGGTCTGGTGGCGGTGGGGTTCGAGCGAGTGGGCGAACAGACATCGGCGGCTACGGTGATTTGGGACCCCCGAACATCGACAGCGCTCGAGGAACTTGCCAAACCGGTGCCGCTGTCCATGCTGGATCCGCACGGCAACCTTTCAGGCCTGAGCCCCCGCGGCGACGTGATGCGGCAGGTCATCCATCAGCGGTTGCCGGACGGAACATACGCCATGCGGATCGTCGTGTTGCCGCGGCCCACGTCGGCGAGTGCGAACGAACCCTACCTCGTGCTCCCGGCGAAGCAAGCCCCCGATGGCGCCCTGATCCTGCTGGGGTCCGGACGGGATCGTTTCTACCGTATCAACCCTGCCCTGGGCTCGGTGCGGATGATCCTCCCGAACGAGGCTTTGGAGGTCGTGGACTACGACGTCACCGACGACGGTGCCATCCTGGCCATGGATGGCTTCGAGCACAAGCTGTTGTGGCTCGATCTCGATGGCAACGTACTGCGCACCCTCCCCCTGTCCGCCAACGAACGGGGCGAACCCCGGTTCTACTACCTGAGCGTGGCATCGGCGGAGGGCGAGTCCGCGTGGGTCGGCGCAGCGGTCCGCCAGGACGATGGCGGATTCGTCCCGGAAATCCAGCGGGTGCGCGGCCAACTCAGGGAACGCCAGCGGCTCATCCGCGGCGACGGTAGCTTCGGCATGCCGGTCGTCGCAGCCTCGGACGGCCACGGCGGTGTCTATGTCGCGGACGAAGGGGCCTGGCTGTACCATGTTTCCCGTTCCGCTGTCGTGACCCAGGTCTGGCGCGTCCGGCCTCGAGGTATCGGCGCAGGTGCGGAAGAGGCCAGGTGCGGTGAGGGGCCGTGGTACGTGACCGACTCCGGCACCCTGATGAGTGGCCTGGAGCGCACCTTGGACGCCGCCCGCTCCGACCTCGAGGCGTGCTACCAGAGCCTGCGGCAGGTCCAGCCCGAGGCCGCTGGCTCGATTCGCGTGACCTTGACCATTCGAGACCGGGCCGTGAGCAGCGTGGAAGTCTACGCCAAGGATTTCGAGGACATGGGCCTCGAGAGCTGCGCTTCCACGGCGTTCCGAAAGCTCAGGCTTCCCCCCGGCAGCGGCAGGCAGGTGATTCGTCTCGAACTCGAGTTCGGCACCCCGGTACAGCCGTCGCGGTAACGATCCGTATCCAGGGGTACGACACCGCCCGCTCCCCGAATCCGCTTCACCCCCGTCACTTGGCGCCTCCGCGATCGTGCACGTTCACCGCTTCGAAGATGGCTCGCCGGGAGGGCTGTCCCGCGGCTCCAGCGACACCCAGCGCACGAGAGCCCCAAGGGGACGAAGCCCGTCACCGGGCCAGCAGGCTGGGGGAGATTGGAGTGTTCCCGGGGCACAGATCCGCGTCGCCCCGGACAGCGCGAAGCACCGGGCCACCTCTCCCCACCTGCGTTCGCCGGCCGCCACCGCGACACCCTGCAGGTTGTCGAGGATCGGGCCGAGATAGGCCAGTGCCTCCTCGAGTGTGGCCACGGGACGCACGAACAGCGTTCTCCCCGGGCCCGGCGCCGAAATCCGCTCCGCATGGGTCACGACCACTGCCCCGCCGGCTGACGGCAGCACTGTCCCGGACAGGGATTGCACCCCCTTGAATTGCAACAGGTCCGCCCCCTCGGCCAGGCCCAGTTGCCGCGGCGGCAGAACGCGCGCAATGCCAGGGAGCGCCCGGCCAGCCAACTCCCTGGCAAACTCGACCGGCTCGAGGTCTCCGCCGGTCTCGACCAGGATGGCGTGGGGCGAGAGGCACCCCTGCTGGTCGAACAGGGCGACATCACTGGCAAAGGCTCGAGCAACCTCCGGGACCTGTCCCCGGGTCATGACTTCGCGTGCCACGTAACCCACGCTCACACGATGAGACCTGACCACCAGCCTCGTCCGGGCCGGCAGCATACGCCGGATTTCCTGCACCGTGCTGTCGGATCCGAAGGCGACAACGATGTCCGCTTCGTGCAACAAGACCTCGTTGCACGAGGTCTGCTCTCCCGGCCAGGTCGCCACGGCCACGAAACGACCCAGGTCCGGGACCTCCTCACGCAGGGAACGGACGAGCGATGTCGCGAACCACGGTTCGGCCGACGGCGCCTTGAGGAACGACGGAGATCCCACGAGCAGCGCCGCCAGCAGGGATTGCAGGGCGGGCGGGTGCACGTTCCCGGCCAGGATGTGGCCCACGAGGCGTGGCGGAATCGCTGTCAGCCCCCGATTCCTCCGGCTGGGCACGATCCGCGCCCCCCCCTCGAGACGCGGCACCATTACCTCGGGCGGGTTCGAGTCAGCCGCGTGGTCCGTGCAAAGCGCTCCGGCAAACTCGGTCTCGAGCAGCGCCGTCATCGCTTCGGCGGACCAGGCACGAAACAGGGCGTCGAGCCCCTCCTCCACCACCTGGGTGCTGAATCCGGTGGCAGACACGATGCGACGGGTGGCCAGCCGGCGGTGCGGGTAGTCGTGGTCGAGCCACCGTCGCGTGAACCGTCCCAGTTTCTCGACCCGCGCCCCGGCCGGAATGCGCCGGAGTTCGCCGGCCCGTGTCTGCAAAAGGCGGCAGCATTCGCGCACC
The DNA here is from genome assembly GCA_024278455.1 of Myxococcota bacterium. Classification (GTDB taxonomy): domain Bacteria; phylum Myxococcota_A; class UBA796; order JAJRTE01; family JAJRTE01; genus JAJRTE01. The sequence continues at coordinate 9,202 of JAJRTE010000275.1, forward strand.
GCCCGCGCGCCGACAGGGGCGGAACCGTCTCTCGAAGCGTGGAGCGGCTCCGGGAACACGGCGTCAGGCACCATGGCGTCCACTCCCGTTCTCGAGAATCTCTGCCGCGGTCAGGGAGCACCCCCTGGGCTGAGCGCCGGCAACACGCCCGAGGAGAATGAGCCCACCGTCGTCCGCCACACCGATATCCGATGTCTGTATCGCGGCGACCGAGTAGAGATTGGCGAGGTCGAAGAGGCGAACCAGGCCAGGCCGGCCGGGGGGTTGGGGGGCCTCGGTCGCCGGGTCGACGACGAGCCACCTGAGCCAGGGAGGCCCCTCGAGTCGCCGGGTGGCCGCTTCCCGCGGGCCGGACGGCGCTTCCCCCGTTCGTGTCTTCGAAACATCACCGCGACTGGCGTTCGCCCGGTCACCAGCCCCCGGATGGTGCGCACTCCCTTCCGAGCCGGCCGCGTGCGCCGGCACGCCCCCGGACAGGTCGCCGCCGACGGACGTGTCCCGCAGGACCGTCTCGTACATCTGGCTCGAGAGTTCCGTCATGCCGTATTCCGCGACACAATGGGTCGGGGGAATGCCCAGGCTGCGTTCGACGATCTCGAGGAACTCACGGTAGGGCAGGGCCCGGTGGCTTCCCTTCATCCCACCCGTGTACATCATGCGGCTGCCTCGAGGAAGCCTCGCGCGAAGATCGGGCCGGCGCTCGAGCAGGTGTGCCAGGGCCAGGGCCGTAGTCAGGATCATCACGGGGTGCCCGGATGACGCCGCATCGTGCAAGGCACGCTCGAGACGATCCACTTCCAGCCCGTCTCGAGTCAAGAAGAAGTCGGCATGGCCGCCAGACACCTCCTGGCGGGAGGCGAGGTAGCCGACCATGTAAGACAGCGACGAGTCCGGGGTGTCCTCGGGAGGAGGAACCAGGGAGAGCACGGGGAGCTTCGCCGAGTCGGGGAGCAGGAACCTTCGGAAGGCCGGAAGGATCGCAGCCTCGTACAGGTCCATCGTGACAAACGCGTGAGCGCCGCGTGCGCCCTGGGTCGTGCCGCTGGTGCGAAACGTGCGAACGGCTCGAGTCACCGGGAAGGTGGCCAGGTGCGCCGCCTTGAACGCCTCCGACGGTATCGCCGGGACGCTTTCCCACCTGCCGGCCGCCATCACCGACTCGAGCGTCGCGCCTCGAGACAGGCAGAACCGCTGGTAGGGGGGGTTGCAGGAGAACTGGTAGCGAAACACCTCGAGAGCCAGGGCATCGAAGGTCCTGTCGTCGAGCCCGTGGTGGCCGTTGCTTTCGAACAGGGTCAGGAGTCGGGCCTCGAGCGGGTGGGGTTGGTGGGTACCGGGCGGAGCGATGGGCGAGTGCCCATGAACTGTCGGCGTCACGTATTGTTCCTTCGGCGCGACGGCTCTCTCAGTTGGGCTGCGTGAGGCCTCGCGCATCCTTGCCGCCCGCTGCGGCGATGTCCAGCAGGCAGTTGTCATCGAAATCCGGAATCTCGCCCGACACGAGGTTCGCGAGGAGGCTGAGTCCGTTGTTGAGCCAGTACATCATGCACTTGGAATTGTCGCAGTGGGGCGGGTGTTCCGGGTCGTCGTGGGCCACCTGCATGGGAATGCCGTTGTCCACGAGCCCCAACTGGTGACCGAATTCGTGGACCGTCACGGTCTTGAGCAGGACCGGCCGGAGGGCAGCGGCCTTGGCGTTGACGGTCTCCATGAATATCGCCATCGACGTTCCGTGGTAGGCATACCCGACAACGGCGGTTCCCGCTTCCTCGTCGTCGTAGTCCGAATGGCCGTTCAGGTAGAGGAAGTACAACACCATGGTCGTATCGTGCCAATAGGTATCGCGATACTGAGCTTCGAGATCGTTTACGTCCTCGATGGTGAATTCGGTCTTGTCGGCCGGGGCCGGGATGGTCTCGAACGGCATCACGGTGACGCCCCCCGGCTTGTTGCACAGCATGCCCATGAACTCGGTGAGCGTATCGAGCGCTTCCTGGAAGGCGGTTTCGGCTTCGGCGGTGGGCAAGGCCCCCTCCATGACATCCACCTCCACCTCGATACTGGAGTAGGTGTCGTCGGTCAGGAGTTCCAGGGCGTAGTCTCCCGGATACGAGTAAGCGTTTTCAGTGGCAGGGGCGGGCGTCGAACTGGAGTCATCATCGGAGGTTGCCGGGCATCCCCAGAGAAAAGCAGCGGCGGCGAGCGTCCAGGTTACTGCGAGCAAGCGACGGTCCACGACATCTCCCAGGTCAGGTCTCCAGCCGGTTCAGGGGTGCGGGACACGAACGGCCCCAGCAGGAGGCAGACATTCTGGCGCCGACAAGGCGCTGTACCGATTGTCAACCCCCTGCGCGAATGGTACATATATGCCACATTCTCCGGGTCTGTCCAAGGAGGCGTTGATGAAAATCGTGCTGATCGACGACGAGGAGGAAAATCGCCGTCTGATCGAGTTCTTCTTCAAGATGGAAGGCAGCGACATTGAACTGCTGTCATTCTCCGACCCTTTCGCAGCGCTCGAGGCCGTCAAACAGCACACCGACATTGCGCTGCTGATTTCGGACCTGGTGATGCCCGGCATGACCGGAGAAGAGGTATTGCGGGAGGTCAAGGCGACCATCCCGGACCTTCCGGTGATCATCGTGACCGGCCACGGTACCATCGACAACGCTGTGAGCTTGCTGAAATCCGGGGCATACGACTTCGTTACCCGGCCGTTCAAGCGGGAAGAGTTTCTCAACCGCGTCGACCAGGCCCTCGAGAAGTACCGCCTGTCGCAAGAGGTGTCAGTCCTGCGGCGGCGCCTGGCAGCGCAACCGGGGGCACCGCAGATTCTCGCCGCCAGTCCCAGGATGATTGCCATCCTGGACAAGCTGCCGTCGATTGCGCGCAGCAATGCGCCTGTGCTGATCCGTGGCGAAAGTGGGACAGGCAAGGAACTCATCGCTCGAGAGGTCCACCGGCTGAGCCCGCGCGGCAGGGGGCCGTTCGTGGCCATCAACTGTGGAGCCATTCCCTCTGAACTGCTGGAGAGCGAATTGTTCGGCGCTCGGAGAGGATCCTATACCGGAGCGTACACGGACCGCAAAGGTGTGATTCGCGAGGCCAACCGGGGAACGTTGTTCCTCGACGAAATCGGTGACATGGCCATTCCGCTTCAGGTCAAGATGCTTCGCTTTCTGCAGGAGGGAGAGATCCGGCCGATTGGCGAGGCACGGAGCTTCCCGGTCGATGTGCGTGTCGTGGCAGCCACGAACCGGCCGCTCGAACAATCGATCCGGGAGCACAGCTTCCGGAATGACCTGTACTACCGTCTCAACGTCCTGCCGATCCACCTTCCTCCTTTGCGAGAGCGCCGGGAGGACATCCCCCTGCTTGCGGACCACTTTTTGCGCAAGTTCAACGAGGAGAGCCAACGCCAGCCGCCGCCTCGCCTGTCCGGCAGTGCGATTCAGAAGCTGTGCGACTACGACTGGCCGGGGAACATACGAGAGTTGGAGAGCGCGATCTATCGTGCCCTGGTCATGACCAACGGGGAAGAGATTGGTCCTGCGAACCTGCCCCTCGGGGGGGAGGAGAGCGTGCACCTGTATCCGGCGGACGAGGAGAAGCCGTTCCGGGAGGCCAAGAGGGAGGTTGTGGCGCGTTTTGAAGTAGGCTATGTCACCAGGCTGCTGGAGGCGTGCAAGGGGAACGTGCCGGAGGCGGCCCGGCGTGCGGGGCAGGACCGGAAGAGTTTCTGGCGGATCATGACCCGGCACGGGATAGATCCCACGCGCTTCCGGTGAGGGCCAGGCGGCACCTGCGTCCATCGGGGTGAACCACGACCATTGCCGGGTCCCGCCTGGATTCCTGGGTTGACCGGTGGTTTCTAGCGCCTCGACGGAGCCTGGTTGGAGCCTCCCCGTTCCGGCCTCGTAACGGGTTGCCCGCGTGTTTTCTCGGCACTCGAATTCTGGTCCTCATCACGATTCTGGAGAACCTTTATGATGAAGTTCTCCACTATGGACTGCAGAATCTCCGAGTGAACGGTCCAGTAGGCGGCCGACGCGGTGGGTGCACCTGCCAGCATCGCAGCAGCAGCAAGGCCCAGTATCGTGTTCTTTTTCATCTGATTCCTCCTTCGGGATCGTCGTAGAACGGCCCCAAACCACACAGGAGCAACATGCGGTACTTCACCTTCGGCCCCTGTTCGTCGGGATCATCCATAATGGAGTCCTCAACAGCTTGGTTCAGGCGCTTGACCTGATAGTGTGCGATATCCCTTACCGCCGCCTTCAGATGCTGCTCCATCACTTCGCCTTCAGACATGCTGAAACGCGCCACGTCATCCCCTCGGAGGTACGAAACCGCAACCGGCAACATGGCCGCCGCATTCCTCCCCAGCAACTGCAATCGCTCCTGCTCCCCCTTCGCCTTGACGGTAGAGGTGTGCTCCACTGCCTTGTATTCGGGCTCCTCGCCCGGCTTCCCTTCAGTTCTCTGAAGGTATCCCATGCCTGCATACAGATCCAGAAGCGGCTGAAGCTCCATCGTGGAGATCTTCCACTTCCGTTGCCTCAGATGCTTCGCGCACGCCGTCGGCGTAGCTCGACCCGGCAGACTCGACGTGTAGAACGTCAATACATCGTACATCAGTTGATGCCCCTTGTGGGGCTCCAGCGGCTCACGCTTCCGCTGCTCCGCATTCTCGAGCTGGCGGTACAGCCAACGGTCACTCTTCCCAAAATGCCGCGCCAGAACATCCTTCGGAACCGCGTGACGCTCGACAACATGCCTGACGATCGCCTGCTTCAAAAACGTCACAACGTCATCCACGTCACCCGTCCGGGCAACGCCAGGCGAAATGACACGTTCGAGGAATACCCCGAGCACCTCTTTCATGTAGTCGAGCATGGCCTACCTCCCAGCCACTCCCCTGCTCCAGAGGGATTGGCGATCTGGTTCACTCCGTACTCGAAGGCCAGGCGATTGCCTCTCTCCTCTCCCCCTAACCCACTCCTGGCCTGCTCCGACCCAGCACGCGTGACGCCTCACCAATCCACTCAATATCTACAGCCGTGCCAACAAGTGAACACCCCAACCCTGTTGCCACCACTGACCCTCAAGTGTTCTTTGCCTCACTCTACCCTGCCACTTTCGTCCTGTCAACAAAAAAAATCACTTGTCATAGAAAAAACTGGCAGAGCGGCGACAGCATCAGCATGCCACTTTCTACTGCTTTCCCGCAAAGTTGATAACCCACGCAAGGCCAGAAATAGACTTGCCAACCACCATAATACCAAGAACCGTCACAAGTGCCGCGGATATCACCGGCAACCTACCAGCCCACTTGCCCCACCCGGACAGACGGCCCATGAACGAACCCGCCAGCACCATCACCACGCCGATGACCACCAGCACCACCGCAAGCCCCACGCTGAATGCCACAACCAGCGCAAGCCCCAGGACGATCCGGTGCAACGCAATCGCTGTCAGAAGTACGACCAACGCGGTCGGACAAGGCACCATCCCCCCCGCGACACCCAACCGCAACAACTGTCCTATCGTAACCTCCCCCCCTGGAAGCCCATGCACGTGTCCATGCCCGTGCCAGTGGCTGTGCCCGTGGGTGTGCTCCCCCTGGTGGTCGTGGGCATCGCCGTGGCCGTGGACATCATGGTCGTCAGCATCGTGCAGTCCGGCCGCTCGCGCGCGCCACCGGCTCCGCAACATCCAGAGGCCGATGGTCACGATCAGGAGCCCGGACACGAACTCCACGACCGGAAAAAGCTTCTCTGGAACGACATAGGCCGATGCGAAGAGCGTGACCGCGCCGAGCAGGATGACGCCGGCGGTATGGGCTACCGTCACGGTCAACCCGAGGATGATCGCGTCCTTGACCGTCCCCTTCGATCCGACGAGGTAGGCTGCCACCAAAGTCTTGCCGTGCCCCGGACTCAACGCATGCGCCGCTCCGAAGAAGACTGCCAGCCCAAGCGCGAGCAACACCAGGCCGAGGCTCAACTCGGTCTTCCGAAGGTAGGGCAGGAGTGGAACGCCTTCCACTTCGGGCACGTAGTAGCTGCGCGCCCCCCCCTCTACCGACGACGCTGCCGGTCCCGGCGATACCTCGCCCGGTGGTTCGACCCGCGCCGGGGCGCCCCCGTCCGGCCGCACCACTGCGAACTCCATCACCAGATCTCGAAGCCGGCCGTCTCGAGACCACTGGCCGGCCGTATCCTCAGCGACATCGCCCTTGCCGGAGCGCCACCAGGAGACGGCCCGCACCTCCACGCCGTCCGGAACCCACAACTCCTGGTTGAAATAGGCCTCCCCTGCCGGATAGTTGTAGTTGTAGAACTCGAGCCGGTGAAAGGTGCCGGGCTCGACGTCGAGCACCGTGGTGGCCGTGAGGCGATACTTGAAAAAGTTCACGTCCCCCACCCCATTCCTCTGGGCCGGGTCGGTCGTGTTGCGCCACGATAGCAGACGCCCGTCCACCCTCAGTTCCAATCCGTCCAGCAAGGCCTCCAGCTTGTCTCGGGTGAACCGCGCGTCCTCCTCGGTCGACGGCGCCCGCCCGCTCAACGTGACGTAGAACTCCCGCATGACCACGCTGGTGGGCACTTCCACCAGGTACTCGATCGACGCCCTGTCGGGCTCGAGGCGCAGCACGACCCGGTGCGCGAAGTAGCGACTGCCGAACGGGTGTGCCGAACCGCTTCCGCCGATGGTCGCCACCACGGGCAGCAGCAAGCAAGCCAGGAGCCACGCGGGAGGGACGCGAAGGGCCTTCCTGGAAGGCTGCCCGCGCCTGTGGTCCCCGGTTGCGATCGCCATGTGCCGGCTCCCGCCCCGGGGTTGCACCGAGGTGCTCGCTCGGGCGCGACCAGGGCCGATGACCCGGCGCGTGCCGCCTCGAGGCGGTTCAGCGATCCGACTCGTGCGAGACGTCGTCATCATCGATTACGTATCCCATGGCCTTGAGCTGTTCCCTGGTCACGGCGTCCATGTCCACGTTCGTTGTCGGGCGCGGGGCGGCCAGTGGCTTGTTCGCCTCCACGAAGGCGTCGATCAGCGCGCCCAGGCGCTTCACGTCGCCGGGTCTCGCCGCCGTGACATCGGGCGGTTCGGCCGGGTCCGCTCCGATATCGTAGAGCCGGTCGCCGAACGGAAAGCGGATCAACGAGAAGTTCCCCTGTGTCACCGACCAGAGTCGCCAGGTGTCCGGGTCATGTCCCAATCTCTTCACTTCGTCCCGCAGGTTCTTGAGGTGAGACGGGAAGACCTCCGCGAACACCGGCCGGTCCGGGTCTCCTCGCCCGCGGATGGCCCGCTGCAAACTCGTCCCGTGAAAGGCGCGCGCGACGCGGTTGTCCAGGCCTGCGTATTCGAGAATGGTGGCGTACAGGTCGATGAGTTCCACGGGTTCGCTCACGACCTTCCCGGCGGGCACTTCGCCGGGCCAGACGAGGAAGAGAGGCACGTGAATCAGTGGGTTATAGAGCTGGAACTCGTGGATGTAGGTGTCCATTTCGCCGAACATCTCGCCGTGGTCGCCGGCCACGACGATCAGGGTATCCTCGAGGCGTCCCGACGCTTCCACCATGTCCAGGATCTCGCCCAGCCGGGTGTCGATATAGTTGATCCCGCCATCGTAGACAGCCTCCATGACGGCCCGGTCATCTGCTGTCGCCACGTAGTCGTTCACGTACATGATACGGTCGTTGTAGGCGTACCCCACGGCATCCGCGTCGTCGCCCGTCTTGCCCGGCGGCAAGAACTTGTCGCGATAGGCGAAGGGAACCTGGTGGTACGGGTTGTGCGCCTCGAAATAGTTGATGAAGGCGAAGAATGGGCGGGGATCATCCCGGGCGGAGTCGAACCAGGCCTCGAACGCCTGCCGGCTCTCGATCGCCCCCTTGTCCTGCCCCCCCTTGACGAACAGAATTTCGGCCCGGCCGATCATGAAGAGATTGCCAAGGGTATAGTTGCGCCACGATGGATGGAGCACGGAGAAGCCTCGAGAGAGCCGGGTATAGTCGTCCAGCCACGGGTTTCCGGAGAACATGGCCGTGTTGTACCCGGCATCGTAGAGCTGCTCCGCCAGGGTATCCAACTTCGTGTCTAGGTACAGACTACTGCTGTGGCAGTTGTTCTGGCTCGAGTAGAGCCCCGTGAACATGGAAGCGTGTGACGCGAGCGTCCACGAGGAGGTGGCATAGGCGCGGGCGAAGGCGGTACCTTTCGCCGCGAGCCTCGAGAGCGTCGGAGTGGTCGGTCTCGCATAGCCGAGGGCCGAGACATGGTCGGCGCGGGTGGTATCGAACACCACGAAGAGGATATTGGGTGCCGTCGCCGGTGGTCTGGGCCGCAGGGGATCGTTCGGGCGTTCTATCGGCGGAGGCAGACCGCGGCCAAGCACACCGTACCAGACCACCGCCATGGCCGGCACGAACGTCCAAGCTAGACCGGGCGTGGTTGCGCAAAAACGTACCGCAACCCACCCTACCAGGTCCATGGCCAGGATGCCCAGCACCCCCATCCCGAATATGCGGTCGAACGCCGGAGAAGCTACTACCGCCACGCCCAGCAGCGCCAGTGCCACACCGTGGACGAACCAGGTGGGTCGGCGGGCGAAGAAACGGCCCCCGGCAGTCAACAGGATGGCGCCGGCAACGGCGCACAGTCCCACCGACAGAACTGCCAGGTGTCGCGTCGTCGCGGTAAACGGGGGAAACACCAACCCAATGTTCTCTCTCAATAGTGTGTAGGTCGCCAGTGTATCGGCCCAGGTGTACACGAGCCCGAGCACCGCTCCGTAGCAAAAGCCTCGAGCCAGCCGTTGTATCATGAGACTGCTCTCCAGATATGAAGATCGCGATCCTGCCCTCACGCCACGAACCCGCAGGGTGGCCGGCTAGCAGCGTTGCGCTGTTTTCCCCCACCGTCGAACACAGGCCGTCTTGCAGCATAGCCCTTGGCAACCGCGCGGTCAACCAATGGCGATCCCGCGCCCCCCCGCAGCAAATCCCCCCAACTCGTGCTCGTGCTCGTGCTCGTGCTCGTTCTTCTCATTCTTCTCGTTCTTCAAATCGTGCTCGTGCTCGTGCTCGTGCTCGTTCTTCTCATTCTTCTCGTTCTTCAAATCGTGCTCGTGCTCGTGCTCGTTCTTCTCATTCTTCTCGTTCTTCAACTCGTGCTCGTGCTCGTGCTCGTGCTCGTGCTCGTTCTTCTCATTCTTCTCGTTCTTCAACTCGTGCTCGTGCTCGTGCTCGTGCTCGTGCTCGTGCTTCTCATTCTTCTCATTCCTCTCATTCTTCTCATTCCTCTCATTCTTCTCATTCCTCTCATTCTTCCACTCCTACTCCGCCAATCCCAAGAAAGCCATCCCATCCTTAGTGGAAAGCGGCTCGCCATCTCGCTGCTGAGTCCTCGGAGAACGAGCGCGACTTTGCGGAGGGAGGAGAGGCTTGGGGGGCCGGCCAAGGCCGAATCGTTCGAGCACGGGCACGAGTACGGCTTTGCGGAGGGTTGTCTCTGCTCAGCCAGTAGTGGGGGTGACGTGGAAAGAGGCCCGGGCCTACGTGCAGTTGGGAACCCAGGTGCCTTTGAACGAAGGCGATCTTCCCCCGGGGGGCGCGGGGGGGATGACGCTGCCATCCGAGGCCCAGTGGGAGTACGCTGCCCGGGGACCGGAGGGGAGGCGCTACCCGTGGGGGGACGACCCGCCTTCGCCCGACCTGGCGAACTACGGGGAAAGTGGGATCGGGCGGACCACCCCGGTGGGCCAGTACCCCGAAGGAGCGTCCTGGGTAGGTGCCCTGGACATGGCCGGGAACGTGTGGGAGTGGTGCGAGGACGCCTGGCATGAGAGCTACCAAGGCGCGCCTGATGATGGCGGTGCCTGGATAACAGACAACAAGGATGCTCTCCGGGTTGTCCGGGGCGGGGGCTGGGTCAATGTCGCGGACTGGGTCCGCTCGGCCTACCGGCTCAGGAGGCTTGTCGGGTACAGGTACCGGTTCCGGGGGTTTCGGGTCCTGTTGGCGGCTCCCCCCCGGAGATCGCCAGTCGATCCTTGATGCTCAGGGAGTCGGAAAGGATGTCCGTGGACAGGAAGGAAATGCCCTTCGCTGACCTGGACGGCAGGGTTGGGGGTGGAGTTCGATGGCAAGAAGTTCCGTCTTCGGAAGGTATGGTATTGTGGTCGATCCGACGATGGAAAAAGAGCGATCCGCGCTGCAAGGGTCTTGGGGGAGATGGGAGTGCTTGCGGCTCCGTGCTTCCGGGGATTTTGAGGCTGCGAACGGGTCCGCGCGTCCGAGTTGCTTGCCCCCCTCGAGCCCGCTCGCGTCGCGTCCCCGGTCCGGTGGAGGGCGCGCCGAGGCGGGTGAAAGAGGACGCAAGCCGGCACCCCGGGTTTGACGTCCTGCCCTGCCTGCCCGTATAATTGTCGAGTCCCATCACCGCTCGCACGCCGCGCGACACGTCAGGAGAGCACGTTGTCCGAATTCAAGCTCAAGCGGGGGCGCAAGGTCTATCACATCCGGGAGTTCTCCTCGCTCCTGGAGTTGGCCAGGCGCGGAATGATCGCCCCGGACGACCCCATCTTCGTTCCATCGGTCGAGCGCTGGGTTTATGCCCGTGCGATTCACGAACTATCCGCCCTGCTCGAGGGCACGGCGCCACGCGGAAGCGACTTCAGCGACGCGGAGGAGTTGCCGCTCGATTTCGTCGAACCCCTGGGTGGTGCCGGTGACGGACCGGCGGTCCAGGTCGCCCCCGGTGTTCTCGATCTCGGCATCGAAGTGACGTGGGAAGAGACGCGTGCCACGCCGTCGGAGGCTGCCGGTCCCGGGAGCGGGCCGGGGGAACCCGGGGGAAGCGCCTTGGACGGGAGGTCCCGGCGGGCGGCGGGAGACCTGTTCGGCACATCGAACAGCGGAGCGCCGGGAAACGGTTCCTGGGACCGAACGGACGTGGGAGCAGGGCTGCCCCGGCAGCGGGACGCTCGTGCAGCACCGGCACCTGGCAGGGACCGCCTGCCCACTTCGTTCGAGCGCGACCGCGATGACTTCCCTGGTCCGGATGCCGGCGGGCCGGGCGGGCCGCGGGGGCTGGGGGAGGAGGACCGGCCCGATGGGCACGGCAGGGCGGGTCACGATCGAGGCAGGGGACGTGTGGCGCCTGTTTCCTTCCAGGACTGGATGGCCCAGCATGCGCGAAACGGCGAACTCGAGCCGGCGGACGGCGGGTTGCTGCCCCTTCTGACCGGTCTCGAGCACGAGGGAACGGACACCGGGACGACCGGGGTGCGCTGGGGGCGGCTGGTCGTCATCACCGGCGTGCTTGCCGGCGTTCTGGCAACCTACTTCGTCTATGTCAAGGTTATCGCGGACCTCGAGTTCGAGCCATGGGAACCTGGCCAGTCCGTGCCTGCGCCGGGCCCGGAGGGGGGAAGCGAGCCAGGCACCGGGGCGACCGCGGTGGTGGCGACGCCGACCCCGGAACTGGCTGCCATGGACCTGCGCATGCGCAAGGCGATTCCTCCTAACATCGGCGCGTTCCGGAGTTTCGAGCAGGCCGAGGACCGGTTGTTCAGTGAGCTTCTGAACCTGAAAATCGGCGTGGCCGATGTACGCCTGAAGCCTGTCGATGGGAACGTGTACATGCCGGTGAGAAAGACGGAGAGCGACATCACGGTGCGGTTGCGGCACGCACGCCTCCCCATCGAAGAGCAGACCGGCATTATCGGACTGGTCATTGGGAAGTACATGTCGAGGGAGCGCTTGAAGGTGCGGGACCTGGTCCTGCGGATCGAGCGGCCGGACCAGGTTCCGGCGGTGCGTATCGTGCCCGGCCGGTCTGCCAAGGCCTATTTCCGGGGCGAGATCACCTTCCGGCAGTTTCTGCTCGCCGTCCAGGCCGGGACAGTGACCCCGTGAGGTGCTCGAGGAGGCGTTCATCGCGCCGTCCCGTATGCGACCCCGTGGCCGATCACGATCCCCGGGACGGCCGGCCGCTCCGGCCGTGCACGGCGTCCACGAGTGCGCGCACCTTCGCCGGGACCACCGCTTGGGCCCAGTGGCCGTCCTGCTTGAAGCAACTCCCGACGATGAGCCCGTCGGCGTCGAGGTAGTCGCCCGCGTTGCGCATGGTAACCCCGGAACCGACGAGGACCGGGAGGATCGAGGCGCGGCGAACGGCAGCGATCTCCGCCGGATCGGGCGCATCCCCTGTCGTGGTCCCGGTCACGATCAATCCGTCCGCGCGGCAGAATTCGGTGCCTGCCGCCACCTCCTCGATGCCAAGGTCGCTGGTCAAGGCGTGGGAAGCGTGCTTCTTCTTGATATCGGCGAGGATCTCGATATCGTCCCCGGCCAGGGCGGCGCGGGCTCTCAACAGTTCCCCGGCGCACGCCTCGATGGTCCCCTCGTCGGCGACGTGGGCGTAGGCGTACCCCTCCACGCGGACGAAGTCGAGGCCGGCGGCCACGGCGACGCCGAGCGCCTCCCTGTTGGCGCCGGCGAGCAACTGGACGCCCACCGGCATCTCCCCTGCGACATGCTTGACTCGAGACGCGGCGATGGCCATGGCAGCGGTGGTCTCCGGAAGGACGCGGCCCCGGAGATAGGGGACATCGTGCATGTTTTCCACTATAATGGCACAGAGTCCGGCCTCCCGGTAGATCGAGGCCTCGAGTTCTGCCCTGTCGAGCACCTGGGCGAGGCTGCCTTTCCAGCGAGGAGATCCGGGGAGCGGGAGGAGGTGGACGACACCGATGACCGCGGGGGTGGGCCGGCGCGAACGTTGGAAGAGTCCCATTGACGAAGCCTCCGTGCGCAGTGTGAAGGTGGGCCGCCCGGGCCGGGGGGGGCGGTTCCGGAGCGGTCGGTGATCCTCGTGTTGCCGGACCGGGGCGCGAATGTCAAGCCCCGGGCCTCGTGGCCGGTGGGAACGGGCCGGGTTCGGCGGCCATGCCGGAGCCGGGTTCGGTGCACGCCGGGCGGCCGGACCCCCTGGAGGGAAGGGAAGTCGCTCGAGCGGTGTTGCAAGGAAGGAAGGAAGGGGCTTCCGTGTCGTGAAGACGCTGTGGGAGGAGATGCGGGCCGTGTCCTGGACCATCTGGGTGGCAGTCGCTGTCGTGTCCGTGGTGGTGTCGAGCTGTGGAACGCCGGGGAAGGATGAAATGGCCTCGTCCACGGACAAGGGAGGGCAGGCCGGGGAGCATCCCAGGTACGAGAAACCGGCCGGGGTCCAGTGCCATATCCCCGCGATTCTCGGCATGGCGTACCGTTCGTTCCAGGGGAGCGATATCGAGGCCCATCTCGGGCCGGTGGTGGGCAAGAAGCGGCTGCCGGGCGTCCGCGGGCAGGCGATCCAGTACGAAAAAGGGGAACTCCTGGTCGCCCGGGGCAGGATCTACGGCGTTTCGTACACGTTCGAGCGGCCCGTCTCCTTGCTGGAGGCCTTGCACGACACCGGGCTTCCCGAGTCGCTGGGCTCCGAGTTCGTCCCCACGTCTCGCGAACTGCGGATCGAGCGCTCACCCTATGGCTTCAGAAGGCTGGTTCTCGTGCGCTCGGCACCGGGCGAAGAGCGGTTCGTCGCCATTCGTGCCTGGAAGATCCTGCCCCAGGAAAAATACTGATTGGGGGTGCGTGGCACTTCCCAACCCGCAACCGGAGGGATGAACCTCATGCAACACAAACGCGCCCAACGTGTCGGGGACCAGATACAGCGCGAGATCTCCAGGATGCTGTACGAGGAGATCAAGGATCCTCGCATCGGCATGGTGACGATCAGCCGTGTCATCGTGAGCAGGGATCTGAGTGTGGCTCGAGTCTACTACACCGTCTATGGCGAACAGGAGGTGCGCGATACCTCCCGTGCCGGTCTCGAGCATGCTGCCGGCCACATCAGGACGCAACTGGGGCGGTACCTGCGCATCCGATCGGTGCCTGAACTGCGCTTCATCTTCGACAGGAGCCTGGATCACGTGGCCCGTATCGAGCACCTTCTCAAGGAAATCAAGGCGGGCGCGTCCGCCACGACGGAAGAGGGGCAATGAGCGGCCGGGCGGGGAAGATCAGCGGCCTGCTCCTGGTCGACAAGCCGGCCGGCATCACGTCCTTCGACGTCGTGCGGCGGGTGCGTGTGCTCACCGGCCAGCGCAAGGTCGGACATACCGGCACGCTGGACCCTTTCGCCACCGGCATCCTGCCCGTGTGCATCGGGTCGGCGACCCGGCTGGCGGGCTTGCTGACCGCCGGCGACAAGACCTACGACGCGACCGTCGAACTGGGCGTGCGCACGGACACGCTCGACGTCGACGGGAACGTCCTTTCCCGCTACGTGGTGGATGAGCGCCTGTCGGAGGGCAGGGTCCGGGAGGTGCTGAGCCGTTTCGTCGGAACGATTTCGCAGGTGCCGCCCATGTACTCGGCGGTGAAGGTGGCGGGAAAGCGGCTTCACCGGTACGCGCGGGAAGGCGCCGTCGTCGCCCGGTCGCCGAGACAGGTGACCATTCACGCCATCGAACTCCGCGCCATCGAGCTGCCACGTATCACCATCCGTGTTCGGTGTTCCAAGGGCACCTATGTGCGGGTATTGGCAGCGGATATCGGCGACGACCTGGGCTGCGGGGCGCACCTGGCGGCCCTGCGGCGGCTGACGGTGGGCGTTTTCGACGTCGCCGACGCCCGGACACTGGCACAGCTCGAGGAGGCCGCCGCGTCCAGCAGCCTTGGCGCGGCCGTGATACCGCTGGTCGACATGCTTCCCGGCCTCCCCTGCGTGGAGTTGGGAGAAGAGGCTGCCGGGCGGGTGGTCCACGGGAACGTGGTGGCCCTGGACATCGGCGGAGACGGGCGTTCCGACCTGGTACCCGGTCGCAGGGTGAAGCTGTGCCGGCGCCGCCGGCTCCTGGCCATAGGCGAAGTCATCGACGACCCGGCGACCGCACGGCCACGACGGATAGCGATCCAGCCTCGTACCGTGCTGGCGGAAAACTGACTTTTTGCCACCGCCCCGCGGATAGGGTGTTGACATGGACACAGACATCCGCTAGAGTTCACGATTCAGGAAAGCTACCGGTTTACGTCTTCCCTGAGAACAGGCGAGACACGTTGGCCGGCACGAACATGGCCGTCCGGAATCCGCACCACGCTCGCCACCACGTATCAACGATGGCCACACGATACCTGGCCGGGACCCATCGCGGCGTGGTGCACGATACACGGGTTGCCAGATTCTGCCGTCAAATTTACACGTTCAAGAAGTGACTCTTGATGAGCCTTGGGAGTAAGGTATGTCTCTCTCCACGGAACAGAAGCGCGAAATCATCGCCCGGTTCGGAAAGAACGAGAACGACACGGGCGCCACGGAAGCACAAATCGCGATACTGAGCGTCCGTATCGCGGAACTCACCGAGCATTTCAAGATCCACAAGAAGGATCATCAATCGCGACGCGGACTGTTGAAGCTGGTCGGGCAACGCAGGCGGCTGCTGAACTACCTGCGCCGCAGGTCATTCGCACGCTATCGCGCCGTCTGCGACGCGGCGGGGATTCGCAAGTAGCCTTCCCGCGGCCCATTCCGGCCTTCCGAACAGAAACGCCGGTTCAACACCACCCTTACACGAAAGTGGACACAGATGTCATTAGTCAAACTCTCTGCCAAGGTAGGCGACAAAACCCTGTCCATCGAAACCGGACGACTGGCGAAACAGGCTTCCTCCGTGGTCGTCCAGTTGGGGGACACCGTGGTTCTCGCCACGGCGGTCAGCAGCAATCCCCGTCCAGGGATCGATTTCTTCCCCCTCACCTGCGACTATGTCGAAAAGGTCTACGCTGCCGGGCGTATTCCCGGGGGGTTCTTCAAGCGCGAAGGCAGACCGTCGGAGCGCGAGGTGCTCACGTCCCGGCTCATCGACCGTCCGATCCGTCCCATGTTCGCCGAGGGATACAAGAACGAGGTGCAGATCATCGCCACCGTCCTTTCGGCCGACACCCAGAATCTTTCGGACGTGCTGGCCATGACCGGTGCTTCGGCCGCGCTGACCATTTCGAGTATCCCTTTCGAAGGCCCGCTCGCCGGACTGCGGGTGGGGCGCATCGATGGCCAGTTCGTCGCCTTCCCGACCCGGGACCAGATGGAATCCTCGGACATGGACCTGATCCTGGCCGTGTCCCGCGAATCCATTGCCATGGTCGAGGGGGGGTGCGCGCAAGTCAGCGAGGACGACCTGATCGCCGCTCTCGAGTTCGGACATGAAGCCGCGCAACCGCTGATCGACCTGCAGTTGGCGCTCAGGGAGCAGGCGGGCGTGGCTCTCCAGACGTTCGAGAAGCCCCCGTTCGACGAAGACCTGGCACGGGCGATGGAAGACCGGTACAGCCAGCGGGTGACCGAAGCCCTGACCGTTCCGGACAAGATGGAGCGGCGCGCCGCGGTGGCGGCGGTCAAGCAGGCCATTTTCGAGGAAATGGCCGCCGAGAAGGCCGAAGAGGACCCTGCCCAGGTCCAGACGCTCCTCCGCGCCGCCTTCGGCCGGCTGGAAAAAACCCTCATCCGCAACATGGTCCTCGACGAACGTCGCAGGATCGACGGGCGTGCCACCGACGAGGTCCGGCCGATCACGGCCGAAGTCGGCGTCCTCCCGCGTACCCACGGTTCCGCCCTGTTTACCCGGGGCGAGACCCAGGCGCTCGTCGTGGCCACGCTCGGCACAGCAGACGACGCCCAACGTATCGACGCGCTCGAGGGAAACTCTCTCAAAGACTTCACCCTGCACTACAACTTCCCCCCCTATTCGGTGGGCGAGACCAAGATGCTCCGTTCTCCGGGCCGTCGGGAGATCGGTCACGGGGCCCTCGCCGAACGGGCGCTCCGTCCTGTTGTGCCGCTCGACGATTCCTTCCCCTACACCATTCGCCTCGTGAGCGAGATCCTCGAATCCAACGGGTCGTCGTCGATGGCCAGCGTATGTGGCGGCAGCTTGGCCGCGTTCGACGCCGGCGTGCCGATGAAGGCCCCTGTCGCGGGTATCGCCATGGGCCTGATCAAGGAAGGCGACCGTGTGGCGGTCCTGACGGACATCCTGGGAGACGAGGACCATCTCGGCGACATGGACTTCAAGGTCGCCGGCACACGGAACGGTATCACGGCGTTCCAGATGGACACCAAGATCAAGGGCGTGAGCATGGAGATCATGCGCCGAGCCCTGGCGCAGGCTCGAGAAGGCCGGCTCCATATCCTCGACAAGATGGCCGAGGTCCTCCCGGAACCGCGACCCGAGTTGTCGCCCTACGCCCCGAGAATCACGTCGATCTGGATCAACACCGACAAGATACGCGACGTCATCGGCCCGGGCGGGAAGACGATTCGCGGTATCGTCGAGAAGACCGGTGTCAAGATCGATGTGGACGACTCCGGGCAGGTGCTCATCGCATCCCCGGACGGCGAAGCGGCCGGCCGGGCCGAACGCATGATCCGCGAACTGACCCAGGAGGCCGAGGTGGGCAAGCTGTATCTCGGCCAGGTCAAGCGCGTGACCGATTTCGGCGCGTTCGTCGAGATCTTCCCCGGCACCGAGGGGCTCGTGCACATCTCCCACCTCGCCAAGGGGCGCGTGCGCCGCGTGACAGACGTCATCAATGAAGGCGACGAGGTGCTGGTCAAGGTCATCGATATCGACCGTTCCGGCAAGATACGGTTGAGTCGCAAGGAAGCTCTCGAGGACGGCGTGGACGACGCCTTCGACAACAACTAGCCCACCTCCCACGCATCCAGAACATGACATGGCCCCCTGGCATTCGCCACGCGGACACCTCACGTCCGGGTTCCGGGGTCGCGCTTCGAGCTAGAGGCTCATCGCGTGGATGCCGGAATCCACGTTGACAGTCTCGGCAGTGATGGCTCGAGACATGTCCGACATCAAGAAGGCCACGGTGTCCCCTACCTGCTCCTTGGTGACATTGCGATGAAGGGGGCTGTGTTCCTCCATGACCTTGAACGCCCTGTCCAGTCCCCCGAGGACAGATGTCGAGATGGTCCTGATGGGCGCCGCGGCGACGGCGTTCACGCGGATCCCGTCGCCTCCCAACGACCAGGCGAGGTAGGGGACGGCCATGTTCAGGGCAGCCTTGGCGACCCCCATCACGTTGTACCCGGGAACGACCCGCTCACCGCCAAGAAAGGTGATCGTGGCGATGGACCCTCCCCCTGCTGCACGCATCAGGGGTCTCGCGTGGCGCGCCATGGCGATGAGCGAGTAGACGCTCACGTCCATCGCCAGGGCGAAACCGTGCCTCGAGGTCTCCACGAACCCGCGATCCAGGTCATCCACGTCGGCCATGGCCAGCGAGTGGACGAATCCATCCAGCCTCCCCCACGCCTCGCCGACGGTATTGAACAGGGCTGCGATGTCATCGTCACGTTGCACGTCGCAAACCGCCACCAGGTCGGATGACACGGTCTTGGCAAGCTTGTTCACCTTGCGCAGGTTGCGCTCGACGCAACTGAACGCCAGGGAGGCGCCCTGTTGGTGCAGCGCGGTGGCGATGCCCCAGGCGATGGACCGGTTGTTGGCCACGCCGGACACGAGTATCCGCTTTCCGTCCAGGATTCCCATGATTTCCTCTCCCGTTTGGTGTTCGTCCTCGAGTCTTCCGGTGTTCGCGGCGGCCGCGAAGCCACGGCCGCGGGACCGGGAAGCAGGGCCGGAGGGCACCGGCGCCGGGGCGTCGGCCGGGCTAGGTCACCAGGAGATTGTGAGTGACCTGCCGCAGGCGGCCGGGGGTGGTCACCACGGCGCCCCGCTGCCCCACGACTTCGGAAGCCACCCGCGAAGCCAAGGCGCCACACCGGTCCAGCGGGAGCCCTCGAGACAGGGCGAACAGGAACCCGCCCGCGTAGGCATCCCCCGCCCCGGTGGTATCCACCACGTGCGATACCGGATGGGCCGGGACCCGAATCGTCGAGCCTCCCGCCTGGATGAGGGACCCACGTGCCCCGAGCTTGACCACGGCCAGGTCACAGCATTCGGCGAGCCGGGCGGCGGCCTGCTCCGGCGTGCCGCCGCAAAGCGCCCTGGCCTCCTCCTCGTTGGTGAACACGACGGCGGCATGGTCGGTGATGAGGGACCAGATCTTGTCGCGCAGCGTGTCGATGACCCAGGCGTCCGCGACATCGAGGGAGACCCGGACACCGTGCTTCCGGGCATGCTCGAGGCCGGCCATGGCGGCGTCACCCATCCGCCCACCGGTGAAGAGGTAGCCGGTCAGGTGAAACCAGCGACTCGACGCGATGGCGTCGTAGAACAGGTGTTCGGGTTCCAACTCGATGGCACATCCCAGGGTTGTGGCCATGGTGCGTTCGGCGTCGGGCGAGACGAGGCTCAGGCACTTGCCTGTCGGTGCGCCTTCCCGCACGTGCAGATGGTGCCGGCCGCAGTAGACTTGCAGGCGTTCGGCGTATGTCCTTCCGAACACGTCGTCGCCGACCTGGCCGCAAAAGGTGGTGCTCGCGCCGAGCAAAGCCGCGGTGGAGATTGCGTTGGCGGAGGATCCGCCTGGCGCGATTTCCGGGGACCGGTTCTCCACGGCCTGGTAGAGCTGTTGCCAGCGCTCCTCCTCGACCAGGTGCATGATCCCTTTGTTCAGACCAAGCGATGCGATCGTTGCGTCGGACGCCACGTCTGCCAAGACGTCGACCAGCGCGTTGCCGAGACCACAAACGTCGTATGTCATCATCTGCCTCACCTCGAGAGGGTTCACGGGTCGCCTTTTCGATCGAGCGGGCGACATGCCAGCCGGATCAGCACCTGGGCGGTGGGCCGGTTCCGACAAGCGCTTCCAACGCGCCGGGGTCCTTGGGCACGGCTTCGGTGAGCACCTCGCGGCCGGACTTCGTGACCAGGACATCGTCCTCGATCCGCACACCGATACCACGGTAGGGTTCCGGAACACCTTCCACGTCATCTCGAAAGTAGAGACCCGGCTCCACCGTAAGGACCATTCCCGGCTCGAGCACCCTGGGCTTGCCGTCCTGCCGGTATTCGCCCACGTCGTGCACTTCCATGCCGAGCCAGTGGCTCGTTCTGTGCATGTAGTAGGGGCGGTAGGCCTCGGACGCCACCAGCGCGTCGATATCCCCTTGCAACAGGCCGAGCGAGACCAGTCCCCTGGCGAGAACACGCACCGCGGCACCGTGCACCACGTCGATCCTCGCCCCGGGAGCCACCGTGTCGATGGCCGCCCGCTGCGCCTCCAGTACGATATCGTACACGGTCCGCTGCACCCGGGAGAACCGTCCGCTGACAGGAAACGTGCGGGTGATGTCCGCCGTGTAGAACCCGAATTCGCCCCCGGCGTCGATCAGCACGAGGTCCCCGTCCATCAAGGTGGCGGCATTGTCCACGTAGTGCAACGTCGTGGCGTTTCGGCCACCGGCGACGATGGTGGGATACCCCGGACCAGCGCCGCCCGCGCTGCGGAAGTGGCAATCCAACAACGCCTCCAAGACGCGCTCCGTGACACCGGGCCGCACGGCCATCATGGCCACCCTGTGCGCTTCCGCGGAAACGGCCGCGGCTCGACGAAGCACCGCTATCTCATCCGCCTCCTTGACCAGCCGCATTTCGTGGATGATCACCGACGGCTCGACGATCTCGGTGGGCGTGGTCGCCCGGTGGCGTTTCGTCCTTCTCATCCGTCGCACCTGCCGAATGAGCCGTGCATCAAGCTCGGGCCAGACCCCGAGTTGATGATACAGGCGCCGGGCCCCGGTCAAGAAGCCCTCCAAACGGACCTCGAATTCCTCCATCGAGAACACCGCGTCCACCGCCGTGGCCGCCTGCACTTCCTCCGGGTCCTGCCGTGCCCCGCTCCATAGTTCCTTGGTCGAATCCCGGGGCGCCACGAACATCGCCACGCGATGATCCGGATGATGCGGCGCCACCACCAGGACGGCCCCCTGCTCCAAGTGCCCGGTCAGGTAGTAGAAATCGGAATCCGGACGAAACCGGTAGGGCGAATCACCACTGCGGAGCTTCTCGCTCCCCGACGGAAAGATGGCGACGCTATCCTTCTCCATGGCCCGGAGAAGTGCCTGCCTGCGTCTTGAATAGGGGCTCATGCAGACCTCGATCGATGGAAACAGGAAACAGCCTCGAGGCATACCGGGATGACCAGAGACATTACCCCACCTGCCGGCATTCGTCCACCCCTGACCTCTGTCACGTTCGATGCGCGCGTGCCCGCGCCCCGGGCCCCTGTATGCCTGCACGTGGCGCTTCCGCCCCCGACGTGGCTTTGATGCCCTCCTGAACACCGCCCCGAGCCGCGTCCGGCCCACACCCGCGCGTCCAGTCGCCATTTCTTCAACCCATTGCTTTCATAACGTTTTTCTGGCCATTGACCACGGGGGAGAGATCAAACGGGGTCGCCGTGACGCTTTCCGCCGCCAGCGACATGGACCTTCGGCCCCGCGGCGCGGCATGGCACACGAGCCGGGGCGAGTAGGGCAGACTACACAACACCGATCTTCTCGAGAGCACCCGGCTCCTTTCTGCCACTCTCGAGTCCGGTTCGCCCCTGCTGGCCGTTTCTTTGCACAAATATCGTCTTCCGGCATGGAGGAGGGTACCTGCAATGACGACGAGAACACGAAAAGAACCCGAGGCGGACGCCTTGACATCCTATCTTCGAAGCCTCAAGGACTGCCCACCGCTTCCTCGAGAAGAGGAGACGAGGCTCGCACGGAAGTTCCGCGACGAGGGGGACGAGGAGGCCGGCCACAAGCTCGTGCAGGCCAATCTGCGGGCGGTGGTCAAGATCGCGAGCCGCTACCAGCGGGCGGACGTGGGGTTGATCGAATTGATTCAAGAAGGCAACCTCGGCCTGCTGCAGGCGGTCAACCGGTTCGATCCCGAGCGCGGGGTACGGCTGGTCACCTATGCGTCGTGGTGGATCAGGGCCTATGTGCAGAGGTTCCTGCAAGGCCGGCGCCACACCATCTTGCAACGCACCGGCGAAGGGGACAAGGAGCACGCGGAAGAGATGGAACCGGTACGTGGGGCACGCCGCCGCACGCACCACATTCCGGTGTTCGAGGTGTCACTGGACCAACCGATCACGGCAGGGACGGACAAGGCCCTGGGGGCGTTGATCGCCGATGACTCCCCCAACCAGGAATCCATCTACCTGGATCGCGAGGAAGCCCTCGTCCGCTCGCGGATGGTCCGGGAAAGCATGGAGGACCTGGACGACCAGGAATAGCAGGTCATCGCACGGCGGTATCTCGGGGAACGTCCCGGCACGCTGAAAGAAATCGGCGAAGAGCTTGGATTGTCTCGCCAGCGTATTCACCAGATCGAGTTGAAGGCGCGCAAGAAGCTCGGGGAGGCGTTGCGACAGCACGAGAGCGTGGCCTTGGTCTGATGCCCGCGGGTCTGCCGCCCCTCCCCGCGAGGAATCGGACAGACCGAAGGACTGCTCGCTCGATCCGGCAGTGCTGGCTGCCCACCTCCTCGATGCCCCACCTCCTACCCCCCGGACAACCGCCGAAACAGCACGTAGGAACCGCCTCGATCCACTTCCACCCAGACTTCGGAGCGCTCCAGGACCGACATCCACTCTTGGTGCGCATCGTACACCAACATCCAGTCCACGCCATCGAGCCCCGGACATCTCTGCTTCCACGCCCGGATCGCTGTTCCCACACGGGAAGAGGCGGCGACCCACTTCCCGGGACCGCCGGCCCCGCCGCCTCGATCACGTGAACAGTCAAAAGGCCCTTCAGGCCTCCCGGGTGCGAACTCCGCCTGGTAGACGTATTCGTAAGGCCTGCCGGACAACCGGGCGACGAGGCGATAGTCGGTGGCGACTCGGCCGTCCCCCGGTATCTGCTCGATGAGCGACTCGATGGCGGCCAGTTCCATTTTCCGTGCCTGCCTGGCCGGGGGGTCGTCGAGGAACCCCAGGGTCCACATCACACGGTGGACGGTGCGCGGGACCTGGAAGCCGACGAGGACGAGCATGGTCACCGGGACGATCCATGCCATCGCCGGCAGGCGTCTCCGGGCCATGGCCTCGAGCTTGCCCCATCCCACCGCTCCCGCCGCCGTGACCAGTGCCAGGAGCGGGGCGAGATGGTGCACATAGGGGCCGTGCCACGTCCACCACTCGTATGGACTCAACAGCAAGGCATAGAACAGCAACGGAACGCTCGCCAGCAGGAGGACTGGGTCGAGAATCGCGGGCCAGAAACCCCATTGGAAGTACTCGGCCAGGAACGACAACCGGGCCGCTGTCTCCCCCGGGCCGGACGTGGCCCAGGCCGCACCCTGGACCAGATCGGCGGGACGGTCGAACGGGATGTAGAAGCCGGCTCGAGGTCTCAGCCAGGACTGCCCGCCAAACCACGCGATGGCCACCACCAGGGAGGCGAATCCCGCGCGGCGAGACCCGCGCCGTGCGAGCAACGTGCACAGGGCCAGGGAGGCGACCAGCAGGGGCAACTCCTCGCGAACGGCGCAGACGACCACCGTGGCGAGCAGCACCCATGCGATGTGGGATCGGCGGTGAAGGGCGGCGGCGAGCCACAGGAGCGCGGGCACGGAGAGGAGCAACGGCCGAAAGTCGGCCAACCCGAGACGCCAGAAGGCGAAACTGGTCGCGTAGAGCGTGGCGGCCAAGAAGGCGGTCCAGGTACGTGCGCCGCTGCTCCTCGCCAGGCTCGCCACGGCGAAGACCCCGGCAGCGAGGGCCGCGGACTGGAGGATCAACAAGGTTTCCATCCTCGGCGCCAGCCGGTAGAACGGCACGTAGACAGGCAGCAGGAAGAACGCATGTGTCAGGTTGACCAACCCGTCCCACTCGTGCGTGCTCGCAGTCTGCCGAAACCCGCCGCCGAACGCCGCGTTGAAGACGAGGTTGTGAAAGAAGGCCATGTCGAACGCCCAGTCGCTCGAGCAGGCCCGGTAGCGCTGGATGGCCACCAGCGAGAGGCCGATGGTGGTGGCGATCGATAGGAAGGCCATCGCCGCTACGAGTCGCGGCGGGTGCCTATGTTCCGCCTGGTTCGCGTTGGCGGGTTTCGCCTCGGTCACGACGTTCACCTGCTATCCGCTCCCTTTTCCGCCTCTGGCCGCCCACCCGGGTCACGGGTCCCCGGGAGCGCAGCGCCGGCTCCCCCTACTTCCGCGCCTGGATGCCTCGAGGCGTCATGCAACAGCGGAACCCGTCGTCCTCGTATGCCGACGCGTCGGCGGGATGAAAGTGCCTGGCGTGGCAACCGGAACCGTACACCCCGGGCCAGATGGTGCCGCCCCGCACGATGCCGTCGGCCGGGCCGGCCGGTTCGGTCCAGTCACCCGGCTCGAGCAGCACGGCCGGGGGTCCTTCGTCCGGTGCCACCCACTCCGACAGGTTGCCCTCCAGGTCGTAGGCGCCTTCCGGGCCGACACAACCGAAGAAGTCTCCAGATGGTGCGAGCAGGTGGGACACGCTGCCCGGTCCCGGGGCGTAGTCGTTGCACCGTCCGGGGTCGTCCCTGCCCCCGTATGGCTGGTGCCACCCGTCGAGCCCCCCGCAGGCCCGCTCGAATTCGGCCTCGAAGCACAGACGCTTTCCCCTTTCGCGACAGGCTTCGGCCGCCTGGATCCAGGAGATGGAGCGGACGGGGAGCACGCCCGGCTGGTTCGGGAACTCGTACCGGTCCATGCAGAAGTCACCGACCTCGACCATGCGCACGGGCCTTGGTACGAACCCCAGGGCGCGTCCGAGGGGCGATACGCCGACCTCCTCCGGGTCGGCGCCGGACAGGAACACGCCGCCGGTGACCAGGACCATGTCCGGCGGACAGGACAACGGCCGATCCGATCGGCCGGCACGCCGCGGCGCTCCCCCACTCCCGCTCGTCCCCGGTGCGCACGCGCCCCCAATCGCGAGTCCAGCGAGCACGCAGACCGCGGACCACCACATCGAGGGACGAGGCCAAGCCACGCCGGTCGCCATCGGCACATCCGTTCTCGAGGCGCGTTGCCGTGCTGCCATCGGCCCTCCCATGGTCCCGCCCCCCCGCCCCCCCCGCGGCGCGCGACGAACGACTGCACGGGATTCCATTGTGGCACAAAAGCTTGCACGTCACGCACATCTTCGTCAATACTGGTAGCCTGTCATCGACCCCGCACGGAAGGGAGGGATGAAGTGGCAACGCGATCAGTGGTGAAAACCATTGTTGAGAAGGGAGCTTATCACGACTCCGTCGTCCTCATGCTCGTGACGCGAGACCTGATGGCTCGAGAGGGTGTCCTCGACGCCTCCGTGGTCATGGGGAACGACATGAACCTGGCGCTGTTGAGGCGCGCCGGGCTTCTGGCCAATGACGCGGGCGATATCGGGCCGAACGACCTGGTTGTCGCCGTCCGTGCGAAGAACGCGACCGCTGCGGACGATGCGTTGGCGGAGGCGACACGGTTGCTCGAGGCCCGTTCGGTGTCCGAATCATCGCCGGGGACGAAGAGGCCTCGGACCATCCGCGGGGCGCTGCGTGCGGCCCCTGGGACCAACGTGGCCGTCATCTCGGTCGCCGGCGTGTACGCCGCGTCCCAGGCCTGGGACGCGCTTCTGGCCGGGTGCCACGTGCTGCTTTTCAGCGACCACGTGAGCCTCGAGGACGAGATCGCTCTCAAGGCCTACGCGACGGAACACGGGCTGCTTCTGATGGGACCCGGGGCGGGCACCGCCATCCTCAACGGCGTCGGTCTCGGGTTCGCCAACGCGGTGTCTCGAGGCCCTGTCGGCGTCGTGTCCGCCGCCGGAACCGGGCTCCAGGAGGTCTCGGCGCTCATCTCGAACGCGGGTTCGGGCATCACCCAGGGGATCGGCACCGGCGGCCGGGATGTGAGCGAGGCGGTGGGCGGCGCCACCATGCTCCAAGGGCTCGAGGCGCTCCAGGACGACCCCGCGACCGAGGTGATCGTGGTCGTTTCCAAGGTGGCCTCGAGGCCGGTGATCCTGAGAGTCATCGAACAGGCAGGCCGGTCGTCCAAGCCCACGATCCTCGCCCTGATGGGCGCGGCTCACGAGTTCACCCTGCCCCGGAACACGGTCCAGGCATCCACGTTGCGCGAAGCCGCGGCCCTGGCCGTGGCCTTTGCTCGAGACGACGATATCGAGGCGGTGCGCGCACGGCTCGGTGCCGAAGAAGAGGAGATCGCGGCCCGTGCCGTCGCGTTGAGGCAAGGGATCGATCCGGGCCGGCGCTACATCCGGGGGCTGTTTTCAGGTGGGACGCTGTGCGAAGAGGCCATGTACCTCTGGACGAAACGGCTCGACCAGGTCTGGTCCAACGCGCCCATCGACAACGCTTCCCGTCTACCCGACTCCCTCGAGAGCCGGGGACACACGGCCATCGACATGGGCGAGGAAGAGTTCACGGCCGGCCGTCCCCACCCCATGATCGACAACCGGCTGCGCGTCGATCGCGTGCTCCAGGAAGCCCGGGACCCCGAAACCGCGGTGATTCTCCTGGACGTGGTGCTCGGCCATGGTGCCCATCCCGACCCGGCGAGCGAACTAGCTCCTGCCATTGCGGAAGCGCGTGACATCGCGTCGGGACGGGACGGGGGCTTGCTGGTGGTGGCATCGATCACGGGAACCGAAGGCGATCCGCAGGGGCTGTCGCGACAACGCCGGACCCTCGAGAAGGCCGGTGCCCTTGTGATGGCGAGCAACGCGGCTGCGGCGCTCCTGGCCGGGGCCGTGGCGGACCCTGCATGAAACAGGTGGCATGATGACAACGGTGAATGCATTGTTCGGAAAGCCTGTCAAGGTGGTCAACGTGGGGCTTTCGGGCTTCGCGGAGAGCCTGGCATCCCAGGGAGTCGATGTGATCGACGTGGATTTCCGGCCGCCTCCGATCGCTGTTTCCCGCCTGTCGCGGACGCGATCGGGCGCGGACGTGGAAGCGGCGAACCGGGAAGCGGTCCGCCGTATAGTCTCCGGGCAGGCGGTGGTGACCGGCCTGGCCCTCGCTCGAGACGTGATCCCCGGGATGAACGGGAGAATCCTGTTGCACGCCGGCCCCCCCATCCAGTGGGACCGGATGTGCGGGCCGGTCCGCGGTGCCGTCATGGGCGCGTGCCTGTACGAAGGATGGGCCGGCAGCCCCGAGGAGGCCGAAGCACTGGCGTCGTCCGGGGGCGTCCGGTTCGACCCCTGCCACCACCATCACACCGTGGGCCCCATGGCAGGTGTCGTGTCGCCCTCGATGCCGGTCTGGATCGTCGAAAACCCCACCTTCGGCAACCGGGCGTTCTGCACGATGAACGAGGGGCTCGGCAAGGTCCTCAGGTTCGGCGCCTTCTCCCCCGAGGTCGTCGAGCGGCTCCGCTGGATGGCTGACGTCCTCTTCCCGGCCCTCGACAGGGCCATTCGCGCCATTCCCGATGGCATCGACATCAAGGCGCTGATCGCCCAGGCGCTCTACATGGGCGACGAGTGCCACAACCGGAACAAGGCGGGGACGTCCCTGTTTCTGCGCGCCGTCGCTCCCAGCCTAGCACGCACGTCGAGCAACGGCGACACCCTGGCCCGGGTCCTGGCGTTAATCGACGCCAACGACCACTTCTTCCTCAACCTCTCCATGCCGGCGGCCAAGGTACTGACAGAGCCGGCGGAGGGAATCGACGGGTGCACCATCGTCACCACGATGGCCCGGAACGGTACCGAGTTCGGCATCCGTGTGTCAGGTCTGCCCGGCCGCTGGTTCACCGCCCAGGCCGGGGAAGTCGAGGGGCTCTTCTTCCCCGGCTTCTCCGCGGCCGACGCCAACCGAGACCTGGGGGACAGCACGATCACCGAAACGGCCGGTTTCGGAGGCATGGCGATGGCCTGCGCGCCGGCCATCGTCAAGTTCGTCGGGGGCACCCCACAGGACGCCATCGACGCGACCCTGGAGATGTACGACATCTGCGCCGCCGAACACGACACCTTTCTCATTCCCAACCTCGACTTCCGCGGCACGCCGGTGGGGATCGACGTGAGACGGGTTGCCGAAACGGGGCTCTCGCCGCGGTTGAACACCGGCATAGCACACAAGGACCCCGGTATCGGGCAGGTCGGCGCAGGCCTGCTCCGCGCCCCCATGGACTGCTTCGCCAGCGCGCTCCGCGCCATCGAGGCCCAGGGGGACGGTGAATCTTCCCCCACGGGCGCCGGCGGCCACCCCGGCGAAGAAACGTGATCTTCAACCACTCAAGAGACGGAGGTATCATACCCATGCTCAACGTCAGAATGATCGACCTCAGCATTCCCCTCGGCGTCCAGACGCCGCCGTGGCCGACTTACGAGCCGATCCAACTCAAGTACTTCAAGCGGCTCGCCTCCAACGGTGCCAACGGGCAGCTTGTCACCCACTCGAATCATGTGGGAACGCACCTGGACGGGGAAATCCACTTCTACACCCCGGGCAAGGACATCGCGGCCCTCGATCTGAACGACTACCTGGTCGGACCGGGCGTCGTCGTGGACCTGTCGGACGCGGTGGGAGACTACGACATCTACACGTCCAAGATGGTCGAGGAGCGGGTCGATGTGAAGGAGGGGGACATTCTCATCATCCACACGGGCTATCACCGGTACGGGTGGGACCAGCCGCTGGCCGACGAAATTCGGTACATGGTGCAGCACCCCGGGCCCGATCGCGAGTTCGCTGAGTGGGCCAAGGCCAAGAAGCTGCGCTGGATCGGGGTCGATTGCGGCAGTGCCGACCACCCGATGAACACCATCATCCGGCAGTGGGCGCCGCGGCAGGCGCGGGAAGCGGAAGCCCACTTCCAGAAGAAGTACGGGGGCGGCCTGGCCGACATCTTCGATGACAGCAAGTACCAGCTCATGCACCTCGAGATGTTCCCGTTCCACATCATCCACGCCGAGTGCTTGGGGGGAGACATCGACCTGGTGCTCAACGAGCGTGTCACCATCGGGTGCTTCCCATGGCGGTTCGTGGACGGCGAGAGCTGCATCGCGCGGATCGTGGCCTTTGTCGACGAGGACCGGTACAACGAGGCGATGAAGCAGAAGGCGAACCTGCCCCGAACCCGATTCGGAGACATCGTCGCCACCTGCAAGCAGCTCGAGCCATGAAGCGCTTTGTCGCTGCCTGCGCCCAGTTCGCCGTGACCCCCATGGCGATCCGAGAGAACCTCGAGAAGGCCGTTGCCTGGATCGCGCGTGCCCGTCTCGAGACCGGCGCGGATCTCATCGTGTTGCCGGAGTGCGTGACCACGGGATTCACCCCGGATTGCGGCCCGGACGAACTCTGGGACCTCGTGGACACGCTGCCCGGCAGGCTGTCTGCCCCTATCGAAGCCGCGGCCCGCAAGCTGGGCGTCTACGTGGTCTTGCCGACCTACGAACGGGGCGGTGTTCGTGGCGAGGTGTACAACAGCGCCGCGTTGATCACCCCCACGGGCGCCGTGGCCGAGGTCTATCGCAAGACCCACCTCTTCCCCACCGAGCGGCTGTCGGGCGGGGGATGGTCCACCCCGGGGTCTCGAGCCGTGGTCGTCCCGACGCCATTGGCCAACATCGGGTTTTCCATCTGCTACGACGGCGATTTTCCGGAACTCTTCCGCGTGCTCGCTCTCAAGGGCGCCGAGGTGGTGGTCAGGCCGTCGGCCCTGCTGCGAAGCTTCGAGATCTGGGACATGGTGAACCGGGCTCGAGCCTATGACAACCACACCTATGTCGTGGCCTGCAACGCGGTCGGCATCGACGCGGGCGACAACTGCTACTTCGGCCACTCGATGATCGTCAGCCCGATCGCGCACAAGCTCGCACTGGCTCGAGGCACCGAGGAGATCATTGCCGCGGAACTCGATCCGGATCCCATCAAGCGAGTGACCTACGGCTCGACATCGCCGATGATATTCGACCACCTGCAGGACAGGAACCTCGAGGCCTACCAGGGGATCCTGACCCCCGGGACGAGCCCGTTCGAGCCGGCGCGCCGCATCCCCGGGTGACGCATCGCGGGGGCAACGCCGGTCAGGGCGACCGCACTGCCGGTTCCGGCCCGGTCCAAAGCGGGGAGTCCGGGTGGTAGCGGCTGTCACGACGAACGGCCATGCCGAACCAGTCGCCCCCTTCCATGCGATAGCTCACGATTTCATACCGCTCCAGGAACTCGGGCATGCCGAAGAGCAGCCGGTCCGTCAAGGACAAGGTCGATGTATTCGCCGCCACCTGCTTCGGCAGCAGCGGAACCGGCCGCACCCACACGTTGGCCAGCAAGATGATATCGGGTCCACGCCTGAGAACATACGCCCCATCGCCTCGAGCATGGCCTGCGACGGCTCGCAGATTGGCCAGCCTGGGGTCCCGGTGGTGGGCAAGGTAGGGGTCGACGATCCCCAGGGTGTCCAGGATCCGCGTCCTGCCGAGATAGCCGACGGCGCCGATGGCAGGGGTGGCGACGAGCGCGTCCGGCTCGAGGTACCTGGCCAGCCAGGTGCCGGCCCGGCGATACCGCTGCACGTTGGGATCCGGTTCCCGCACGCCGGGAGACCCGACGTAGGGGACCAGAGCAGTCACGAGGGCCGGCACCACGATCAGACTCCAGGTCACCGGGAGCCAGCAGCGACGGCTGCGGCGGGCCCCTGGGGCTGCTTCCTGTGCCTTGCGCGCAACCCGGTCCCGGCACGAGGTGATCCGGTAGTCCGCCGCCACCGCCCATGCCAGGGCGAGCGGTGCCAGGACCGGCACGACGAACCGGGCATAGACCATGTAGTCCCCGCCGATAAGTACGAGGTAGGCGATGTGAAATGCGGCGACGAGCAACGGAAACGCTATTTCCGGACGGCGCCAGGCGGCCCGCGTCGAAAGGGGAACCAGGAGGAAGACGCCCAGGGGGGTGGCAAGCGCGGCCTGTCCCACGTAGCGCAATCCTCTGCCCAACACGTAGAACTCCCATTCCACCTTGGCATGGAAGGTGTTGGGAAGCCATTCGCCGTAGTAGACCAGGCGGAACACCTGCCACGCACCGGCCAGCACCAACACCGGCGCGACAGTGGTCACCAACGCGACGAGCGAACCGGTCACCCTCGAAGCCGGTTTGCTGCCGGGCGTGCCAGCCATCTCGAGGCTGGATCCGGGAAGGCGGGCCTGCAACCAAGGCCAGGTCCACAAGGCGGCGGCCAGCAGGCAGAACCAGGCCAACGCCTCGGGCCGCAATAGAATGGCGACGCCGAACCAGGCGCCTCCGCGCACCGTGCTCCGCTTGCCGGACCTGGCGGCATCGACGAAATGGGACACGCCGGCCATCACGGCCAGGGAGAAGGCCACGGTCTCGAGCCCGGAAAGGGACCAGTAGGCGATGGCGCCGGACGCAGCCACGACGAGGGGTGCGAGCTGGCGGAGTGTGAGGGAAACGCCCGCCTGCGCCACCGCCTTCCAGGTGAGCAGCACCAACCCCAGGAAGGCCAGCCCCCCCAGTATCTTCAGTGTCGCCACGTCCGGCGCCCCCACGGCGAGAACGCCCGCGGACAGCAGTGTCCAGAGGGGGGTGGTGAAGCCTTCGTACACCTCGCCGGGATTGAAGACCAGGCCGGCCCCGGAAACCAGGTTGCGAGCATAGCGCAGGCAGATGTAGGCGTCGTCCTTGAACGGATCCGCTCCGCCCATCGACAGCAGGCCCAACTGGACCAGGGCGATGAGCAGAGGGGGAACAGGATCGAACGTGCGCGGGAGTTTCATCTGGTGCAGAAAACCGGATACGCGACCATGCAGGACCTCGCCCCTGTGTCAGGTGCCGCTCTCATCGCTGCCCCAGTGCCCCCCCGGCACGCCGAGCGGCACCCAGCCGTCATCCATGTCCGGGGACTCCTTCTCGATGGCACTGGCGATCAGGTCGAACAGGGAGCGATACTCGACGGCGCCGTCGGCGTTCTGGAGTTTCTCGTCGCAGAACAGGCACCGCCACACCAGTTCGCCCCCCGAAGGCCCGAGCACGAGCCGGGCGTAGACGAGCACATCGCCGCCACAGTTGTCACAATGGTGAATCGGAAACGCGACGTCGTCGCTCAGCCATTCCTTGGTCCCGGTCTGCATGGTCGCCTCCGCGCCGGGCGCGATCAGTTCGTTCGTTTGAGCACGTGATATCCGGCCGGCGTCTCGATGACGCCGCTGGTCTGTCCGACGTCGAGCGCCATGATAGCACGTTCCAGTTGGGGCATCAGTTCGCCTTGCTTGAAGAAGCCGATGTCACCGCCTCGAGCGGCTTCGGGCCCGATGGATTTCTGCCGCGCCAGGGCGGCGAATTCGGCGCCGTTGTGAAGCTGCTTGAGGATCTCGTCCGCTTCGGCGCGCGACTCGACCAGGATCTGGCTGGCACGCATCTGCGTCTTGGCCTTCTCAGCGAACGCTGCCTGGCGTTCATCGACGGCCTCGATGAGGGCCTTGAGTTCGTCGCTGTCTGGCGCCTGCTTGAGCAACAGGCGATACTGTTCCCTGGCACGATCGAACTCTTCCATGCCGAAGTAGCAGTGGGCGAGCTGGAGCCTTGCCGCGGCGAAATCGGGATTGACCTCGAGGATGGCGCGGAGTTCGCGGGCGGCGTCCGCCAGTCGTCCTTGGGCCGCGACGGCCTTGGCCATGTTCAACCGGCTGGGCAGGGCCGTTTCCGGCGGCAACAGGGCGACCGCGCGGGCAAAGGCTTTTTCCGCCTCCGGCGCCTGCCCCGAAGCGGCATAGACGGCGCCGAGGGCTGCGTGCAACTCGGGTTCATCCGGCTCCAGTTCGATGGCCTTGACCAGGTAGGGTTCTGCCTTGGCGGGATCCTTCGACACCAGGTAGAACTCGGCGAGCACTCGAGCGCCTTCCACGAACCCCGGGTTCAACTGGACGGCCCGGAGAAAGGCCTTCTCCGCGTCGGCGGGACGATTGGTCGCGGCGAGCAACTGGCCAAGGGCGAGGTAGGGGAGTTCGAACCTCGGGCTGATCTCGATGACTCGACGGTAGTGGGCCATCGCCTCCTCGGCGGTCCGCGCCTCCATCGCCTTCACCATCTCGGTCACCGCGTCGTACTCGAGTTCGCCCTTCTTGACCCGGGCCACCACTTCCCGATTCAACCGGACGTCGCTCTGCGCGGGCACGATCTCGAGGGCGCGGTCGTAGAGGGCGATCGCGTCGTCATACCGCTTCTGGCGGAAGTACATGAACGCCAGGTTGGCCATGACCTGGGGGTTTTCGGGGGCTAGTTCGAGGGATTTCTCGAGGAGTTCCACGGCACGCGCGGTCTCGCCCTTGCCGCCCACGAGGGACCCCAACTGGAAGAGCACCTTCGCGTTGCCAGGGTCGGACTCGAGCGCCTGTTCGAACGTCGTGATGGCTTCGTCCACCTTGCCCATGGACAGGTACAGGGTGGCCAGGGACTCCATGCCCTGCGTGAAGCCCGGCTGGATGCGAATGGCGTCCTGGAGCGACTCGACGGCCCCCTCGCTGTCTCCACGTTGCATCTTCACGGAGGCGATGCAGTAGTGAGCCCATCCAAGCCCGGGCTCCATCTCCAGGGCCTTCTTGTAGGTCGCCACCTGCTCGTCGAGGTCCTCGAGCGTCCTGCCGTACAGCATGAGGGCCAATCCGCTCTTGTGCTGTTCCTTCAACTGGGTATATTGTCTCCGGACCTCGGACCGCCGATTCAACTGTATCATCAATTGGATGTACAGCAGGTGCGCTTCGACCCGGTTCGGCGCGGCCTGGATGGCACGCTTGGCACTCTGAAGTGCCTCCTCGAGCCGGTTCGCGTCGATGAAAGCCAACGATTCGTTGATGGCCGCCTGGGCGGGGGTCAACTCGGTCGCGGACAGCGGGCCGCCACGCCACGCGAGAAGCAGGAGGCACAACAGAAACCATGTCGCTGTTTTTCTTGGCATCTTCGCTCGTCCTCACAGCGCGGGCGGGTGAACGGAACGCCCTGGACCTGCGCACACTCGCGGGCCGCCTCCCGGCGAACAAAGATGTCCGGGAAACATCGAGCACAGGGTTTGCACCGTCAAGTCGCCTCGCCGCCTTGTTTTTCCTGTCGCTGTGCGTCCTCCGGCCCACGGCCCTCCACGCCCGACCCAGTATCGCGGTGATCGGGATCCACGCCGACCAGGGACTCGAGGCCGAGGCCGGATCCCTGACACCCATGCTCCGGGATGCATTCCAACGCCAGCGTTCCCTGTCGCCCATCTCCGAAGCAGCCATCCTCGAGCTGATAGCGGGCAAGGGGCCAGCCCTCCGCGACGCGGTCTTCCTGGCCCCGGCACGCGAAGCGCTGGCAAAGGCTCGAGAACTGGCCGGCCTCGCCGAATTCCGCCAGGCCATCGCCATGCTACAGGAGGCCGAAGCCCACCTGTCATACTATCGCGAACACCTCACCAGCAACGAGGATTTTCTCGAGGTCGAACTGTTCCTTCTGCAACTGCTTTTCGGCCTCGGGGAGTACGACCAGGCCACCGGCGTGCTGCGCCGTCTCGCCACTGTCGCCCCGGAAAGGGAACTCGACCCCTTGCGCTTCTCCTCCCAGTCCATCGCCCTGTACGACCGGATCAAGACCGAACTCCGCTACACGACCGGTCTCCAAATCTCATCGGAACCCGAGAGCGCCACCGCCTACCTCGACGGACGTCCCCGGGGAACCACGCCCCTGTTCTTGCCCCAAATCCCCCAAGGACGCCATTATATTCGACTCGAGGGCCCGGCAGGCGTCTTCTTCCAGGATGTCGTGCTCGACTCGAGCGACTCGCGGACCATCCACGGGGTCCTCGGGCCACCCGGCTTTCACACTGCGCCCGATGAAACCCCGGCGGCTCGACGAAACGCCACCAGCGCAAAACATCTCACCTCTATCTATCACGCCCTCGGCCAGGCCCTGCGCGTCGACTACCTCCTGCTGGCCGTCCTGGACGAGGACGGGCTCGAAGCCTCCCTGTTTCATGTCCAGGACGAGGCGTTTTCTCCTTCCTACAAGGTGTTGCTCGAGCCCGGAAGGGCAGCCCCTGCGTCCCTCGACCGCCTTGCCGCCCAACTTGCCGGGCTCGTGCTGCCCGATGGCGAATTGTCCGAGAGGGCACCGTTGGACCAACCGCCGTCCCCAGATAGCAACCGGTTGCTGCAAAAGTACTTTTTTGAATCACACACGCCCGCGGTGACCGCCTACCCGGTGGCCGGAACGACGGCCCGGGACGGCAAGGAACGTTCCCTCTTCCGCCAGCCATGGTTCTGGGGGGGGGCCGGAGGCGTCGTGGGGCTCGCGGCCGGCACGGCCACCTGGTTTGCGGTCAAGAACAGGCAGAACAACACGACGACGGTGAGTATCCGCTTCCATTTCCCGGCCGGTCAATGACCTGTGCGGTACGCGGGTTACTTCGACAGATCGACGTTGAGCTGCTTGGTCTCCTTTCCTGGCGCGATGTCCACGTGCAGCGTCTTCTCGTATCCTCCCACCTGGTTGCGCAAGACCACCGTTCTGCGACCGGGAGGAAGCGGGATGCGCTCGTAGAACGCCCGCGGCTCTCCCAATGGCTTTCCGTCCACGATGACTTCCGCACTCAGGTTGTCCTTGACGGTGATGGTGAGATAGCCGGGCTGAGCCACGGCGAGACGCACGGCGACCGGTTTTTCTCCGGACGGCGGAAAGACGGCTGATGTTTTGACGGATTCGTAGCCGGGCAAATCGAACAGGAGGGTGTATCTCGTGCCAGGCCGTCCCCTCGAGAAGACACAGGGTGTGGTGCAGACGGTTTTTCCATCGATCGAGACCTTGGCCCCGGCGGGGGCCGACTTGAGGGACAGCCGTCCCGTGGGTGCGGGCCGCTGCACGGTGTTGACCTGTGCCGGCGCCTGTTCCGACGAGGTGGCCGGCGGCTGGGGCCTGGGGACCGCGACGGGGCCGGCCGGCGCCGGCGGGGCCACCGCCTTCAGGGTTGCGGTGCGCTCGAGTCGTTCGGTACCGGCCGGAACGTAGAAGGCATCGGCATAGGACTGGTATCCGTCCATCTCGAGTCTCAGTTCCACGACATCCCCTGTGGGAATATCGGCTGAGACGAGCGGGGTTTCGCCGACCCTGCGTCCGTCGAGGAACACCGTGGCGCCCGGTGGAATCGACCGGACGGAGAGGGTGGCTTGCGCCGATGGCGTGCGGGCTCGAGGAACCGGGGCCGATCCCGACGCCATGGCGTCCGCGTTCGGGTGCCCGGGCTCCTCCCGGGACGACATGCCTCGATATACGAAGAGACCTCCGAGCACCACGATCACGGTCATGACGATCACTGTCACGAGGTGCCTGTGGGACGACATGCGTTCCCGCTCTTCGATCAGGAGGCGCACATCGGTTGAACCGGTATCCGTGCTTGCCGATTCCGGGCCGTCTCGCGAAGGAATGTCCCAGGCATCGTCCAGTTCGAATTCGTCCGTCGATTCTCCTCGAGACACCATGAGTTCGCGCGCGACTCTCGTACCTGCTTCCAGCCGGGCGCGCTCCCGCCTGATTTCCTGGGCGAAGATCTCTCGCATGAAATTGGCCAGGGACAGGGCGATGAGGTCGGGCGACGAGGGCGGCGTCGACGACCGCATGTACTCCCTCAGGTCATGCTGCATCTGCCACGCTTCCTGGTAGCGCTGTTCCGGGTCGCGGGCGAGCGCTTTCATGACGATGGCATCGATGTCCTCCGTGACCTGTGGATTCAGGTGGGAAGGGGGCGGGATCCACGGGTTGCGGATAAGCTCGAGGGTCCTGGCGTCGGAGTCTGTCTTGAACAGCCTGCGCCGGGTCAACATTTCGTAGAAGACGATGCCACAGGCATAGATGTCGGCCCGCCGGTCCACGGGCAGCCCTGATGCCTGCTCCGGGGACATGTACTCGAACTTCCCCTTCAACACCCCGGCCTTGGTGTGGTAGGTGGCGTCCTGGGCCTTGGCGATGCCGAAGTCTGCAATCTTCACTTCGCCTTCGTCATAGGAAATCATGATGTTAGACGGGCTGATGTCCCGGTGGAGGATGTTCATCTCCTGGTCGGTCTCGTCCCGCTTCCTGTGCGCGTAGTCCAGGCCCTTGCAGACTTCGTGAATGACATAGGCGGCGTATTCGATGGGCAGGGGACGGCCGAGTTCCTGGCACTTCTTCATCACCGTCTTGAGATCTTTGCCCTCGCAGTACTCCATGGCCAGGAAGTAGTTATTGCGTATCTTCCCGAATTCGTAGACATGGACGATGTTCGAGTGGCTCAATTTCGACGAAATCATCGCCTCGTCGTGGAACATCTTGACGAAATCGGGGTCCTCCGAAAGGTGAGACAAGATCCGCTTGATCACCAGGACCTTCTCGAAGCCACCGGGACCGAACTGCTTGGCCTTGAAAATCTCGGCCATGCCGCCGACGGCGATCTTGTCCACGAGGTAGTATTTGCCAAAGGCTTCCGGGTGAAA
This sequence comes from Myxococcota bacterium, assembly GCA_024278455.1. Classification (GTDB taxonomy): domain Bacteria; phylum Myxococcota_A; class UBA796; order JAJRTE01; family JAJRTE01; genus JAJRTE01. The sequence continues at coordinate 46,665 of JAJRTE010000275.1, forward strand.
GGTCATGGGAATCCCGATGACGTGAGGCGTGCTGAAACCGGTCTCATTATAGAGCCGTTCGAGAACCCAGTCAACCGATCCGATGGGGCATGGCCCCGAGGGAAGCGGCCGGCAGCCCGACGCACGAGTTCAGCCGTGCCGCCCCATCAGGTGCCGGGCCGGCTATCCCGGCTGACCGTGCTGTGGCGCGCTTGCTCATCATGCCACTGTTGGAGAAGCGCAGCCTCGCGCTCGCGACACAGCCCCGCCTTCGCCCCGCCGTCCACCGTGTCCTTCCCGGCGCCGGCAGCGCGCTCCCGGGCGAGCCACGCCAGGGTATCCGCCACCGTTTCCGCAAGGGGCCGAAAGGCTAACCCCATCCGAACAGCCTTGCTGTTGTCCACGGCGTCCATGCCGTCCATCTCTTTCGGCAGCCACAGCGGCAGCTCCGTCCAGGGCTCGACATGGTGCGCGACCAGGAACGCCTCGCTCACCCATGTGAAACGGGCATTGCTGCCCGTCACTCGCTTGCAGGTCTCCAGCAGGCCGGCCATCGTCAGGGGGTCTTGCGGTCCAACCGCGTTGTAGATACCGGTCAGGCGACTCTCCACCTTCTGGACAACCCAGTCGGACAGGTCACGTGCATCGACATATTGGATCGTCCGGTCAGGATGGGCGGGAGCGAGCACCTCTCCCCCCTCGGCCACGCGGCACGGCCAGTAAGGAAACCTCCCCGAGGAATCATGAGGGCCGACGATGAGCCCCGGCCGCACGCAGAAGGACCTTCCGGGAAAGGCTTCCGCCACCACACGTTCACACAGTGCTTTCAGTGCGCCATAGTGTTCCTGTACATCCGTTGACGTGTTGTCTGCCAACACCTGCGTCGGAGATTCCTCATCCAACCCCGGTTGGCTGAAATCCGCATAGACACTGACGCTCGAGATGAACGTGTAGTGCCCCACGGAGTCACGAAGCAACCTGGCCGATTCCTGGACGACAAGCGGCAGGTACCCACACGTGTCGACAACGGCATCCCAGCTCCGTCCCCTCAACGCACCCAGTTGCCCGTCTCTATCGCCATGTAGCTTCTCCACGGCTGGGAAGAGGTGCGGATTCGTCTCGCCACGGTTGAAAAGGGTGAGCTTGTGACCACGCTTGAGGGCCGCTTCGACGAGGTGTCGCCCCAAAAAGCCGGTACCTCCCAGTATCAAGATCTCCATCTGCCCTCCCTTTCCTCACGGAACAACGGCGCGGCGGCGGCCATGCGCCACTGACACCTTCGGCACCCGGGCCATCGTTCCCCGCGGTTTGACAGAAGCAGGATATGACATGCCTCGCGGATGGTCAAGATGGCGTTAGCCATGAGACGGTTTGCCCGTCTCGCGGATGGCGGGCGAGAACCCTTGCGCGACTTGGGCGGTTGCCAGATAAGGATCTGGGGTCAAGGTGTTCCGTTGACACTTCCCGGCCAGGACGCTACCCTACCGATCTCCATTCCGGTTATCGAGGTATGCCGAGCCTGTTTCCCCGGGGAAACGTGGGGTTGGCAAATGAAAGCCCCTCGACGCTGTCCCGAGGGGAGGTGAGAGGCGTTGTGTTGAACGTATTGCCCGTGCCACGCCTGTTGGTCGTTGTCGCCCTGGCAGCAACGGCATGTTCGCCCGTCCGGGACGACGACACGGAGCAACCCGGGACGCCGCAGCCATGGACGGCAACGCCGGCGCCCACGCCCACGCCCACGCCCACGCCCACGCCAGACCCTCTCCACCCGGATTGGCCCGCGCTCATCGCCGACTTGATGACTTTCTGGGCGTCCAGCAACCTCGACGAGGCGTCCGGGGGGTACTTTACCGGGGTCGGACGAACCGGACAGGTGACGAGCCGCGACAAGTGGACGCGCTGCGTGTCGCGAGAAGTCTACGGGTTCACGAAGGCGTTCCAGGTGACCGGCGACATCGAATGGCTCGACCACGCACGCCTCGGGGTCGACTGGCTGCTCCACAAGGCGCTCGACACCGCGCACGGGGGGTTTTTTCAGCGGCTGGATGAGACCGGTCAGACGGTCGTGTCCGATGAACGGGACATGTTCGACCTGGCCTATGCCATGACCGGACTCGCGGCGTTCTTCGAGGTTACGCACGACCCCGGCGTGGAGGAGGTCCTGACCAGTACCTACGACCTCCTCGATGCCAGAGCCTGGGACCGCGACTGGGGAGGCTACTACAAGTCCCTGACGACCGACATGTCGGGTGTGCTGGACGACGGCAAGGACTTCAACGCACTCGTGGACCCGGCGACGGCGTTTCTTTTCACGCTGTATGCCGCGACCGCGCAGTACGGAGACGATGCGAGCCGGGCGAGTGCGTACAAGGAGCGGCTACGGCAGACCGGCTTCATGATCGCGAGCCACCTCATCGACCCCGATGGCACGGGCTGGATTGGGGAGAACTTCACCCGCGAGTGGGTCTACGACCCGGAGGGGGGCCAGTTCGGCGACCAGACCATCTGCGGCCACAACCTGAAGGCGGTCTGGACACTGGTGCGACTGCACCTGATCACCGGGGAGTCGGTTTTTCTCCAGAAGGCTGAATCCCTGCTGGACTTCGTGGTCGGCACCTGCCGCGACAAGGAACGGGGGGGCATCTATGACATGGTGGATCGCGCCACCAGCGCCCTCGTGTACGGCGAACAGAAAGCCTGGTGGCAGCAGGAGCAGGGGATGCTCGCGACCCAGCTTTTCAGTGCCGTCTCCAGCACGTCCTACTACGACCGCATCTCCCTGGAGACTCGATCGTTCTACCTCGAGTGGTTTCCCGACGCGGTGTACGGGGAGGTGTTCGCCACGGTGGAGGGCGATGGGTCGCTCGAGGACCCCACGAAAGGCAATGAATGGAAGAGCGCCTACCATTCCGTGGAAACCGCCTACTTCAGCTTTCTCTACGACGCCTTTCTCGAGAGCATGACCCCCGTGACGCTCTACTACTACTTCGACACGGTCGATCATGACCGGGCGGTGCGTCTCGCCCCGGTGGCGCTCCCCTACGGGGCCTTTGCTGTCCAGGATCCGGTGTTGCTGGACGGGGAGCCGTTGTCCTTGCAAACCCCGAGCCAGGTGGTCGTACCGGCCGGTGGCAGCGGGCGGCTCGAAGTCGTGTATCTGCCTGCAGAGGAATGACATGAAGCGACTCGTCGTTGGGACAGCGGGCCACATCGACCACGGGAAGACGGCCCTGGTGAAGGCGCTCACGGGTATCGACACCGACCGGCTCGCGGAGGAGAAGGCTCGAGGGATCACGATCGAACTCGGTTTCGCGCCCATGACCCTGAAGGGGGGGCAACGCCTGGCCTTCGTGGACGTCCCCGGGCATGAGCGATTCGTGCGGACGATGGTCGCCGGCGCCTATGGGATCGACGTCGTGCTCCTGGTCGTCGCCGCCGATGAGGGTGTCATGCCGCAGACGCGGGAGCATGGGGATATTCTCAGGCTCCTGGGCGTGCGCCACGGCGCGGTGGTGCTCACCAAGATCGACCTGGTGTACGACGAACTCCTGGCGCTGGCCGAGGCGGATGTCGAGGCATTCGTCGAAGGCACGTTCCTGGAATCGGCGCCGGTGGTGGCCTGTTCCGCACACACCGGCCAGGGTCTGGACAGGCTCCTCGACGTGCTCGAGCATTTCGCTGGCCTGGTCGAGGAACGGTCGAGCGACGGGCCGTTCCGGATGTATGTCGATCGCGTGTTCTCCCTACGCGGTTTCGGGACCGTGGTGACCGGTACCATCTCGTCGGGACACGCGGCTGTGGGGGATACCGTGGAGGTCCTACCGGCCGGCTTCCAGGCGCGTATCCGGGGACTCCAGGTCCACGGCGAGGAGCAGAAGCGGGCATTCGCGGGCCAAAGGAGCGCCGTCAACTTGCAAGGCGTGGACAGGTCTCGCCTCTGGCGCGGCTGCCAACTCGCCACCCCCGGCACCTTCGTCTCGAGTTCCCTCGTCGACGTCTCCTACGAGCACCTCCCGGGGAACAGCGCCCCCCTGGCACACCGTTCCCGGATCCGATTTCTCACCGGCACCGCCGAAATCGACGGGGTGGCCCACCTGCTCGGCCGGCAGCAGATCGAACCAGGCGCTCGAGGATTCTTGCAGCTCCGACTCGACAAGCCCGCCACACCCAAGGCAGGCGACCGCTACGTGCTGCGTCTCGAAACACCGGTCGTCACTCTTGGCGGCGGACGAGTCATCGATCCCATGCCGGTCAAGCACCGCCGGAAAGGTCGCCGGGAGGCCGCCGGCCTGCTCGAGCGCCTGGCGTCCGTCCCAGGTACCGAGCAGGCGTCGATCTGGCTGGAACTCGCCGGCCCGGGCGGCGTCTCCCTCGAGGACCTCGCCAGGCGCAGCGGCTGGACCGTGGAAACGTTGCGACAGACGTTCGAGGCATCTCCAGCAGCGGTCCCGCTCGATCCCCGCCACAAGGCCTTCGTCTCGAAACGTTGGCTCGACGAGTGCAAGCGGGCCACCGTGGCAGAACTCGAGGCGTTGCACGCCAAGCACCCGCTCAAGCCGGGGGTGGCTCGAGGCGAGTTGTTCGGGCGCATTCGCTTCTGCGGGCAGAGCGTCTTCACCCGCGTCATGGAAGCGCTCGTGGCGGAGGGGCGCGTGCGGCAGGCTGGAGCCATGTTCGCGCTCGCCGATTTCGAACCGGCCCTCGACGCGGCGGAAGCCGATATCGCAGCGCGCCTGAAAGCGGTACTCGCGAAGGCAGGGCTCGCCGCCCCCTTCTCGGGAGAACTCAAGGAGAAGGTCGGTGGAGATCCTGCCCGGATCGACGACATTCTCGACTACCTCGCCCGGCAAGGCGACGTGACGAAGATCAAGGAGGGCTACTGGGTGCTCGCGAGAGAACTCGAGGCGCTTCGCGACAGGCTCGAGGCCCACCTGGAAGCCGAGGGGGAACTCACCCCGGCGGCGTTCAAGGCCATGACCGGCCTGACGCGAAAATGGGCCATTCCCCTGCTCGAGTATTTCGACCGGGTTCAGTTGACACTGCGGGTGGGCGACGTTCGGGTGCGGCGCACACGATGACGCAGGGGTCTGGACTCGTGGTGCACCGGGTTCGCCGGAGACTGCAACTTCGATACGTCGCCCCAGCCTCGAAACGGTTGCCCTTTCCATCCCACCATGCTAGCTTGCGTCAAACAGAGACGTGACTGCTGGAAATCTTCCCGTCGCATCCGCGGCCGTTGCCCGCTGTTCCCTGCCCGCTGCTCCTAACTGCCCATGCCGTGCGTTCCCCC
>JAJRTE010000276.1 GCA_024278455.1 Myxococcota bacterium
GGCGAACTCCAGCAGAAGGCGGCCCACTCGCGCGTGTGGCCGCAAGGATAGCGTTCGGGTCCCCCCTCGCCGCGGGCGGGAACGGACCTGTCCATCGGTCGATGACGATTGCGTGATCCTGTTCTGGGTCCGTGGGTGCGTGGTATGGGGCCTTCCTTCCGGGGCTTCTGCCAGGGTGTGGTGCGGGTGCCGATGAGGTTTCTTGATGGAAGGCCGATCAGCTTCTGTGACGGATGCGGCACGCCATGGTCATATACATCGCACAGGGTTCGGGGTCAATGGAATTCTTCTGGGCGTCGCGCATGCTACCCGCGCCCTGCCATGCCTGACCGGTACAGCTCGAGCCCGTAGAAGGCTGCAACGACCAGCGCGTGACGAATGGCGCCGCCGGCGACCAGCCCCCGGAGAGCGCACCGGTCCGGCCTTCACGGTCCTCGGTCGCCAACAGGATGAGAACAAGTTTACCCCCCTCCCCGAACTCCCGCACCTGCACCACGATGCCGGACGCCCCGCCAGCTCCAACCACGCTGTGCGGGCGGGCCTGCGTGTGCCGTTCGGCGTCTTGACCTTCTACTCGATATCCTGTATGGATACACGCCACCATGGCCCATGAGAATCACCGAAAGGAGTCAATATGGCCGACCCACCCGAGTTGGTGTACGGTATCAACCCGGTCCGTGAACTGGTCTCGGAGTTCCCGGCCGACGTCCGCGAGATCCTCCTGGCCCGGCCCCGCCGGGATCCGCGCCTGAGAAGCATCCTTGAGGCCGCCGAAGCCCACGGCATCCCGGTCCATCTGAGACCACAGCACGCGCTGGCACGGCTTGCCGGGACGCCTCACCACCAGGGACTCGTGGCGATCGTTGCAGAGTTCCGGTACATGCCCTTCGACACCCTGCTCGACACCATGAGCGCGGCACAGCACCCGCTCCTGCTGTTGCTCGACCGCATCCAGGATCCTGGGAACCTGGGCGCCTTGATTCGCAGCGCCCACCTCCTCGGCGCCGACGCGGTGATCATTCCCCGGGATCGCGCTGCTCGAGTCACGCCGGCGGCACGGAAGGCGGCAGCCGGCGCCACGGAGCACCTGCCGGTCGTTCGCGTGACGAACGTGGTTCGAACCATGGAGCGGCTGTTCAAGGACGCGGGGATCTGGTGGGTGGGACTGGATGCCGGTGCTCCTGGGACGCTGGAGGAGACCGACCTGACATTGCCACTCGGCCTGGTCGTGGGGGGTGAGGAGAGGGGCGCCCGCCAGTTGACGCGGAAGCGGTGCCACTTTCTCTGCCGCATACCATCTCGGGGCGGGCGCGGCGTCGACTAGTTGAACGCCTCGGTGGCCGGCGCCATCGCGTTGTACGAAGTGGGGCGTCAGAGGTCGGCGGCCCGGGCCGCGGCCTCTCCCGCGGCGGAAGCGGCTTCGACGTCTGGCACGCCGGCGGCGTCGCCCGGCAGGAAGCTGCCGTAGGCCGCAAGGTAGCCGGCGAAGTCGCGTATCACGGCCCGCACGTAGTTGCGGGTCTCCCGGTAGGGGATCTCCTCGACGAACACGTCGTCATCCACCTCTCCCATCTCATCGAGCCAGTTGGAGACCACGGCTGGTCCGGCATTGTATGCCGCCAGTGCCCTGGCGATGCTTCCGGAGTTGGTCTCGAGCATCACCCTGAGATACTCGGTACCCAACCGCAGGTTGAAGTCCGGCCTCTTGAGGTACCAGGACCGGTATCCCCGAATGCCAAGCCACCGGCTGACAACCCGTCCCGTGTCGGGCATGAGCTGCATCAAGCCCCGGGCACCGGCACGGCTTCCAGCCTCCGCGTCGAACACGCTCTCCTCGCGCACGATGGCCGCCACCAGCGCCGGCTCGATACCTCGAGCGAGCGCATGCCTGACGATGGCGTCACGGTAGGGCATGGGATAGGCCAGGGCGATCCGTTCCGGCGGCGCCTCATCGTTCCGGTTCAGTGCCCGCAGGTAGTGAAGGCCGTAGCGCATGCCGAAATAGAGGGAGCCCATGGCGTGGCGCAGGGAAGCCGCGATCCAGCGCTCGGTCTTGCCTGCTCGAGGGTGGTGGGCGGCGGCATAGAGTTCGCGCTTCGCCGCCGTTTCCTGGCCCATCAGCCAGAGTTCCTTGGCCCGTTCCAGGTGGGCCACTGGACCGGGGGCCGACACCGCCTGCAGGTGGGCCTCGAACCCCGGAAAGAGCTGCTCGAGCCCCAGTCTGGCGGGAGACGCCGCATCCAGCACACCGGTCATGGCGGGCGGCTCGACCGGGTCAGGAACAGCGGCTCGAGGCTGCTCGCCATCCAGACGCCACGTGGCGAGGGTTCCATAGTAGGAGAAAGGAAACCGATAGTCCACATCGTCCAACACCGCGGACGCCCGGGCTGCTTGTCCCGATGCAGCGAGGGAACGAGCCAGCCAGTAGCGTGCCTGGGCATCGTCCAGCGAGCCCGGGATCACGTCGCGAACGAGGCGGCGCAAGGCCACCAGCGCCCGCGGCCAGTCCTGTCGCCGGACGTGGCCCCAGACGCTCAGCCAACGGGCTTCCGAGGCCCTCGAATGGCCGGGGAAGCGGCGAGCCACCTCCTCGTACAGGCGCTCGGCCTCCAGACGCCGCCCTTCCGAGCGGCGGAGGTAGGCGAGCAGAAAGTAGGCGTCGACACCATCTTCGCCCGGGCCTGCGGCGACGTACCGCTCCAGCAACCGCAACCGCGCTTCCACTTCACCCTTGTCCGAAAGGGCGCGCTGCCAGGCCTCGATGGTCACCCAGCGGGGATCGCCCATCGCGATTTCAGCCTCGAGCACCGCTCGCAGAAGCGGTTCGGCCCGCTCGAGCCGGTTGGTCCGCAGGAAGTATAGCCCGCGCAGCCGTTCGAAATCCAGCCGGTTCCGGGCACAGGGACAGGCCTCGATCGCCTCCTCGATCGCCTCGAACAGCGGCACGTTCCGGCGTGCCCCGAGCCGGCGCGCCAGCGCGTCGTGGCGGATGGCCCAGTCGATGCAGCGCTCTCCCGGCGCAAGCCCCCGGGCCAACCGTTCCGAAGCCGCCGACGCTCGAGCCTCCAGGCTGCCATCCGACAGCGTCTCTGCGCGCCGATAACAGGCGTAGGCCTCCTCCGGCTGCCTCGCCTCGAGAGCCTGTCCCAGGTAATAGTAGAGAACCGAGCGGGGCGGCCCGACGCCAAGGGCGAGCGCCCGGGAAAGGCTGGTCTCCGCCTCCTCCATCCGCCCCTGGGCAAGGCGGACTCGCCCCTCGAAATAGTGTGCCCAACCCGTCTGCAACGTGCCAGGATGACGAAGCAGCCGCCGCGCACGGGCCTCCAGTCGCACCACGGTCGTCGCGTCCAGCGAACCGTCTCCCGCTTCGAGCAGATCCATGCGGGCCAATTCCCGGTCACCGTAGTCGCCGAAAGCGGGATAGTCCTGCAGCAGTCCGCGCCACGTGGCTCGCGCGGCAGCGAAGTCGCGACGGATGAACTGCCGCCGCGCCTCCTGGAAACGGCGCCGCAACGCCTGCCGCTCCGCCGACAACTCCGGGTCCGTCTCGGGGAGTTCAACCTCGAGCACCGGGGGATCGAGACGCTCGATGGGCACGGAGAGCGCCAGGAGCTTCCGTGCACTGCCCAGCACGCTCCCGAAACCCGGCAGCCCGGGATGGGCGGGAAACCACGACCCTGCCGGGGCCGGTTTCCCGCTCGCCTCGAGGCCATCGCTCAGCGGTTTTCCAATGGCCGCCAGCCCGCGCACAGGCACCACAACGAGCGCCATGCCCACGAGCGCGATTCCCACGAAGCAGGTGGGAACGGAGAAGCACCCCCGCGGTGTCACGCGCCGGCGCCGCGCGCGTGCCCGGGCCTCGCAGCCCTGCCTGGCTGGCTGTTTCTCCAATGGGTGTCTCATTGATCCGCCACGGCGTGAGGACTTTTTGTCCGACCTGACCCCCCTCACTGTATCACCCACGCCCGGACTCGGCCACTCCGGACTGTGGTGTGTGCTGGGATTGGTACCCACTGGCTCTTCACTAGCCCGAAATGATCATTTTTTCACTTTTTGACTCGCTTTTGTCGTAAACTCGAGACAAAATCAACCAGGTAACCCCTGGTCACTACGGCAGGGATGCCCCGGGAGGCCAGCGCGGAGACGAGGAGCGGGAGGCTGGCGCGGGGCGTGACGGGGTTGCTGCCATGGCTGCCATTCGGGGTGTGACGATGGAGCGAACTCAGCAGACTCGACGAGACGTTATCGAACTCGTCGCTGAAGTCAGTGCAGTGCTGGTGGGCACCGACGGGGGCACGGAGAACCGGCTCCGGCTGGTAACGCACCGGTGCGGGGAGTTTATGGGAGTCGATCGTGCCTACCTGGTGTTGATGTCGGGCGGGAACGCGGAGATCATGGAGGTGCACGAGTGGTGTGCTGACGAGGTGATGTCCCCGGGTGAGGCGTCGAAGTCGCGCCGTGCGGGTGAAGTCTCGTGGTTTGTCGATCGATTCGCTCTGGGGGGCGAGGTGTGCGTGGACAGCCTGGAGAGTCTTCCTGAGGATGCCGCTTCGGAACGCCGCTTCCTGGAACAGTGCGACGTGCAATCGTTGCTGGCCGCCCCTATCCTGAGCGACGGTTCGCTGGCGGGCTACCTGGCGGTGGAAGCGACGCGACGGGGGCGGCGCTGGAACGAGGAGGAGCGTTTGCTGCTGAAGTTGCTTGCGGACACGGTGGCCCGGGCGATCGAGCACCGGCGTGCCCGGGAGGAGTTGGGGGTGCACCGTGCCCGGTTGGAAGCTGCCGGAGAGGAGGGGGCGGAGCGGCTGGCGATCACGGTTCGGAAGCTCAAGGAGGAGTTGGCTCAGCTCCAGGTCCTTGAGCGCCGTCTCCAGTACCTGTCTTCGCACGATCCATTGACCAACGTTCCGAACCGGTCGACCCTGGTGGACCATTTGCGGCACGTGGTGGCCGAGGCCGCCATGGGGGAGAACGGCGCCCTGTTGCTGATCGATCTGGACAATTTCAAGATACTCAACGAGACGCTTGGCCACCGGGCGGGGGACGAAATCCTGATGGGTGTTGTTCGGATTCTTCGAAGCAACTTGAGGGAGGGGGATATTCTGGCGCGGCTGGGCGGTGACGAGTTCGCGGTGCTGTTGAAAGGGACCTCGCGGGAGGGAGCGCGCAAGGTGGCCGAAAAGCTTCGCAGCGCGATCGAGACCGAGGAGATCGAGTTGGTCTCGCAGGAGGTCCAGTGCCACCTGACCATCAGCATTGGAGCGGTATTCGTGGACGGGACCGCGGACAGCCAGAAGGTGCTCTCCTATGCGGATGCGGCGCTCTACGCCGCCAAGGAGCGGGGACGCAACCGGGTGCATTTCGCCGAGCCGGGGCACCAGGACATCCTTGCCGAGCTTGCCGAGACGAACATGCTGATCAAGCTGATCCGTGCGGCGCTCAGGGAAGAGCGGTTCGTGTTGATGTTTCAGCGGATTGTCGAGATCGAGACGGGCCGGGTCAGGCACCACGAGGTGCTGCTGCGCCTGGCCGACGACGCTGGACGGCTCATTTCGCCCAGCCGATTCATCCCGGTGGCGGAGCGGTACGGTTTGATGCCGCAGGTGGACTACTGGGTCGTCCGGGCGTCCCTGCGGGCCTTGGCGAAGTACCCGGGGCTCAGGCTCTTCGTCAACATCTCGGGGGCGAACCTCGGGGACGAAAGCCTGCTGGCCAATATCGAGCACGATATCCTCGAAAGCGGTGTCGATCCTGAGAGGATCGGCTTCGAAATCACCGAAACCACTGCTGTCAGGGACCTGGTATCGGCCGAGCGGTGGATTCCCCGCCTCCGAAACCTGGGCTGCCGGTTCGCACTCGACGACTTCGGCATAGGATTCTCCTCGTTCACCTACCTCCGGATGTTGCCCGTGGATTACCTCAAGATCGAC
>JAJRTE010000277.1 GCA_024278455.1 Myxococcota bacterium
CACGGTACGCCGTCTCGAACAACACTCGAGGACGTCCCCGCCGGTACTGGACCACGCGCTGAACGCTCCCCTCGGGCTCGAGGCGCAGGCCGTTCCACCGTTCATGCTGGTCCAGGTAGGCGGCGAGGTCGATCAGCTCGAGCCGTCCTTCCACTTCTTCGTCCAGGATTCTCCGGTAGCGCCGATATTCGTTCAGCCAGGGATAGAACGTATTCATCGGCTCGACGAGAACCAGGGCGCGCACCCCGGTTTCCTCCACGGCCTCGAGCAGGCGGACCAGTGCCTTGCGGTAGTCCTCCTCGGACCGGTGGAACATCGGGAGCGCATCGTTGACACCCAGTACGAATACCCACAGGTCGAGCTGAAAGTCCTCGAAACGCTTCAGGAAGGCGCCGACAGCGAAGTCGGTGGTCATGCACGGCACGCCGAAATTCAGAACCTCGAACACCTCGGGGATGGGCGGTTCACGGTTCAAGCGCTGCTCGAGAAGATAGGTGAACACCTGGTCGTCTTCCACGCCTTCACCGAACGTGACACCGGTCCCGATGAAGCCGACGCGGAACCTGTTCGGCCCGTCTTCTCGAGAATAGACGCGCTTCCCACGCATGCCGTCCGCATTCACGAAGCAGGAATAGGTGAAGATCCGGCGCGTCGCGGGCAGCTTGCCGTCCGCGGTGACGAGCTGCGGGAGGTCGAAGAAAGTCAGCGTGTGCTGCTCGTTCCCGTGGAGCACGAGTGTTTCGTATCGCTGCCCGCCGTGTTCGAAGCGGATGAGTTCGGGGACGGGGCAGATGTTGTTGTCTCCGACGAACTCGTACTTGGGCGTGTCTCGAGGCAGTGCCCGGGGTGTGGCGTTGCTTCGCACCCACCAAAGCCCGAACGCGGCCAGGACCAAAAGGCCCGCCGCTGCGGCGGCCGCCAACCATGTACGCTTGCTCGCCTCCCGGCGACCTCCGGCCCCGGATCCGGGGCAGGTTCCGCTCGTGTCACCTACGTTCTGCATGCTGCTCGCCCTCCCCGTTTCGCCCGGTTGGGACCCGCCCCGCTCGAGGCGCCGCTACAGCTTCTTCCTTCCGTATCTCGGGTCCATCCCCCTGAGGTGGGCCGGGTTTCGCACATGCTTGCCGGCCTCCTCGAGACTGACCACGCCACCCTGTACGAGGTCTGACAAGGCGCGGTCCAGAGTGACCATCCCATCGCGCTGGGAGGTCTCCATCGTGGATTGCATCTGATGGGTCTTGCCGTCGCGAATGTGCGTGCGAATGGCGGGGGTCGCCACCATGACCTCCACGGCCGGGACCCGTCCCTCGCCGTCGACGCGCAGGAGCAACCGCTGCGACAGGATGGCCAGGAGCGATGACGCGAGCTGTGTCCTTATCTGCGTCTGCTGGTACGGGGGGAAGACATCGACGATGCGGTCCGTGGTCTGCGGCGCGTCGTTGGTGTGGATGGTGGCAAGGACCAGGTGGCCCGTTTCCGCCGCGGTCAAGGCTGCTGCGATGGTTTCCTGATCGCGCATTTCGCCGACCAGGATCACGTCGGGGTCCTGCCTGAGGATGTACTTCAGGGCCGAGGCGAAGCTCCGGGTGTCCGCCCCGACCTCCCGCTGCTCGATGATGGCGGTCTTGTTGTAGTGGACGAATTCGATCGGGTCCTCGATCGTGATGATGTGGCAGTTTCGCCGGCTGTTGATGATGTCGATCATCGCGGCCAGCGTCGTGCTCTTTCCCGAGCCGGTGGGGCCGGTCACCAGCACCAGCCCCTGGTGCCGGAGCGCGAGATCCTCCACAATGGACGGCAGCCCGAGAGCAGCGGTATCGGGGACACGATCCGGGATGAGCCGCAACGCGACAGCCACGGTGCCGCGCTGGTAGTGCGCGTTGATCCGGAACCGGTGCTTGCCCGTGAGAGATAGGGCGAAATCCAGCTCCCGCTCGAGTTCGAATCGTTCGCGCTGGGCCGGGGTGAGCATGCTGAACAGGAGCCGCCGCACGTCAGCGGCGGTCAGCACATCCTTGCCCAACGGGTTGAGCTTGCCGTGAATCCGAAACATGGGTGGCGCGCCGACCCCGAGATGGATGTCGCTGGCGTCGTACTTCGTCGCCACGGCGATGAGCGTCCGCATGTCGACGTTGCCCAGGGCAGGAAGCTTGTCATGCAAGCCGCCGTAGGAAACAGCCCCCCGCTCGAGGCCCTGGGCGGCCAGCCGGAATTCGTCCGGGCTGTTGGAGTGGGCAACCCCCGTGTCCCGCGTGATGAGCTTGTCGCGGAACAACGCCACCAGGGCCTGGTTGAGCGTCTGCATCCCGTCCCCCTCGGTCATGAGGTCCGGAAGCTCCTCGAGACGCTGCTCGCGGATGAGCTTGCGCACCGGAGGCGTCGCCATCAGGACCTCCACCGCCGCGACCCGGCCGGACCCATCGGCTCGAGGCACCAGGCGCTGGGCGATGATACCCTGCAACGAAAGGGACAGGTCGATACACACTTGCTGCTGCAGGTGCTCAGGGTAGTAGCTCAAGATCCGTTGCAGCGTCTGCGCCGCATCGATCGTGTGCAGACTCGACAGGACCAGGTGGCCGGTCATGGCCGCCGATATCGCCACGTTCATGGTCTCCACGTCCCGCATCTCGCCGATGAGGATGACATCAGGGCTCTCGCGCACCACGTGACGCAGCGCCACCTGAAAGTCCCGCGTGTCGCTCCCCACTTCCCGCTGCGTGACGCGCGACCGCTGATCTTCGTGCACGAACTCGATAGGATCCTCGATCGTGATGATGTGGCGCCGGAAGCTCCGGTTGATGTGGTTGATCATGGAAGCGAGCGTCGTCGATTTCCCGGACCCCGTGTTGCCGGTGACCAGCACGAGGCCCCGGCGTTTTTCGGCCAGAACGCGCACACTGTCCGGAAGCCCGAGATTGGCGAAGTCGAGCTTGCCGCTGGGAACTTCGCGAACTACTGCCGAAAGGAGCCCGCGCTGGAGATGGAAATTGACCCGGAAACGACCGAGCTTGGGGTGGGTGAACCCCAGGTCCAGATCCCCAGCCTCCCGAAAGGCATCGACCTGCTCCGGGCGGGCCACCGCCGACATGAACCCCGCGAGCTGCTCCTGGGACATCGGTGGCAGGTCCAGCGATACCGTCTCCCCGTCTATCCGCATCGCGGCAGGACGACCCACGCCGGCAAAAAGGTCCGAGGCTCGCTTGGCCACCATCATCTCGAGCAAACCGTCCATCTCGTTCATTGCCGCTCCTCGCACCACGAACACGCCACGACGCCGGCCGCCGTCACCCCGGAACACGGTTGACCGCGCCCGCGATTCGAGCCACATTATGCCAGACCCGCTCCGGCGTGGCAAAACCTCCCGCGCCGCTCCCGCGGAATCCGGTCCGCCCGAAACGCCGTGCACGCCGAATGAAACGGGCTCCCCCGGCGTCCATGGGATGGTTCGCGCCGAAGACACGGCTGCCTCCGTCCGCTGTACGCCATCACCCCGTGCCCGCGGGCGGCCGCGACATCTAACATTGGAAGCGGCAAACAGAAGGAGGGATGATATGCAACGACACCCGTGCCGCCCCCTGGTTCTCGCCACGCTCCTCGCCATGGCGCTGCCAGGGTGCGCCGGCAAGCGCATCCGGACAGCGTTTCAAGACGAACTCGCCGCCGAACGGCTGCTCACGCGCCACCCGTTCGAACCCGAGATCGCCAACGCGCCACCGTTTCACGCCACACTCACCCTCGAGCCGGCCCTGCTCGAAAGGCTGCTCATGGAATCCATCGCCCGGTCGGCAGAGAACGGAAGACTCCAGGCGGTCATCCAGGAGGAGGTGGACCACGCCTTGAGCGAGCGGTTCGACAGGATCGAGACCCGCCACCCGCTCGCTGGGAGACTCTTCGGTCGATTCGTTCGCGAGCGCGTGCGCCGGGTCGTGGAGGCACCGCCGGTGCGTATCGGCACCATCGAGGTGCGTCCCGGCGGTCGTCGATGTGGCTTCGACCAGGGACAAGGGGAGACCTACGGCAGCGCCACGTGCCTTGTCGCGGACGCGACCTTGACCATCCAGCCACAGGGCAGACCGGGGCCGGGCGAACCTGCTGGCCACCTGGCTGTCTTGGTCGCGGTCGAGGTTGCACCAGCGGGCACTCGCATCGACGTAACGGCCCAGGCACTGAAAATCGACGAACTGGAACTGGATCTTTCCAGCCAGTTTCCTGCCGGCGCGCTGGACCTCGAGCCTGTCCTGGAGCGCACGAAGCGACGGCTCGACGAGGCCCTACGAAGTCGGGAGGCCACCGCTGAATTCTCCGTCCGTCTGGACGCCCTCGACGCCTTCGATGCCGACCCGCGCCTCGAGGTAGAGGGCGTCGGTGTCAGCGTCATCCCGCGGAGTGTACCCGGCGGGGATACCAGCGGGACGGCGAGCGCCGGCGGCGATGGTCGAGAGGCTGCCCACACATCGCCGGGAGAGCGAGCCGCCCTGCGCGTGGGGTTTTCCCTGACCGTGGCGGCAGACCCGATGACGGACCCTGCAGCATGCCCGGATCCGCAAGGTGAGGACTGGACCCTCTCGGTGGGTGCGCCCCTGCTGGAACACCTCGCACTGCTCGGCATGAAGAGCGGCCGTGTGCCAACCCGGTTCAACGGCCGGGGCCAGCCCGATGACGACGGGCCCTACGCCCTGCACCTCGAGTCGTTGTCCTTCACGCGAGGCGGGTTCACGTTCAAGCTCCATCTCTGGCACCTGGGATTCCCGGCCTGGTCTCGCTGGTACACGGTCGCCGGGACGGTAGACGTCGAAGACGGTCGGATCGTCCCCCGTATCACCGCCGTCGCAAAAGGCGACGGAGACGGGTTCCTCCTGTTCTCACGCAGCGTCGAGCGCCGCATCCTGAACAGCCGACGCCTCGACTCCTTCGTTGTCCTCCCCGCGGGCCACTCGAGCAGTGAACACGCTCGGCCCTGGATGGATCGGCTCCGCCCGGAACGGATCGAGATGTATCCCGCGGCCCTGTGCATCCACGGCAAGGTGGCCCCGGCAGCGACCGATTCTCCCCCTCACGTCAATCGTGACGGCATGTAGGGACGGACATCCGTGCCCGCTCCCGCAGGCAGCACCGGGCGGAACGAGGCTTCAACGCATGACCAGGCGCGGGTAGGTGTGCTGCTCGATGGCATCGATCAGGTCCCGGAGGAGCACCTCGCGCTGCGCTGCCGGTTCGGCCACGTACCCCCCGGCACTGGCGGGTACCAGGCGCTGCAGGCCGGAAGCGTTCGAGATGGCGAACGGGATCCCGGAGTAGGGGTCCTGCCGGATCGCGTACTTGCCCTGGGCCATGCCCACGAGCCGAAAACAGCCGTCACCGCCGGATGTCACGAATACGAGGACCGTTTCGTCGAGCATGAACTGCGGCGCGCCGCCGACCCGCTCGATCACACTGCCGACGCGACCGCCGGGAATCCGTATCCGGATCGTGCCATCGGCGTCCGCCGCACCCTTCAGCTCCGATTGCACCTCGACGGTCGCAAACGTGCAGATTTCGCCTCGCTCGCCGTCCCAGGCGCTCCGAGCGTCAATCACCCTGCCGATGAAAATGCCATCCGATCGGGCCACGAGCTGACCGACGGACAACCAGTCATCGACCAGGGAAGCGCGGGCGGTTCCCTCGGCCCAACTACTCATGAACAGAACAGTTACCGCAACAATCCAGGCCCGACATCGCATGGCTTCCTCCATCCCCTGCTTTCACCACATCTGGTTCGGCGCAAACGCATCAAGACAACAGGGAGTGCCCACAGGAGGAAGCTGGAAGTGCCACGTGACGGCTCCGAATCACGGACGCCTTGATCGCAGGACATGCCCGCGTCGGGGCAATGAGGGTCGGGGTTCGCACCACAACCGTAGCGCACTTCGGGCATCGGCTCACGGTACAGATATCGCAGACCGGCACGATCGTCCTCGCTCAGCGTGCGCTTGGAAATCTCCCCCTCCGGCGCCGTCGGATACATCACCGCGTCCGGATCCTCCGAATGGTCCAAACCCAGGACGTGCCCGATCTCGTGGGTCAGCGTATTGGCATAGTCCGTCACGACCGCATCCATGTCATCGGTATTCGTGAAGTCGTACCCCGCATCGTTGAAGCCCAGGTCGAAGCCCATGACTCGCCCCCCCGGGTCCACGTAGGTGCGCGTCATCGCCATCGCCGTTCCGTCCTCCTGATGGAACATCTCCATCCAGTCGATCGGATCCTGGACGAAAAAGATGACGTTAAAACAATCGTCAGATGGCGTTTTGATATCGATCGTTCCGGCATAGACGAACTCCGGACCGGCATGCACCGACATCCATGTCTCAAAACACTGATTCGTCACACGAATCAACTCGTCAATCTCGAAATCCTCGAAGCCGTCCGGGTCGATGTAGTAGTACACCACCGGTAGATACCAGCGCACTTCAGAACCCGACGACGTGGTGAGGACATCGTAGGCGGTGGCCACCCCCCCGGAGAAGGTCGCCACGAGCGCCAGCAGGAAAGCCAGGAGCCGTTTCATGGCCGCATTCCATTTCGAGTCGAAGGTCCATCGCTCGCGACACCGTCCACGCACGACGGGTGTCACGGCGTGACGTGTACTTTTTTATCGGGTTATTCTGCGACATCGTTTAGCCAATTCTCGCAGCGGTCCCGGTCGAGGGGGTGACTGTCGAGCGTCCGGGGCCTCTTTCCGGCGAAGGCTCGAGGTGGTGCTGTGCAGGAATCTGGTCATGACTTTTTTGGCATTGACTTCGCAACTATGGGTTGCTAGAATGCGTAATCAACCTGAACTACGTGCTAACTCTGGTGCAAGAACTGCCATGATGCGACGACTTGGGCCCATCGGCCTGATGAAGCGAGCGGCGACGCTTGGACTGGTTGTCCTGGCCATGTCGATCTGTGTGCAGCGACCGGCTTCGGCGGCCCGTGTGTGTCCTCGAGCCGCGACGCGAACCGAGATTTCCAGCCAGCTCGAGCACATCCGGTCGCTCGTGCTGCAGGCGGACTGGCAGTCGGCCGAGCGTTTTCTCGATCGGCTGGACGGGTTGTTGACTTGTACGGAGACGCCGGTGGTGGGGCGGTGGTTGGCGCAGGTCTTCTTTCTGGAAGCCGTGGTGGCGTGGGAGCAGGGGCGCCCGGACGCATCCGGTCCATTGTTCCGGGATGCGGTGGGTGCATACCGGATGTTCGAGTGGGATACGGGCCTGGTGCCGCCTCGAGAAAACAGTGAACTCTACAAGGCATTTCGTGATGCCAAGGCTGCGGTTCTCGTCCGGTCGGCTCCGGCGAGCTTCGTGGTGGCCCGTGGTGACCGGTATGGATTGGTGTACATCGACGGGCAGGGGTACGAGGCATCGTCCGGCGAGACGCACTTCATCCGGCCCGGCAGGCATATCGTGCAGTTCCAGCTTGGCGACAACCGGTTCGCCGGGGGGCTCGAGGTGTTTACCGGCGGCGGTGCTCCGCTGGTCATCGAGGCCCCCCGTTCGGTTCTTCCGTGGGACAAGAGTGTTCAGGTCGCGGGGGCATTCTTGTGGTTCCCGTCCCCACTGATGGCGGTATCCCGGGGTGGGCTGGGGGTTGATATCGCCGTGGACATGACCAAGGAGCATTTTCGGGCCCGCAGCTTCGCAGGTATCTATCCTGCCCGGTTTCCTTCCGGGGAGGGGGAGTTACTCGAGGCCGAGGTCACCGGGGATCTGGGAGTGCCGGTCGTTCGTGCGGGGGGTGCGGTCTACCGGATGTTCGGGTCTGATCCCGAGGCGAGCCGGGTGGTCCCTGCGGTGGGCGTGGCCGGCGGGGCTGTTTTCGCTCCCTACGGTCTCGTTTCCTGCTGCGGCGATGCCGGGGCCGTTCCCCGGGTGTTCCTGGCCCCGGTCATCGGGGGGTTCCTTTCGTCCCGTCTCGAGGTTCGTGTCCGGATACCCGTGGTGGCGCTCACTGTGGCGCTCGAGGCGGGATACGCCCTGACAGCGCGGTGGGGCGAGGTTGGTGTCGGGGGAGACACGCCTGGTGAGCGCGTCCTGGGCACGCCGCTCGTGGGGGGGACGGCGATGGCCGGATACACGTTTTGAGATGCGCGTGGGGTCGATGGAAGCAGCCGGGAGCGTCCGGGGGGAAGGTTTCGGGGCGGTGGGGAGGAACGAACCGGAGCCATCGCGTGGGGCATGGGTTCGGAAAGGCGTGTGAAGGGTGAACCTGATGGAGAAGGCAGAATCCGGGAGCATGCCGGCATGGGTCGTGTCCGCCTGCGCCCCTTTCTCGTCCGACGCACCTGGGGGAGTGTATCTGCGAGGGGACTCCGACTACGACGCGATCCGAGAGGAAATCAATAGTTTCAACTCGCCGCACCGGGACGAGCCGCCCGACTGGAGCCTGGTCGTGGAGCGTGGCACGCGCCTGCTGGGCGAGCGTTCCAAGGACATCCATGTCGCGGTGTACCTGGCGGTCGCCTTGTTCCAGGCCCGGGGCTACCCGGGGCTTCGCGAAGGTCTCGAGGTGCTTGCGGTCTTCCTCGAGGATCTCTGGCCCGTGTGCTTCCCGCCGCTTCGCCGGATGCGGGCTCGAGTGAACATCCTGGCCTGGCTATTCGACTGGCTCGACACCGCGGTGCAGCGCACGCCGCCCACGGTGGCGGACTATGTTCCGGCGCGCCGGTGTGCTGACCTGTTGGACCGGTGCGCGGCCGCCTTGCGCCGTCACGTGGAGAAGTCTCCTCCCACCGGCGCCCATGTCAGGCGACTGCTTGGGGACGTCCTCGAACTGCTCGAGAAGCAGCCGGGGGTGAAGGCGGACGGGGGGACCGGCCTCACGCGAGAAGAGGAATCTGCGCCAGCGTCCTCGAGTCCGCTGGGCGATAATCGGGAGGACGCGACGAGGAGGGCGAGCGCTGCCGGGGCGCGCGAGAGCGCTGCCGGGGATGGCCCGGAGCCGGGCGGGGAGGAAGAGACTGCGAGGACCGAGCCGAGCGCCGGGGCGGTTGAGGGAGAACCGGCCGGCGAGGGGCGCGGCGGTTCTGTCGAGGCATCGGGGGTGGGGCCGCCGGCTTCCGCACCCGGCCCGGGTGACGCATCACCGCCCGATCCCGCCAAGGACATGAGGCGGGACACCCCAGGGACGGGTGCGGAGAGCACCGCGGGACGCGCTCGCGACGATTCGCCAGAGCGCCTCGAGTCTTCGAAGAGCGGCGATTCCGTGGTGGGTCCTGGCAATCGTGGGGCAGGACGAACGGCATCGGGTGTCCAGCCGGCGGCAGCGGCGCAACGGCCCTCCGCGCGGGCTTCGAGCGGGCTCCTGGCCGGGGCGAAGGCACGCGAAGTGGAACTCGACGATGAGACCGAGCGCCAGTTGAAGCGGTTCGTGCGGCTGGCCGGCCCGGTCGTCGAGGCCATCCGGCGCGCGTCGCCAGCGTCACCGATCTCCTACGAGCTGTCTCGAGCCGTGGTGTGGGCGCCCATCGTCCGCCTTCCCTGGGCGCGTGAGAACAAGACGCGGATACCGGGCCCGGCGCGAGGTGAGGCCGCGCACCTCGAGAAGGCGTTCAGCGCCGGAGACCATGCGCGGTTGCTCGAGCTTGCCGAGGCCCGTTTCGCGACGTTGCCGTTGTGGTTGGATCTCCAGTGGTGGACCTGGCGTGCCCTGGACGGGTTGGGGCGCGGTTTTCGGTTGGCGGCGGAGGCGGTCGCGTTCCTCTCGAGGTCCTTCGTGGCGCGGTTGCCCGGCGTTGAGGCGATGGCGTTCAAGGACGGCACGCCGTTTCTGGGAACAGCGGCACGACAGTGGCTGGAGAGTGGGGGAGCCAGGGCATCGGTGTCGGCCCGGGTGCCAGCGCGTCG
>JAJRTE010000278.1 GCA_024278455.1 Myxococcota bacterium
TCGAGGCCTCGCCGAAATCACCCGCCTCGGGCTGGCAATGGGCGCGCAACCGGTCACCTTCTCCGGGCTCGCCGGCGTGGGCGACCTGGTCCTGACCTGTACGGGGGACCTGTCCCGCAACCGCACCGTGGGGCTGAAACTCGGCACCGGCATGGCCCTGGACGACATCGTGGCCGGGATGGGCCAGGTGGCCGAAGGAATAGGCACCACCGAGGCCGTCTACCACCTCTCGAACAAGCTCGATGTCTACATGCCCATCGTGGAAGAGGTGTACCGTATCCTGTACGAAGGGAAGCCGCCACGCCAGGCAGTCATCGACGTGATGGCCCGGCCGCTCAAGCGCGAGGATGCCTGATCTCGCCAGTCGACACGCCGTGTCGTTCGTCTCCCCATGGTCGTCGCATTGCTCGAGCGCGAGGGTGCCTCGTCTCGCGAATCAACCGCTGTGCCCGGGGCGGAGGATCAACTGGTCGGCGGGCGAGAAGATGTGCCGCCGCATGAGCGTCGTGCTCGTCAAGGTGGTCAGGCCCGCGGCCGCGAAAATCATGGCGATCACCACGAACTGGTACATGGCAGCATGCACGGGATCGGCCCCCGCGATGATCATGCCCGCCATGATGCCGGGGATCCACACAATGCCCAGCGACCGCATGGCATCGATGGAGGGGATAAGGGCCGCGCCGACCGCTGCGCGCACGTAGGGGGCCACCACCACGGGCGGAACGGCCCCCAGCGCCAGTCCCGCCTCGATGAGCCCCACGTGGTCCACCACTTCCGACCTGAAGCGATTCAGTGCCAGGCTGTTCGCGTTCATCCCGGCTGCCACCAGCATGCTTCCGACCGGAATGATATGGGTGAGCGCGGGTCTGATGACCCCGGCCAGGGTCATGGCGGCAATGACCGACCCGGCGCCCAGGACGATGGCGGTGAGGGAGACGCGGAAGGCGTTAGGCAACCCCTTCGCCCGCTTTCTCGATATCGTGGCCCCGGCGACCATCATGCCGGCCAGGACCGGGACGGCCGTCCACAGCGGTCCCGAGAACAGGGCCAGCAGCACGGTGCCCGCCGTCACCACCTGCAGGATCCCCCGGACGAAGGCCACCGCCGTCTCGCCGGCGAGCTGGACGCGCCGGGACCGGGCGGCCAGGACCACGGACAGCCCGAGGATGGCAGCAATCGCAACCTGCGCCAGGCCAAGCACGATGGGATCGGATATCCATCGCTCAAGCATGGAGCACCTCCGCGGCAGGACCCTGCTGCACCACGCGACCTGCCCGCATCACCACCGCATGTCGCGCCACCCGGAGCGCCTGCGTCAGGTTGTGGGTCACGATCACGCAGGTCAGCGTGTGAGATCGCACCACGTCGAACACCAACGTCTACACCTCCTGGATCGCCTCCTGGTCGAGGGAGGAGGTCGGCTCGTCCAACAGGAGAACTCGAGGCCGGTTGGCGAGCGTCCTTGCCAGGGAGACACGCTGGGCCTCCCCGCCTGACAACGTGGCCACCTCCCGGTCCTCGTAGCCCTCGAGCCCCACCCCCACCAGCAGCTCGTGCACATCCTCCGGCGACAGCGCGCGCCCACGTTGCGCCGGACCGAAGGCCAGGTTCTCCGCAACGGTTCCAGGAAAGAGATGGGGCACCTGCATCATCATTCCGACCTGGCGGCGCAACTCGCGTGGCTCGATGGCCCGGTAGTCCACACCCTCGAGGTGGACGGTACCGGACGTGGGCTCCTCCAGCCTGTTGAGCAGGCGCAGCAGCGTGGATTTCCCGGCTCCGCTCGGCCCGGTGATCGCCACCACGTCTCCCTCGGCGACCTCGAGGTTGACGCGATCTACGAGCAACCTGTCGCCGGCCTTCAGCGTGAGATCGACCGTCTTGAGAAGCGGCGTGGCAACCATCGTCGTGCGTGTCCTACAGCAATCGAGGCAGCGTCTCGAGGCCGGAACGAGGTGGCCGGCCGGATTCGGCGCGTGTCTCGGCGAGTGGGTCGATGTGTATCGTAGCGCAAAGAGGTCCCTTTGCCTACTGGCCTGCCGCCCCTTGCCCCCCGCTCGTCAACCTTCAACTTTGAACCTCGCAATCTTTGTATTATGATGTCGCCACCATGCGGCTGGAAATGGCGTAGACCATGATGCCGAAGACCTGTGCGTTCGAGGCGCTTACCAGGCCGCGGACGAACGACTTTCAGATACATGCAGTCCAAGAACACGGACAGAGGGCACAGCGATGAGTACGGTTCCCTTGGTTATTTGCCATATCTGATACTTGCCTTGATTCCTTTTTGTTTCCGCATGGATCTTAGAATGTCAACAGGGTCTTGGTCTATCCCAATTCTCGGCAAACTACTCAATTCTTCCAATAGCATCTTTTGCTTCGAGGTAATAGAATGGCCCACAACTGCGCGGCTACTTGAAGCATCAAGGGCGACAAGATTGGCCAAGGGTTTGCCTTTCCTTTCAATAGTTACGACTTCACCTTTGTGAAAAACCTCATCCAGAAACGTACCGAATTTCCTGCGAGATGCTGTTACATCAAATGTTCTTTCCATAACCCCCTCTGCTGAACCATATTGACCATCGTGGTCGCATGCACATCGGCGTCAAAATCTTTGTTCGTCGAGGCTTCTACGCTATGTAGGGAGAACGATGAGCCGAACTCGTCATCCTACCCGGCCTCGACTTGTCTGAAGCCGGCTTTCGTTGTCGATTCAAGAGCGGCAACGGGGCATTCATCAGAGCCGCGATTGTTCGAACATCAGATCTGTAACAAGTTCAAGCGGTTGCGAAAATCGAGATGATGAGGGCGCGGGCACAATGGCGCGTCGCGTCTCCCGTGGGGTTCCTCGAGCATGCAGGCGGGGTTCGGGCTACAACCTGGCCAGTCCCAGGAACGTGGCGTGGAGCGAGACCGCGAGCACCAGGAACAGGGTTCTGGCCCGGTCGCTCGAGAGGCCTGGGAACGTGTAGACCAGGGCGCGTTCCCGGCAAGCGGGGAGGCAGTCCCCGCAGAGGGTGCAGGAGAACCCCGGACGTCGTTTCCGGATGTCGCTGGCGCTCAAGGCGTCGTACCGGCAGGACGTGGTGCAGCCCAGACAGAGCGTGCAGGTGTCTCGAATCCGGATGCGGAACGGAGACAGTCGGCCCGCGGCCGCGGCGACGATGCTCATGGGACACCAGGTGACGCAGTGGGTCATCGTCCCTGTCTTCCTGGACCAGGTGACCATCAACGCGACGCCGGCGAGACCGAAGGCGGCACCGAACCAGGCGGCTGTGGCCGGCCCCACGGAGGCGGCGCGGAGCCCGAGCGCCGTGGCCACGACACCGGCAAGGATGGCGAACCGCACGGAGCGGCGCCAGCGCGGAAGGAGAACGGGCTTGCGCTTCCTGTTGGCGAGTGCGCTGTCCCAGGCTCCGATGTAGCACAGGAAGCTGCACCATGCCGGGCCGACCAGGAGCACGGATGCCAGGAACAAGACGGGCATGAACAGGCCGCCCCCGCGGTACAGCGGCCCGGCGACGATCATGGCCGGCACCGGCAGATGGAGCCGTCCCGTCATCAAGAACCGGTCCAGGCCCGCCAGCCCGAGGCCCAACTGGAGAAAGAAGACCATCGAGAAGAAGCCCCACAGCCTTCGACGCCAGGCGCCCGCGTGGCGGCGCGGTGCGATACGCCCGTACAGCCATCCCGCGTAGATGGCCAGCGCGACAATCTCCACCCAGCCGGCTCCGTGCAGGAACCGCTCCGCGAGCAGCATCGGGCGGTCCACGACCACCTGCACCGTCCCGAGCAGGGTTGCGGTCAGCAAAGCCGCGACCCCGGGCGCCGCCGCCTTCCAGGACCCGTCCATTCAGCCCTCCACGAACAGATGGGAACATCGCGCCGGGACTGGGCCCGGGGCGAGGATCGAGGCACATGGTAGCATCATGTCACGTCGTATTGTGCCATGCCATGCCATCACCATCGCGGCGTTCGGTCCGTGCGACGGGGCTGGTGTCGTCGTGGGTGGTAGTGTGCCAACGA
>JAJRTE010000279.1 GCA_024278455.1 Myxococcota bacterium
GAACGTTTCCCTACCCCATCCTGCGTTTTCCACTTGCCAAGACGTGCACTCCCTGCTACGCTCCGCCTCTTCCTGCACGCGGATTGGCCATGGACTACCAACCACACGATACCTTCGCCAAGATGGTTCTCGGCAAGCTGGCTCGAGGCCGGGAGGTCATTCTCGAGGCGGAACTCCGCCCGAAAGTGTACGCCGACGTCATCCTTCGTCCAGGACCCGTTTTGCCCGGCTGGACCGGACTGCTCGGACGGGTGATCGACACCGGGCTGACCGTCATCGAAGTCTACCACGGCCGACCCCGGAGCGTGGACCTGTGCCACGCCCAGGCCAAGGGGGCCTTGGCCCTGGCCGCGGAGTTGAAGCGGCACCCAGGCTTCGCGGGAGCGGCGGAGAGCCGTGTGCTCTTGCTGACTATCGGAACCCCCCGGCGCGCAATGAAGCGCTGCTTCCGGGGGACCTGGGAAACGGTGCAGCCAGGGCACACGCAACACGCGGAGGCCCTGTCATTCGTCCACCTGGACCTCCTCCGGCTGCCGGTGACGGTAGACACGGCCTGGGCCCACGTGGCAGGAGACAGCCCCTTCCTGGAGGAGGCACTCAATCTCTTGCTTGATAGTGGCGGAACCGAGCCCAGGCGGCTACTATATGCTATGAGCAAGGAGGTCAGCATCATGCCGGAACTACAGAAGAGCGTACCGGAAGGCGGGAGGCCCAGCAGCGCCTATCGTTTCGCGAAAGCCTGGGAGCTGGCCGCGTCCCGAAGGGAAGGCCGCCAGAGAGGCCTCCAGGAGGGGATCCAGAAGGGGATCCAGAAGGGGATCCAGGAGGGGATCCAGAAGGGGATCCAGGAGGGACGCCAGGAGGGACGCCAAGATGGCATCCAGGAAGGGCTGAGAAAAGGTCGCCAGTACGGCCGGCTCCAGGCCCTGGAGAGCCTTCTGGGGCTGCCCGAGAGCCCGGTCGAAACGCTGTCGGCCCTGTCCCTGGAGGAGATCGAGCGGCGTATCGCCGAGCTGACGCGCAAGGTGCGCGAACGCCCCTGGTGAACGGTATTCCTTGCCCATCGACCCCTGTGTTCGAGTGCCTGGAGTGCCACCTCCGCAAGCGGTGCCAGCGCGCACGTAGCGATGGCTTCCAAAGCGCTCCAGACCCTCGCCACCATGGTCTGGAGCCGGTGGACCATAGGGGTATTCCGCCGCCAATACGATAACCTGCTCTACGCTTCAGGGTACGTCTACGGAGGCCGGCAACCCAGGCCCGGCCGTTCGACGTGAAGCCAGACTACAGGTGCCGCCTTCGATCGCTCGCACCATCCAGTCCGAGGGCGGGCCTTCTCGTGTTTCCTCCGGGACGGTGGCCTGGAGCACACGCTTCGCTGTCCTCGGCCGTGGGTCGGTGGCCTGTCGAAGAGGGTTGACGCTTCGCGACGCCAGGTAGTATCACAATCAGTGTCTCGAGTCGGCCCATCCCGAACGGGGACTTCGAGCAGTGCCCCACGTGTCACGTGCTATCGACGTACAGGGACGTTGACGCCGGCATCGTCCGCTGGTCCCGCGGCCCAGGAAACCCACGGAGCGTGCTGTCATGATTCCCTTCTCTCCAAGGTCTCGGTCGGAGGTCCTTCCTCGACTCGGCCAGATGCCGTTCGATCTAATCGTTATCGGCGGAGGCATCACCGGCGCAGGTGTCTTCCGGGATGCCACGCTGCGGAGGATGAACGTCCTCTTGGTCGAGAAGAACGATTTCGCCAGCGGCACGAGCAGCAAATCATCGAAGCTGATTCACGGCGGGCTGAGGTACCTCAAGGAGTACGACTTCGGGTTGACTCGAGAGTCTTGCCTGGAACGCAATCTGCTCATCAAGCAGAATCCACACCTGGTCGAGCCGATTCCCTTCGTGTATCCCATCTACCGGCGGGACAAGGAAGGTCCGGCCATGGTCAAGGCGGGCATGTGGCTGTACGAAGCCCTGGGCGGGTTTCACAACTACCAGCGTCACCGCATGCTGTCCCGGGATGAAACCCTGGAACTGATCCCGGACCTCGATCCCGAGGGTCTGCGTGGGGCCGCCCACTACTACGACGCCGCTGTCGATGACGCGCGGTTGACCCTCGAGAATATCAAGTGCGGTGTGCGGGAAGGCGGCGTGGCGCTCAACTACGTGGCCGCCATCGGCTTCACACGCGAAAAGGACCGCATTTCCGGCGTCCTCCTGCGGGACATGGTGAGCTGGAAGACGTTCGAGGCTCGAGCGCCGGCAGTGGTCAACGCGACTGGCGTGTGGGTGAACGCGGTCCGCAACCTGGACAGCCCGGCTGAGCGGACCCTCAGTCCCACCAAGGGTGTCCACATCGTGGTCCCGTCCACACGCATTCGGCAGCACGCGACCCTTGCGTTTCGCAACCCCGCCGACGACCGGCAGCTCTTCTCCATCCCCCGGGGCGAGATGACGCTCATCGGAACGACCGACACATTCTTCAATGGTGACGCCGACAGCATCGAGACCCTGTGGGACGACGTGGACTACCTTCTCGACGCTGCCAACCGGGTCTTCCCGGGCTGTGGTCTGAATCGCGACGACCTTGTCAGCGTCTTCGCCGGCATTCGTCCACTTATCGCGCCGAAACAAGAGGCGGACGCCGGGGCGATATCGAGGGAGCACGAGGTATTCGAGGACCCGTCGGGCCTGATATCGATCGCGGGGGGCAAGCTGACCACCTACAGACTCATGGCCAGGGAACTCGTGGACCTGGCGACGACCCGCTTGCCCGCGTCGCGCCGGCGGCGTCTCGGCCCCTGTGTCACCGAACGGTCCCTGGCGAGGCGGTTGCTCGACGTGGAGGCCGAGACAGGCGATTTCATCGACCAGGGGCACCCCGAGCCCGTGGCAAGGCACCTGGTCACCACCTATGGCTCGGATGCTCGAGCCGTGCTGGCGCTCTGTGGCGAGGTTCCGGGCGGCATCGAGCCCATCGAGCCGGGTGCCCCGTTCCTGAAAGGTGAAGTCGTGCACGCAGTCCGCCACGAGTGCGCACTTTCCGTCACGGATGTGCTCATGCGCCGGCTGCGCGCCGCCATCTGGCTGCCCGGCCAGGGCATCGAGGCCGCTGGCCCGGTGTCCCGCCTGATGGCGGCGGAACTGGGGTGGACGGAAGACGAGCGGGCGGCGCAGGCCGAACGCTACGCCGAGGAGATCCGCAAGTTCTACCGGCCCGTGGGGCGATAGGCATCACACGAAGGACGCGGGACCGGGCTGCGGTTCTCAGTCCTTGAGCCACTCGGCGAGTTCTTCCGGTACCATGGGGAGATTGCCGCCTCCTCCCTGGGTGAGCTGCTCGGAGGTCAGCCGGAGGTTGGCGGAAAGCGTGAGGAGGATGTTCCAGAGAAGCTTCACGGCCAGCACGGAATTCCGCTTCATCAGCGCGTAGAAATCGCTGCGCCGCACGACCAGGAAAGCCGCTTCACGCTCCACGACCGCGTGGGCCTAACGCCTGGGCTGGTCGAGAAGGGCCATCTCGCCGAAATGGTCGCCGCCCTCGAGCGTGACCATGACGACGTTGTTCTTGATGATGGAGACCCTTCCGGAGAGAAGCAGGAAGAGTTCGTCACCCTCCTCGCCCTCCTTGAACAGGACCGTGCCGGAAGCGACATTGCGGAAGTCCGCGATGCTCGACACCGCCACCAGTTCCCGGTAGTTCAGGTAGCGGAAAAGCGGCATCTTGGACAACGTTTCCATCTTGACGGTGGACTTGTCCCAGAACTCCCTGGGGATCGACGTGACCACGTGGAGAAACACGGTCGTGATGTTGTCAGACCCGCCCCGTTCGTTCGCCACTTCCACCAGGGACTGGGCGACCTCCTCCGCCGCTGTCTTGACGACGGCCTCCTGCAATTCCTCATCAGGAAAGTACTGGTGCAACCCGTCGCTGCACAGGAGGAAGTAGTCATCGGCGTCCACCTCGAACGCCAGCGTGTCCACCTTGACGTTGGGCAGGACACCCACGGCGCGAGTTATCACATTGCGGCGCCTGGCCGTGCGGGCCTCTTCCCGGGTCAGCAAACCCTGGCGGACCTTCTCCTGCACCAGCGAATGGTCTTCCGTGAGTTGGTGTACCTGCCCTGCCCGGATCAGGTATATGCGGCTGTCGCCCACGTGGCCAATGAAGCCAATACCGTCACATAAGAGAAGGATGTCGAGCGTGGTCCCCATCCCCCGGCTGCCCTGCTGCTCGGCAATGGCGAAAATCTCCCCACAGGCGGTCTGCACGCCTGCATCCAGCATGGCCAGGACCTTTTCTCGAGTCTGCAGCGTCTGTTCGGCCCGGAATTCGTCCAGCACATCCTGGTGCTCCATCACATGCGCACGAATGACCTCGCACGCCCGCCGGCTGGCGATGTCGCCCCTGTCCAGGCCACCCATGCCATCAGCAACGATGGCGAGGCAGAGGCCCTCGTCGATCAGGAAGTAATCCTCGTTGTGTCCTCGCCGTCGCCCGATGTCACTGACTCCCCAGGACCTCAGCTTCATGAAACGCCTCCAGACCAATGCCAATAACCCGAGTTTTCAATACCGCGTTTTGAACGCCCGGTCAAGCGGCATGTTGTCCATTCATCGCCTTTGGGGACAAGAACCGTGACCCCGGCAGCGGGGATTCTCCCTTGTGAGGAAACGAAACCTCGGCTATAACTGGTGAGACTTCAACCTGTTCCCTATGTCCGGTCTGCCGGGGTGACCTCGTGATCCCAAACCCCTTCAAGCTCCACCCGCTCCCCGATACCGCCGATGACGGGGCCGCGGACGAACTGCTGCTGGACCTGGAAGACTTCTTCGAGCCGGACGAGGACGGCTCGGAACCGCTCCCGCAGGAGCAGGAAATCGCTCTCAACCACGAACTCGTCCTCCTCTACCTGGCTCGCGCACACCTCGCACACCTCTTCGGCAAAAACCCCTACATCGACCTCGAGCACACCGACGAAACATTGGCGAAACGGTGCGCCGAAACGACCCGGCTGCTCAGGGCCCACCGGCCCGACATGGCCATCGTCGTTGACGTCGTCGACGCCGAAACGTCGCCACCGGCAGCGCCGAGACGGCTCGAGCTGCGCCGCCTTCCCGTGCTTGCCGGCAGGATCGCCGGGGTGAACCAGCTCGCCTTCCAGGACCCCTCGGTGGCCCCCATCCAGGGCTACTTCTACCCGATCGGCCGCTGCGTCATCTATCATGACCTCGAGGGAACCGATGGTACGCTGCTCGAGCGCGCGATGCGGGCCAAGCACCAGTTCATCAACCTGAAGAACGAGCCATGCCCACTGGCCGTCGGGGACGAACTCTCCTTCGGGTCGGCCGGCAGCAGGGTGGTCGTTCGCCAGATTCACGAGCCCGGATCGGCGGAGCACTGCACGGTGATCGACGGTATTGCTGCACCGCCTGATACCGCCCAGGCAACACCTGAACAGTCCGGCGACACGGCGAGAGAAGAAAACGGCAGGCCTCCCCTCTCTCCCCCCGCCCCTCGCCCCGGCCGCGATTGGTTCCGTCACGCCCCTGTTCTCCTGGCCGTCGCCATTGTGGCGCTGCTGTTGGGCCGCTACGTGGTGCCCGCCGGCACCACCGAGACTCGGACACAGCTCCCGGGTCCCACGTTCTCCCACGCTGGCGACCCCGGCAATGACGCTATCCGGCTGACTCGAGACACCGGCGGCACGTGGACGCTCACCGGCGCTCAAGTACAGCCCGGAGACCGTTTCTTCCTCCTCGGCGAGCCCGGCGCCCCCCCCTTGGCGCTGGGCGAAGTCGCCGACATGGATGGGTCGGTGACGTTCATCCACCGGCTGGCCGCGGCCACCGATTCGCGACTCGCCCAGACCCACGTCCGGCTGGCTCGAGCCGAGGACCCTCGAGTCGCCCTGTTTCTCGCCCTGGCGGCACTGGAACATGGCCGCACCGAGGAGGCCGGCAAGATCTTCTCTCTCGTGACCTCGGCGGACCCCTGGACAGCCAGGGTCGCCTGGAAAGGGCTGGCGTTCCTGGCGTGGCAGTCAGGCGCTTTCGACGACGCCGGCGCTTACCTCGACAAGGCAAAGGCACTCGCCCCGGACGACCCGGAAACCGCATTCCTGGAAGCCCGGAACGCTCGAGGTCGATTCGTGACTCGCCGCGGTTCCGCCGCCACGAATGCCGACCCGGTACGCGACCACTACCGTCGAGCGATAACCTTGTGGATGCAGCCCGGGGAAACTGGAACGGACGAAGGGCACGAACTGGGACTCTCCGGCGCAAAACTTCTCGCAGAGTACCTCGAGGTCCAGGGAAGCCGGCAGGCGGCCTCGAGCATGGCGGCCGTGGCTCGAGCCGACATGAAGCCGGGCAGGCGCGACGCACGCCCAGCCGCCAGGGGCGCGGCGATGGTGTCTCGAGAGGCTCCGGCGCCACGAGTGCCGGGGGGCGGCGGGGCTTCCCTGAAATCACTCCCGGCCCGAGCGCAACCGGGGACGGAGCCGGAGATGTCCGTATCGCCGACCCCCGGGGCACGGAACAACCCGCCTGTCGCACCAGAATCCGGCCCGTCTCCAGCGCCTGCCACCGCCCGCCCACCGCGGCACCAGATGGTGCGCGTCCCCGCGGGACCCTTCATCATGGGCGGAACCCAGGCCGACTCCAAGGCCGAGCAGGACGAAATGGGCCACGGCGATCCGGTCGTGCTCCGCACTTTCCTGATCGACCGGACGGAGGTTTCCAACGCCATGTTCGAGCGCGTCTACCCGGATCACCGGACCAGGCGGGAAGACGGGGCCGGGGATGACGACCCAGTGGTCTCGGTCACCTGGTACGAGGCCGACGCCTACTGCCGTGCTGTCGGCCTCCGGCTGCCCACCGAGGCCGAGTGGGAGAAGGCGGCTCGAGGCACCGATGGTCGCGTCTACCCCTGGGGAGACACACCGCCCACGCCGGACAGGCTCAACTCGAGGGAGAGCAACCTGAAACGAACGGCACCCGTGGACGCCTACCCGAAAGGACGGTCCCCCTACGGGGCTCTGAACATGGCCGGGAACGTGTGGGAGTGGACCGCCGACTGGTACGACCCCCGGTACTACACCGTGTCCCCGGCCCGGAACCCGCTTGGACCGAAGCGCGGGCAATGGAAGGTCATCCGAGGCGGTTCCTACGTGGACAGCCCGATGGACGCACGAGCATCCAACCGGGCCGCCACGAGTCCTTCATCGTCATCGCCGAAGATCGGGTTCCGCTGTGCCAGGTGACGCGATGAACACGACGAGCACAATAGTGCGCCGATCCCCCCCGCCCTTCGACACCCCTGCCCTGGCCCGACCCCCTGCCCGGCAGTCCGCGTGGTGGCTCCCGGCCCTGGCCACACTGGCCGGATGCGGCGGCGCCGGGGTGCCGAACGTGTCCCTCGAGGAAGCGAGCCTCTCCGCGTTCGTCGCCGAATCGGCTGCGACCACCCTCGAAGTCCGCAACGACGGCGACGGGGACTTGACGTTCATTGAGTTCGTGTTCACCGAAACCCCATCACTGGGCAGTGGTCCCCAGTTCCACGTCACCCCCTACCTCCGCGAGCAGATCCTCGAGCCGGCTGAATCCCTCGAGTTCCACGTGGTGTTCACGCCCCTCGAGGTCGGGTCTGCCACGGCTGACATCGTGGTCTCCACCTCCGCAGGCAAGGTGACGGCTCGAGTAGCCGGGGAAGGGATCGACAATCCGCCGGTGGTGCTCTTCCCGGAAAACACGCCGGAAACCATCTGCCTAGGAGAATCGCTCACCCTGACCGCCACCGTTTCCGACGTGGAGGACGCGGGAGACCTCTCGGTCCTCGAGACATCCCTCGCGAGTTCCCTCGAGGGCGTCCTGGGCGAGGGCACGCTGTTGCCCGGCGGCACGTTCGAGGCCGAAGTGGTGTTGACCGTGGAAGGACGCCACACCATCACTCTAGAGGTCACCGACTCGCACGGAAAGGCAGGCCGGGACACCATCGACATCGACGTGTTGTCACCCGGCGCGGCCCCGGAGGGGGAGAGCGGCTGCTCCGAGCCGGCGCCATAGGCCGGAGCCTGGCCAGGGGTCCCCTGGTCGGGAAGCGGGCATCTTCAACCAATGCCGCGCTGATTTCTTCGAGCCAGGCCGCCATCTGTGCGATTGAGCGAACCGCGCTGCCCGGCCTTCCGGCGCCCGCCCCCCGGCACCGTGTCGCTCGCGGCTGTCAGCCCCCCCGATCCCACGGCCCCTCTCTCAGGCACGCCAGGACGACGGAGGCGCATGCACATTTGTATTCCCAACTCTTCCTGGTCGCGGTATACCGAACCACGGTGGAAAGACGACGCGCCAGCACGGCGCGCTCGCGACAGGGAACAGATGGCCATGAACCTGAAAGCATTGCTCGCCGCAATCAAGAAGTTGACCCGCAACGAGACACCCTCTCCCTCGCACCCCGGACGGGCCAGAGACACCGTCCCTCCCGAAAATTCGGGCGGTGCTGCCCCACCTGCGGACAAACACGCCCGTTCAGCAGGCGCAGGCGTCCAATCGATTCCGGTTGGCCGCAGCGTTCAGGAAGAAGACCGACGCCCTGGTGCTCATGACCGCCACACCGCACCAGGGCATGCAGGACAAGTTCAAGGCCTTGCTGGAGCTTCTCCGTCCGGAACGCAAGGAGGAGATCGAAACCCTGGACAGCCACCCGGAACTCATCGGGGAGATGGTGTTTCGCAACCACAAGGCCGACGTCACCGACGCCGAGGGCCGGTTCATCTTCAAGGATAAGACGACTCGAGCCATTCCGGCAGAGGTCTCACGGGCGGCCCTCGAGTTCGACCGGCTGCTTCAGCAGTACCTGCGTCGTGGGTACTCGGCCGGCGCGGCCATGGGTCGAACGGGGCTCCCCGGCGATCGATCCGACCCCCGCCGAGACGGAATTGCAGTACAATGACCGGCGTATGGCGACAATCTGAATCTTGGATGAGAAAATTCCCGCGCCGCGGGACGGAGGAGGGTTCATGCCAGACAGCTTCTACGACATCATCATCGAGATGAAGAGCAAGGGCAGAAAGCTCCCGAAGCTGCCGTTCAAGGGTGGCGCAGGTGTCATGATCGCAGTGGTCGTGGCGATCGTCGGGATGGTCACCGCGTACTACCAGGTGGAGCCGAACGAGACCGCGGTGGTGCTCCGATTCGGCAAATTCCTCTCCACCGAGGGTTCCGGACCGCACCTCAAGGTCCCGTTCGGGATCGACCGCGTGTACAAAGTGAAGACCGACTACCAGTTCAAGGAAGAGTTCGGGTTCCGCACCACCAGAGAGGGCATCCGAAGCCAGTACTCCTCGGCCGACTTCACCGGCGAGTCCGACATGCTCACCGGCGACCTCAACATCGCCACGGTGAGCTGGGTCGTGCAGTACCGCATCAGCGACCCCAAGGCGTACCTTTTCAGGGTCCGCGGTGTGGTCGGAACGCTCAGGGACGTTTCAGAGGCGATGATGCGCGCCGTCGTGGGCGACATGTCGTTCAACGAGGTGATCAAGCTCAAGCGCCAGGAGATCGAACTCGAGGTCAAGAAGAGGATGCAGGTCCTCCTCGATCAGTACGGGTGCGGCGTGACGGTTCGCCTGGTTCAGCTCCAGGACGTGCATCCGCCGACACCGGTGAAGGACTCGTTCGACGAGGTCAACCGGGCGCGCCAGGAGATGGACCAGGCCATCAACCAGGCGTACCAGCAGTACAACAAGGTCATCTACCGGGTCAAGGGCGAGGCGCAGCAGCAGATCAAGGAGGCCGAGGGGCGCAAGATCGAGCGCATCAACCAGGCCAAGGGTGACGTGGACCTGTTTCTCAGGCAGCTCTCCGAATATCGCAAGGCGCCCCAGGTCACGCGGCTGCGGCTGTTCCTGGAGACCATGCGCAAGGTTGTGCCCAAGCTGAGGCAGGTGTACGTCATTGACGAGGACACCAAGGGAATGGTGCCGCTGCTCGATCTCCGGGACGCCGGCGCGGGAGGTGAGAGATGAACCGCAACGCACTGATCATCGTCATCGTCTTCATCGGGCTACTGGGCCTGTCCGGCGCCACATTCACGGTTCCCGAATGGCAGCAGGCAATCGTGGTTCAGCTCGGCTCGCCGGTCGGCGACCCGATAACCGCCGCGGGCCTCCACTTCAAGCTCCCCCTGATCCAGAAGGTATACTACTTAGACAAGCGCGTCCTGGAGTGGGACGGCGACCCCGAAGTCATACCCACCGAGGATTCCAAGTTCATCTACGTCGACACCTTCGCCCGCTGGCGAGTCGGTGACGCCCTCACCATGTACAAGAAGGTCGTCAACGAGGATGGCGCTCAAGGCCGCCTGGACGATATTCTCGACGGACTGGTACGGGACACGCTGTCGGCGCATTCCTTGCCCGAGATCGTGCGCTCGTCGGACCGTGTGATGGAACTCGGAGAGGAGGCGATCACCAACGAGGAGACGGCTGCCGCCGAAGCGACCGGTACCGGCGCCACAGGCGGCAGCGGCCTGAGGGACGAGCTGACGTCTGAGATCACCAAGGCGGCGCAGGCCAAGCTCGATGAGCTGAACCTGGGGATCGAACTCATCGATCTCGAGGTGAAGCGCTTGGATTACACGGACAAGGTCCTGAAGAAGGTGTACGATCGGATGATCTCCCAGCAACTCAGAATCGCCGAGAAGTATCGCGCTCTCGGCCAGGGCAAGAAGGCCGAGATCGCCGGTCAGCTCACCGAGGAGTCGAAGACCATCCAATCCGAGGCATACCGCAAGGCGAAGAAGATCCTCGGCGAGGGGGAAGCCGAGTCGACGCGCATCTACGCCCAGGCCTATCAGCAGAGCCCCGAGTTCTACCGCTTGGTAGAGACGCTACGCACCTACGAGAGCACGCTGGGCGAGCACGGGGTGATGCTGTTGACCACCGACTCGGAGCTGTATCGATACCTCAAACGGCTGGAGTGACGGCCGCGTTGGACTGAAGTTCCTCGAGAAACAAAGTCGAATGCTCGTTCAACCAGGCATGATTTCAGGAAAAAGCCGTTCCCGGATACCAATTCACCCCCTCCCAGCCTCCTCCGGGAGGGGTGGAGAGAGGGGTAGAAGGTCAAGAAAAGAACGCTGGCCAATCTGTCTGACTGGCCCAAAGAGAAGATCGAAGCTCTGCGACTCGTCCAAAGGCACAAAGATGGACGCCGTCGACCAGCTTTTCGAGAATCGGCAAAACTTCAGCTTGGCGCATTGCAGGTCATGACCATCCTCGGCGAGAATCCCGGCAGTTGCCTTGGTTGGAGCTACTCATCTTCAAAACTCGCGTGGTCGAACTTCAGGGTGTTCGCGTTCTCGCTGACGGTGCGGACCACGTCATCGTCGGCACCTTCGGGGATCTGGACGTTGATCTCCAGGGTGACGTCCACCGTGGCGCCGGGCAGCGCGGCAAGGTGGGAGAGGACCTCGTCGGCGATGCGGCCGGCGCTCTTGCCGACCCGCAGGCCGTTGAGCTTCACCGAGCCGACGAAGGCTCGGGGCTTCTTGGAACCAGCGACAGGAGGCGGGGTCGGTAATGGGCTGATGTCGCGCGGAGGTGGAGGTTCGGTGGTCGGCGGGTG
Source organism: Myxococcota bacterium (assembly GCA_024278455.1). GTDB lineage: Bacteria > Myxococcota_A > UBA796 > JAJRTE01 > JAJRTE01 > JAJRTE01. Next base: position 11,620 of record JAJRTE010000279.1, read on the forward strand.
GTCGCCCGAGTCGGGCGGCGGCGAGTCGTCGCCGGTCGACGCGACCCCGGCGGCTTCCTTCCGCTTACGCTCCTCCTCTTCCTGCTGCTTGCGCGCGACCGCGGGCTTGACGATGCAGGCGCTCCCCGAGAGCACCGAGGGGGCGCCGCCGCCGACGCGCAGACCCACGTAGCGGCCCGCGGCCTCGTCGAAGGCCTCGGCGACGGCAAAGGTGTCATCGACGATCAGCGCGATGGCGCCGTCCCTGATCGCGTCCACGAGAGTCTCGCGGTTCTTGAGGCGCGGCAGGTAGAGGTAGCGGGGGAACCACTCGGTGAGTTCGGCCAGGGTCACGTGGTCGCGGCCCTTCCACAGCACCTGGTCGAGGGTCATGCGCAGGCGGGTGCCGCCGACCTTGGGCAAGAGCGCCTCGTCGAGGACCAGCCTGGCCGAGGTCCGCTTGGCGAGGGAGCCGTCGCCCGTGATCCGGGTCTCCTCCCAGGTGACATCTCCAGCCGGGTCGAGCTGCACCGGGGTGAGCGCGTGGATCCAGGTGGCGCCGATGCGCAGGTCCACGGTGCGGTCGAGGTCCCGGGTCTTGCTCTCGGCCTGGGCGAGCTGGAACTGGTCGAGGTTCAGGGACTGCTTGTCCTTGAGGATCGAGGTCCACGCCAGGAAGGACGCCGTGACCTTGAGCAGGCTCTCCAGCTCCTTCTCGTCAGCCGCGAGGAAGACGAGCATGTTGCGGTTGATCCGCGGCGAGCCGCCCCGGTGGTTCAGGAACTCCTCGGCCGCCTTGCGCGCCAGGGAGTCGGGACGCTTCCGCTTGTGGCTGTGCTTGGGATGCAGGATCACCAGGCGCGCGGTGGGCTCGTCCGGCACGATGGCCGTGTCCAGTGGGGCGACGTGCACGCCCATGAACTCGCCGCGGTTCTTCTTGTCGTTCTCCGCACCCAGGCGCCGCAGCAGCTCCAGGTAGAGATCCTCGGGCTCGCGGGCGAGCTGGGCAGCACGGTCCTCCGCCGTGCGGTTGAGGTTGGGACGCGTCGAGAGCCAGTAGCGGTTGCCGTCCTGGTGGATGTACTGGCCCTTCTCGCTGATGCGCCGGAGCGCGTCGCCGAAGGTGGCGACGGTCTCGCCGGGCTGGGCGCAGGCCAGGCGCAGGCGCTCGGCGCCGACCCCCGGCGTGGCGTTGTCGGCTCCCGGCGCCGTGCCGATGTAGAGCGCCCGGGAGACGCGGCGACACGCCGAGTAGCGCCCGAGGTGTCGGATCTCCTGGTCGAGCGCCAGGGGCATGGAATTCGGGCCGTCCACGTCCTGGCTGATGATCGGCTCCCAGACGTCGTCCAGGTAGCGGGTCAGCTCGCTCTTGACGGCGTGATCGTCCATGGGCACCGAGGCGGGCATGACCAGCAGGCCGCTGTCCTGGCTTTCCCACAGACGGTGGACCACCTTGGCCAGCAGACGCAGCACGCCGCGCGTGCGCTGGAACTTGTCCAGCGTGCTCCAGTCGTCGTAGAGGCGGCGGAAGAGTTCCGGGTGGAAGGGGTAGCTCGAGCGCAGATCCTCGCGGTAGCGCCCCTCGCAAGTCTCGCTCGGGAACTCGCCGCTGTGGTCGCGGTACATCTTGGCGAAGGCGTTGATGGTCGCGTCGCGCGC
>JAJRTE010000019.1 GCA_024278455.1 Myxococcota bacterium
AGCCCGGCTCAGGCCGCTGGCTCGCCACCGGTCCACGTGGACCTGCCATGAGAATGGCTCGGAAGGTACGGGAAGACTTCGATTCTGCTTCATGGACAACCTCCTTATCGTATGCTGTTCCGGTTGTCCTGCATTATTCCGTTGGCGATAGCCGGGCGGTAGGTGGGGTTTGTTGAGCGCTTACCCAGGTGCCTGCCTCCTTCCAGCCCTTCATCCATTCTTGGCGTCCTTGGCGTCTTGGCGGTTCAACCCTCATCCGGCACACCGTGTACAGGGACACCCCCAGGTGCCTGCCTCCTTCCAGCCCTTCATCCATTCTTGGCGTCCTTGGCGTCTTGGCGGTTCAGCCCACATCCCCCAGCCCGTCCTCAACGAGCGTGATTCAACTTTCCCGACACCGCGTTATCCCGGGTGGTCTTGCAGCAGATTGTACTGGAATTGGGCGCGAGTCGCATGTACGATCACCTTACCCTGAACGGAAACCGGGGAAGGATTTTCCGACAGCGACAGAGTTCCGGCGATGGCCGCTTGACGGTCGTATCGGAAACCGCGTGACGAGAAGGGAGGTCCACCGTGCACATCGTAAGCCAGCCGCTGCAGAAGCCAGTTCAGCTATCCACGAAGAAAACGCCCAGGAGGGTGTGCGTGTCAGCCATTCTTCTGTGGGTCCTTTTTGCCGGAATCTCGGTCAGTTCCGCCGACGCTTCCGGGCTGGACGGACTGTTGCTCGTATCCGATTTTTCTCCGAATGCACGTATCCGGATCATGGACCCGGTTGGCAAGGTCATCCTGTACGACTACGTGGTGGATCATGAAGCTTATGCCGGGTGCGGCGACCCGTTGGCCGTCTGTATTCCGTCAGGGGTGCAGCATACCAACCATGCGGACAACGACTACATCGACATGGTGTTGACGGTCCTGGACAACAAGTCGGACTGGGACAACGGCCTGGTCTATTCCATGATTCAACGGGTCACCGTCACCCACCCGCCGCAGGTGGTCTGGCGCGTAGCGCAACTCGATTTTTCGGCCGTGCCGGACGGGTGGGCCTACTGCGATCAGGCACCACCCGCAGCACGTGTTTCGCGGGCCAGTCGGGAGTCGAGTGTCGATCAGGGGTGCCAGCTCAGCTTTGCGGAAGGATTCGACATCGTGCTCGACGACACATCCAACAAGGCGGTGACAATCGTCGCGGCCGACGCGCACAACAGCCGCGTGCTGCAGTTCACCCTGGACTACCGGGACGGTGGGACCACGGCGCGAGTGGACTGGGTTCTGGGCGAGACCAATCCGGACTGGCCGCTTTCCGAGCGTACGGGCAAGGCATGGCCCAACGCGGCCGACTACATCGACGGTGAGCCCGGTGGTCCATTTCTATTGACCACGTTCATGCAGTCCGACGGGGTGATCGCACGGGGTACGCGGCTCATCCTGTGGCGATGGGCAGGGGAGACCTGGGCGCCCGTGTGGTACTTCCCGGATCCGTCTGGGGGTGACCTGGCGTTGTTGAACACCCCTCACATGGGCGAGTTGTTGGTGGATCCGGTCACGGGCCAGCGCTGGATCTGGTATAGCCATTCGAGAGGTGCCGCAGAAGCGTGGGGGAGTCCTCCGAGTGGCTACGGGGCGACCTGGGGACTCCTTGCACTTGGCGATCGCCTTTCCGATCCTCCTGCCTATGTTTTCGATGCCGGGCTATTCGACGACAATGGCGATCCGCTGGTGAACTTTTCCCGTGATGTAGCGTTTCTGGATGACGGCTCCCTGCTCCTCATGGATGCAGCGTGCCAGAACCTCTGTCCTTACAAGGCTGTGGTGTACCATGTGGGTCCGATCCACAGGGGCGCGAGTCCGACCGGCAAGGCGGGGTACTACCGAGCGGACCACGCCGAGCAGGTCATGCTGAACCTTTATCCAGACGGGGTGATCGAAGAGATACGTTGCGGGTTCGGTGGACTGTTCGAGATGGACTGGATTGGTCCCGAAGACGTCGGCCAGCAACTACGCCTCGCCGCCGGGGATCGGACGCGCGTTTGCCCGGACGAGTGACGTGACCTTGGCGCTGCGCCGGCGTCGCCCCCCTCCGCAGCCCTTCCAGCATTCCATGGGCTGACCACGATCATATATCTCGCCGACGCCACCCGCATGGGAAGCCGCTGGCTGCAAACCGCCGTCCACACGGCGCCGACGCACCTCGCACTGGGCACACGGGAGTTTCGTCTGGTGCAGCGCAGCGGCCAACGTCGAATGGGTCCACCGGTCCGACATCGCCGATCGTGTCTTCGTCTCGACATCGTTGTCACCGTAGAGCGGGGCAGCACGGCATCCCCCGCGCCATCCGGAAGCGGTGTGGCTTTTTTCGCCATCCCCGACTATATTATGGCACTCGGAAGTGCAATGCAGGCGTAAGAAGTCAGCGCAACGGGGCTGTGAACATGGAACTGAACGAGATTCTGGCATTCGCCGAGAAGGCGGGCGCCTCGGACGTCCATCTCAAGGTGGGGCTGCCGCCCCTGTTTCGTATCGATGGGAGCCTGTTTCCACTACGAGACGTGGAACGACTGACACCCGAAGACACCTATCGCATGTCTCACAGCATCATGACATCCGAACAGCAACAGGCGTTCGCCCGCACCCGCGACGCCGACTTCGCCCACTCGATTCGCGGCCACGGGCGGTTCAGGGTCAACGTGTTCATGCAGCGGCAGTTCATCGGCATGGTCCTCCGGACGATCCCTCCGACCGTTCCCCACATCTCCAAGCTGCACCTGCCCAAGGTCGTCGAGAAGATCGCGCTCGAAAGGCGTGGCTTGATCCTTGTAACCGGGACGACCGGCAGCGGCAAGTCGACCACGATGGCCGCCATGATCGACCTGATCAACACGCAGCGCTCCTCGCACATCATGACGGTCGAGGACCCGATCGAATTCGTGTTTCGGGACAAGCGTTCGCTGATCAACCAGCGCGAAGTCGGGGTGGACACGGCGAGTTTCGCGCAAGGCCTCCGCGCCGCCCTTCGCCAGGACCCTGATGTCATCCTGGTCGGCGAGATGCGGGACCCGGAGACGATCCGCACAGCGCTGACCGCGGCGGAGACGGGTCACCTCGTCATCAGCACCCTGCACACACTGGACGCCAGCGAGACGGTCAACCGTATCGTCATGTCGTTTCCACCACACGAACAGCAGCAGATCCGGCTTCTCCTGGCCTCGGTCCTCACCGCCGTCATCAGCCAGCGCCTGGTGCCTCGAGCCGACAAGCGGGGTCGTGTTCCAGCCTTGGAAATCATGCGAAATACCGGCCGCGTTTGCGAACTCATCGAGGATCCGGCCCGAACGCGCGAACTCCATGATGCGATCGCTCGAGGCCAGATGGAATACGAGATGCAGACATTCGACCAGTCGCTCTTCGACCTGGTCAAGCAGAAGTTGGTGACGGTCGAGGAAGCCATGGTGCAGAGTTCCAACCCGGACGACTTCGCGCTACGCCTCAGCGGCATCTCCTCGTCCGACGACTGGGACGGGTCCGGGGAGGACGGCGATGTCCCGGACCTGTCCAAGTTCGACACGGCCAAGCTGACGAATTCCCGGGCGGACCTCCGCAAACCCACCTAGTAAGGAGTATGCACAACAGATGGATGGTGCCACGATACGCCGGACTTTCCTGGACTACTTCGCTGGACACGGCCACACCGTGGTCGACAGCTCCCCTCTCATTCCCAGGAACGATCCTACCCTGTTTTTCACGAACGCGGGGATGGTACAGTTCAAGAACGTCTTCACCGGCGAGGACCCGCGCGACTATCGCCGGGCGACATCGGTGCAGAAGTGCCTGAGAGTCAGCGGGAAACACAACGACCTCGAGAATGTCGGCGTAACCCCGCGGCACCACACGTTTTTCGAGATGCTGGGCAACTTCAGCTTCGGGGACTATTTCAAGAAGGACGCCATCTACTACGCCTGGGACCTGCTCACTCGAGTCTACCGCCTCGACGGTGACAAGCTATGGGTAACCATCTTTCGCGACGACGAGGAGGCGTTCACCCTCTGGCGCGAAGTGGTCGGGCTGCCCGAATCGCGCATTGTCCGCATGGGGGAGAAAGACAACTTCTGGGCGATGGGCGACACCGGACCGTGCGGTCCCTGCTCCGAAATCCATCTCGACCTGATGGCGCGTGACGGAAAGGGGCTCAACCCTGCCGGGCCGGACGGAGACCCGGAAGGCTTCCTCGAGATCTGGAACCTCGTGTTCATGCAGTACGAACGGGGCAGCGACGGCACGACCACCGACCTGCCGAGACCGTCAATCGATACTGGCATGGGCCTCGAGCGCCTTGCTGCCATCCTCCAGGGCAAGCGTAGCAACTACGATACCGACCTCTTCATGCCTGTCATCGACGTGGTCTCCGGCCTGTGCGGGGTTCCTTATGGTCGCGGCGAGCAGAGTGACGTGTCGATGCGCGTCATTGCCGACCATGCTCGAGCCACGGCGTTCCTGGTAAGTGATGGTGTCGTCCCTTCGAACGAAGCTCGAGGCTACGTGTTGCGGAGGATCATGCGGCGCGCCATCCGCCACGGTGTCAAGCTGGACCTGGCCGGTCCGTTCTTTTTCAAGGCCGTGCACAAGGTCGTGGAAACGATGGGAGACGCCTATCCTGAACTCAAGGAACGCGAGAACTCCCTCCTCGAGGTCGTGACGAACGAGGAAGAGCGGTTTGCCGATACGCTGGACAAGGGGTTGCGGCTGTACCGCGACGAGGTGCGGAAGCTGCGCGCGCGGCAGACCGATGTGCTGCCGGGCGAGTTCGCCTTCCTGCTTTCCGATACCTACGGCTTCCCGCTCGACCTCACCGAATTGATCGCCGCCGAGGATGGGCTCGTGGTGGACAGGGAGGGGTTCGATGCCCAGATGGCCCGGCAACGAGCGATGGCGCGCAGTGCATGGAAGGGCTCCGGCGAACAGGCTGTCTCGAGCGTCTACCAGGCCGTCAAGGCCGGGGGCGTGGAGAGTCGTTTCCTGGGCTACGAGGGCACGACGGGCATCGCGGACATCGTGGCCCTCTTGGAGGACGGCCGCCCGGTCTCCCGGGCCGAACCGGGGCACAAGGTGGACATGGTGACACGTATCACCCCGTTCTATGGCGAGTCCGGTGGACAGGTCGGCGACACGGGTGTGATCACCTTGCTGGTGGACCGGGACCACGCCGGCGACTTCCCATCGTTGCAGGCGGAGGTCTTTCCTGACAAGGCCCTCGCGGGCGCCGCCGGGGACTTCGGCGCGCGTCTCGAGGCGATCCTGGGACGGAAATCCGCCGCATCCGTTCCGGCTATCGCCACAGGCGAACCTGCAACCGGCGGGGCGACGTTCCGCGTGGAGGACACGCAGATCCCGGTGGAGGGTCTCATCGTGCACCGCGGCGTCGTCACCGGGGGGCGGTTCCAGGTCGGGGACTGGGTCAAGCTCGAGGTGGACAGGGCACGACGGGAGGCCATTCGCCGGAATCACACCGCCACCCACCTGTTGCAGGCGGCGTTGCGCGCGACTCTCGGCCCTCACGTCGCCCAGCGCGGTTCGCTCGTGGCACCGGACAGGCTCCGGTTCGACTTCGTCCATTTCAAGCCCTTGTCGGAAGCGGAGCGGCTCGAGGTGGAGGATCGCGTCAACGCTGCCATCTTGGCCAATCTGCCTCTGAACGTGCAGCACCGTGCCCTGAAGGAGGCGATGGCCGAAGGTGTCACCGCGCTCTTCGGGGAGAAGTACGGTGCCACTGTTCGCGTGGTGGAGGTTCCGGGGATGAGCGCGGAGTTGTGCGGAGGCACGCACGTGACCAGGACCGGAGACATCGGCCTGTTCCGGATGGTGTCCGAAGGAGGTATCCAGGCGGGGGTCCGGCGGATCGAGGCCATCACGGGCCTGGGCGTCCTGGCCCGCCTCCGTGACCACGAAGCCCAAGCGCACGCGCTCGGCGCCCTGCTCAAGGTGGGCGTTCCGGACCTTCCGGCCAGGGTGACGCACCTGCTGGCGGAAATGCGAGAGCATGAGAGACAGATTCAGGCGCTCAAGCGGCGTATCGCCGAAGGGGCGACGGGACCGGATCTCGGTAGCCGGACCAGGGTCGTCGCCGGAATCAAGGTGTTGAGCGCCGAGTTCGACGTGGACAGCCCGAAAGCGCTGCGGGAACAGGCGGACAGGCTCCGTGACAGGCTCGGTAGCGGCGTGGTCTGCATCGGTTCGAGAAATGACGTCAAGGCCACGCTCCTCGTCGCGGTGACCAGGGACCTTGCCGGTCGTCTTCCGGCCAGGCGCATCGTCCAGGACCTTGCACCCATGATCGAGGGACGGGGAGGCGGCAGCCCGACCCTGGCCCAGGCGGGCGGAAAATCCACCGGCTCCCTCGACAAGGCACTAGAAGCCGTCTATGACCTGGTCGCCGCGATGGCTTCGTAGTCTCTTCCAGCAAGGAGGGCGTGGAGACCGTCTCCGTGGCGGGTGGTCGTTACGTCTTGCTCGTCCCCATCCGCACCCACCAGACCACCGGCCACCCTCGCCGCGCGGCGACCCGCCGCAGCCGCGGGTCCGGGTTCACCACGTGGGGATGACCCACGGCTTCCAGCATCGGCAGATCGGTGTAGGAATCGGTGTAGAAATGGCTCTGCGCCAGGTCGACGCCCGTGGATTGAGCCCAACCGGAAGCGGCGGCGACCTTGCCCGGACCGTAGCAAATCGGAGGGACGATTCGCCCCGTGAAACGGCCGTGCCCGACTTCGAACCGGGTGCAGAGTACGTCATCCAGGCCGAGTTCGGCCTGCACCCGTTCACTGATGTAGGGAGACGAGCTGGTCAGAAGGACGACCAGGTGGCCGCAGCGCCGGTGCCGCTCGACGGCCTCCCGGCCTTCCACCAGGAACGTGGGGACAATCGTCTCGACAAACCAGAGTCTGGTGGCCTCGGCGACATCGGCCTCGAGCCGCCCCTTCATGCTTGCGGCGGCCCGCACGATGCCGGTTTCGACGTCCACGAGCCCGATCCGGTACCCGAGCAGCCAGAACGCGGCCTCTGCGACCTGTCGTCTGCCGATTCTCCCCTGGCGCCGCTCATGCCGGATCCAGAGCGAGGCGCTGTTGACCCCCAGCAGGGTGCGATCCAGGTCGAAAAAGGCTGCCACCTTGCGGCGCTGGTGTTTCCCCACGTCGTCGAGCCTCCATCTGGAACGGCTGTTCCATCCAGGCGTGTCAGCCCCGGCGCGGCCAGGCCGGGGGATGATAGACATACCGGCGATAGCCGAATCCGGGCTGCAAAGAGTGGTGCTCGAGCGCGGCGACGGCGTCGTTGAAATAGGCGATGGCCCGATCCAGGTGGCGGCCCGTCCTTGGCGGAAACTGCCGCATTTTCCATAGGTTCTTGCGTCCCCCCATCCGGTAGACGCCACCGGCATGGTAGGCGGCGATGGCCACCGGTGGATCGAACATGGTGGCCAGGTTGCACATCTCGCCTCGAGCCTGTCGTGCCAGGTAGGCAGTGCCTGCCCGGATGGCGTTGCCGGGGTTGAACAGCCAGCGGTCGTCGATGCGCCGAGCGGGGACGCCGTCTCGTTCCATGACGGCCCTGGCGGTCGCGATTGTGGTCTGCATGAGGCCGGCGGCCAGCAGGTGGGGCGTCCGCGCGACGGATACGAATCCGCTTTCGCGGCGCAGACTCTCCGGACTGCGAGTGAAAGCCGGTGAGCCACGGGCCGGCACTGCCTCGGTGGCGATGACGGCGATGACCAGTTCCGCCGGTACGCCGTAGTGCCGCGACCAACGGTCGATGGCGTCGTGGTACGTTTCCCAGATCCAGGAGACTGTTTTCGGTTTGCCCGGCGTCCTCGGGAGGCCGATGCCCTTTATCTCGACCCCTTTCGCTGTCAGGCGCCAAGGTGTTCCGCCTCGGAATACCTTGTGCCAGCGGGTGAGGGGGTGTCTCGGGACCGGCGGAGGAGACGTGGCGCGCGTGCCGGCGCACGCCACGAGGAACAGGGCAGACACGATGGCGACACAGGGAAGGGTTCGTCTCATCTGGGGCGTGTCCAACATTCTGGTTCGTGTGTGTCGCCGGCTGGTCCGGAGCGGAGAGACACGGGGCGCGGCGTGGGTCTGTTCATGCGTTCGACGTCAGTACCAGGCTGTGATGGGGAGAATCAGCACGCCACCATTGTATCGAGGGCCCCCGACGAAGAACGTGCCCCGCCGGGAGACCAGGACGACGGTATCCAGGAGCGGCGTCGCGGGCCGTGCCCGGTTGAACATGCGCACGCGCAACTCGGCGCGCTGCCACGTGGCGGACTTCAACGTCACTTCGATCGTGTTGCCATCGAACAGCCCCATCCGCCTGGTAGTACCCGGGCGCAACATCATTTCGTTCTGAAAGAGGAGTCTGAATCCCCGGTAGTTGAGAAACGCCAGGTGTCGTTTCAGGTGCACGATGGCGCGGTCATAGCCGACGAACGCGTTGCTGGCGTGGATCACCATCATTCGGATCTCCACGGGCCGGCGGAAGGGCCCGCGGCGCACTGCGGGAGGGTGCGGGGGGACGACACGTTGCGCCACCTGGACAGCCGGCATCCCGGGAACCGGCAGCGGGATCGTCCCGGGAACCGGGGCTTGCGCACCGGCCAGGCAGGGCGCCAGGATGCCGGCGAGCGCCACAAGGCCAACGAGAAAGGATGTGCCGCGCAGTCTCATATCGCCGCCCCTTCTGCGTCGCCCTCGTCGCTGACCCAGATGATCGTCGCTCCGTTCACGACGTAGACCGACGCGCCTTCGGAAACCGTGCTCACTTCGACCCCGGCCGTGTTGAGCACCCGGTCGTTCGATGCCACGACGGTTTCACCTTCTCCCGCCAGGGTGTCATCCGGCTGCGCTTCGACGACCACGCCGTCCTGTATGTAGGTGTCGTGGTTCGCGACGAAGGGGCCCCCGGTAGGCTGTTGGACCCACAGGCTGGGCACCAGCACCGATACCAGGACGGCCGTTGCGATCGCACCCACGGCCACGGGCCGCCAGGCCGTTGCTCCGAGCCAACTAAGCAGGCGCGCCCGGATCCCGGCCGAGACGCTTGCCGGCCGGCGACTGGACACGGGAACCGCCTCCGTGATACCCGCCTCCACCGACGCCCAGAAGTCCGAGAAATCCACGGCCGACAGTTCCGTCCGGTAGGTGTCCCGTAGCAGTTCACCGAGGCGGCTCGCCCTCTCCAGGGCGCGCTGCACATCGGCGTGCTTATCGATGCGGGATTCGAAGGACGCTGCTTCATCCGGGGACAGCTCCCCGTCGAGGTAGCGCGTCGCCTGGGCATCGGTTCTCGAGATGTCCCTTGCCTGGTCCTGGCGCTTCACTGCGTTCTCCTCCCTCCCGTGCTAGAGGAAGTCCTTGAGGCGCTCCTGGAGCTTCTTTCGCCCGTAGAACAGCCTCGACATCACCGTCCCCTGCGAGCACCCCATGACTTCCGCGATCTCCTTGTAGGACAACCCTTCCAGTTCCCGCAAGACGATGGCGGTCCGCTGCTCCCCGGGCAGACTCTCCACGGCCTCCATGATGTGGTGCCCCAACTCCTTGTCCTTCAATGCGCGCTCCGGGGAGAACCGGCCTGGCTCCGGAACGAACGCCCCTTCCGCGCCGTCTGCTTCCCTCTTGTCGTCGTAGGCCGACTCCTGCTTGCGGTCCATCTTCCGCCGGAAGTCGATGGTCATGTTGACCGCTATCCGGTACAGCCAGGTATAGAAGGATGACTGGCCACGAAACGAATCCAGCGAGGCGTAGGCCTTGATGAACACGTCCTGCGCGATGTCTCGAGCATCCTCCTGGTTGCGAACCATTCCACGAATGACCACGAAGATGCGCTCCTGGTAGGCAAGGACCAGTTGACGAAACGCATTGCGATCGCCGCTCCTCGCTCTCTCCACCAGGTGCGCGTCGCGATCCGGAGACGGACGCCTGCCGTGCACGCCGGCACCCCGCGAAACCGTTCCGCCCGTCCGCGGCCTACCTTCCGTTGAATCGGACGAAACGGCCTGGAGTTTATTCACCACGAGGCGAAGAATGGTTTGCGAAATCAATGCGCCTCCGCCCAGTTGGTCCCGTGGCCGATATCCACCACGAGGCGGCACTTCAGCTCGACCACGTTCTCCATGCTCTCCTTGACGAGTTCGGCGGTCCGATCCAGTTCCCGTTCCGGGACCTCGAGGACCAGTTCGTCGTGGACCTGCAAGAGCAGCCGTGCGCTCGACCCCTCCCGATCGAGCTGCTCCTGTGTCTTGATCATGGCCAGCTTGATGATGTCGGCCGCGGACCCCTGGATAGGCATGTTGATGGCCATGCGTTCCGCGGCCTGGCGCGCGGTCCTGTTCGATGCATTCAGGTCCGGCAGGTACCGCCTCCTGTTGAACAGCGTGGAGACGTACCCCTTTTTCCGGCCACTCTCCAGGGTTTCGTCCAGGTAGGCCCGGACGCGACCGTATCGCTCGAAATAGCGATCGATGTGACGCTGAGCCTCCTTCCTGGGGATGCGAAGGTCCCTGGCCAGCCGGAACGCGCCCATGCCATAGAGAATCCCGAAATTGATGGCCTTGGCCGAACGTCGCATCTGCGGGGTCACGAGTCCAACCGGGACGCCGAACAACTCGGCGGCAGTTGCCGCGTGTACGTCCAGGCCGCTCTCGAATGCGCCCAGCAATGTCTCGTCCCCACAGAAGTGGGCCAGCAGCCGCAACTCGATCTGGCTGTAGTCCGCGGACAGCAGCAGGTACCCCGGTGCGGCGACGAAGGCGCGTCGAATACGCCTGCCTTCTTCCTCCCGCACCGGGATATTCTGCAGATTCGGGTCGGACGAACTCAGGCGGCCCGTGGAGGTAACGGTCTGGTTGAACGAGGTGTGAATGCGGGATGTCTCCGGGTCCACCAGCTCCGGCAAGGGATCCACGTAGGTGTTCTTGAGCTTGGCGATCGAACGGTAGGCCAGGATTTCGCCAGGCAGCGGGTGCTCGGCAGCCAGCACCTCGAGGACAGACTGGTCGGTCGAAGGGCCGGTCTTCGTCTTCTTGACGACCCGCAGTTTGAGCTTGTCGAACAGCACCTTCTGGAGCTGCTTCGGAGATGAGGGGTTGACGGGCTCTCCGGCCAACTCCTGGATCCGCTTCTCCGATCGCTCGAGCGCACCGGCGAGTTCTTCCGAGTAAGCGCGCAGCCGCTCGACGTCGACTCGGATACCCGTGCGCTCCATGAGGTGGAGCACGGGAATCAACGGAAGTTCGATCCGCCGGTACAGATCGGTCATCCCGTCCTCGTCCAGTCGACTCGCCAACCGAGTGTGGACATCGAGGAGATGTGCCGCGACCTGCAGCGGTTCGTCGGCCCTGCGCGTTCGTGGACGCCCCTTATTGGTCACCTCCTCGAGGAGATCCCAGAAGGCGTAGGTCGACCTCGAGGATTGCTCCAGGTAACCGGCGACCATCGTGTCGCCGGCGACATTGGCTAGCGACAGTCCCACGCGGGCGAGGTTCGCCATGTTCGCCTTGACGTCGTGGCCCACCTTTCCGGCAGCCGGGTCGGCGAGGAACGCGCGCAGCCATGTCGCTGCCGGGGTATCGGGCCGGTCGGGCGAGATGTCGATCCGCCACACCCTGGTGGCGTCCACGGCGATCGCCACGGTGAGCGCCCCCGGCGTCGGCGGAACGACCGTCTCGATGGCCACCTCGCGAGCGCCCGCGACATCGGCAGCCAACTGCTCGAGCACCTCGTGGCCGTCCGCAGTGACGATCGGAGCCGTGTTCAAGCGATTCCGTTCGATCTCGATCTGTTGGACGAACCGGCGGAATTCGAATTCCTCAAAGATCGGGATACAACGATCCGGGTCGGGAGGGGCGATTCTCATGGCGTCGAGGTCGACAGGGATCGGGACCTGGGTGTGAAGCGTGACCAGTTCGTAGCTGAGCACAACGTCCTCGGCATGTTTTCTGACCAGTTCGCGTATCCGGGCGTTGTCGATTCGGTCGATCTGCTTCAGCATGTCGGGGACGGTGTGGAACACGTCGAGCAAGGCCTTGGCCTTCTTGGGGCCGATCCCCGGGACACCGGGAATATTGTCCGAGCTGTCGCCCTGTAGGGCGAGCAAGTCCCGGAGGCGCTCGGGAGGCACTCCCCACTTCCGGATGACGCCGGCGCGATCGTATACGGCACCAGATATCGTGTCCTCGGTCACGACCCGGTCGGCGACCAATTGCATCAGGTCCTTGTCGGTACTGATGATCCGGACGGGCAGGCCTTCTTGAACGGCTCGCTGCACGATGGTGGCGATGATGTCGTCGGCCTCGAAGCCCTCCTTTTCGAGGTAGGCAACCCCGAAGGCCTCGGCCAGCCGCCTGATGTGAGGCAACTGCTGGATCAGCTCCGGCGGAACGGGCTTGCGCTGCGCCTTGTAAGGGGGATAGCGCTGCTTGCGAAACGTGGGTCCCGGCGTGTCGAACGCGATGGCCGCGTGGCTCGGCGGGTCGTCTTGGAACACGAGATCCCACAGCATCCCCGCAAAACCGAACAGAGCCCCGGTCGGAAACCCGCTCGAGGTCGAAATCGGTGGCAAGGCGTAGAACGCCCGGAAGGCATGGTTGGCACCGTCGATCAGAACGAGTTCTTCACCCATGGTCTCTTCTCCGCCAGCCCAGCGGCGTCATTTCCCTGAAGCGCGTCCTGGCGTATCGCCCTTGTCGCTCGCTTCGGTTTCCGATGCGGTGTCCCCGGCGTCGCCGGTGCCCTCACCCGCTCCCCCCTCCTCGACTCGAGCCTCCCGCGTGAACAGGACGAAGGCCATCGTAGGACGGCGCGAGGAAGGGTGCATGGCGAACTGCATGCCGTCATACTGCCAGCCCTTGCTGACCCACTCGTTGATGATCGCCTCCAGGCCCAGGTCGTGAACGGCGCTGGTTTCGACGACCTTGTATTGCAAGTACCTGCCCGGTTCTCGAGTCACCTTGTGCTCCACGACGCTTCAGTACCGGCGAAATCGTGCCAGAAACCCCTTGCGGCTCGAGCCGTGTTTCCCCCCCTGCTTCTCCTTTCTCATTTCCATGAGGCGGAGTTCCCGCTTGGCCTCCACGTTGTCCGGGTTGGCTGCCACCGCCCGCTTGAACGCGCCCGCGGCCTGCGACATCTCGTTGCGGGATTTCAGGATGCGGCCCAGGAAGTAGAAGCCCTTGTCGATGTGGGGGTATTCCTTGAGGGTGGCGTTGAGCGTCCTGGCGGCCTGGACGTAGGTGGACGGGTCCTCCAGGAATGTGACCCAGGCCAGGTAGCAGGTGTACTCCGGCTCATGAGGGTTCAACCGCACGGCCTCCTCCAGCGACTCCTTGGCCTTGGCGTAGTGCCGGTTCTTCAGGAAGAGCGCAGCCTTGCTGAACGCAATCTCCGCGGCGATGAGCGCTCGAGGATTGAGACCGCCCTCTCCGTCCTCCTCCTTCTTCCGGAACGCCTCGCGCTTCTGGGGGTCCCCCACGATGTCATAAGCTTCCTGCACCCTCGTGAAGATCTCCTTGGCAAGATCGACGAGTTCCTGTCCCGCTGCATGGTAGCGGTCCGGGTGGTACTCCTTCGACAGGGAGAAAAACCGGGTGCGAACGTCCGCCAAGGACGTCTCCGGGGTCACGCCCAGCACATCGAACGGACTACCACCCTCCATCTGCTTGAGCACCTTCTCGAGTTCGACCTTCTTCGACTCCCAGTCGATCGCCGGCTCTTGACGAGAGGCATCCTCTCGGGGACACATCAGGAGGAGGGCGCGAATGAACCCCGCGACCTCCCGGGCACGAACCTCGTTGCCGCTCCCCAGCGCATCGACGATCTTTTGCGCAGGCTGCTTCCGGTTCATCATGTTGATGGCACGCAGTTCCAGCGGGTGCAGGCCTTCGCTTCGCAGGCACTGCTCGACCACCGGATCCACGGCTATCGTAGAACCGGCGATATCGCCGGGCAGGACATGGGAAGCGTCCGCCTGCATGGCATCGATGATCGCGCGCGACATCTTGATGCCCATCGGAAAGCCCCCGGATTTCGGACTCGCCCCTTCGTGCCACCGGTACCCCCCCGTTCCCGACGTAAGCGCCCAACCGATGATGGCCGCCGCGTGCTCTTTCGCCACGTCCAGGATTTCGTGGGGAGAAACGACGCCTCCGGACACCAACGTCTCGAGGTTGATAGGGCCACGTTCGGAAAGCGAGGCAAGCTCCTCTGGGGAGACCGCCCCTTTCTGCAGTAGCAGTGCGCCGAGTGCCAGCGGGCCCGTTGCGCACTTGGCCGAGATGAGCAACCCTTCCTTGAACGACAGGCAGGCGACAGTCTGCCCGCTCGTGACCTCGAGTTGCCCTGTCCCCTTGCCGGTTTCGACGGCCATCAGCACTCGAGCAAGCGCTCCCTTCGCCAGCGTACCGTGAACAGGAAAACCGAGCGGGGACCGTGCCACGTGCTTCGCCCCCTCGCGCCCTGGCGTGGGGGCAGGGAGATCCCGGAGGCGCTTGACCAGCTTCGGCATGTCGACCGGTTCGGGAAACAGGTCATCCTCGGCAATACCCAGGGTCTGGAGCCCGGCCGGGGACACGTCCGGAGGCAATGCTCCGAAAAGAAGCACCCGGAGACTGCGCCCGGCAGCGTGCGCACGCAGGCGTCGAACCAGCGCGGATAGCGCGGACCAGGGCGCACTCAAGTCCAGGAGTACGCCCACCCGGTCCGCCTTGGCAAACGCCTTGAACAACTGGTCGCTGTTCGTCACGCGCTTGACATCGAACCGCTCCACCTGGAGCGACATCTCGATGGAACGAACAGACACCGTGTCACCGGCGAGAATCAAGACAACGGTCATGGGAAACAATCCGCCGCGAGAGATGTGGCCGACCGGCTGCCAAGGCATTTGACGCCGGGTGCCCCATGATAGGCGCACAAGCCTCGATGTGTCAACAGGCACAAGGCTGGGCAGCGGGCCGAGAGCGCGCGACGGGAGAAGGCGCGGGTCGAGCCTGGATCCCCTTGCGCGGGTCCTACATCTTGCGCAACAACGCCATCACGGACTCGAGGTCACCGGCGGCCTGCACAGGGCGGTTGCCGAACCGGGATTCGATACCCTCCAGGTCTCCGCGATGGTAGCGCACAACGGCATCGGGATCCTTGAGCAAGTGCCCGGTCAGGATACCGCACACACGGTCTTCCGGGTGGATCACGCCTCGAGCACTCAGCTTTCGCACACCGGCCACGGTGGCGCACGAGGCCGGTTCCGCGCCGATCCCAGCCCGGTCGACCTGGGCCTTGGCGTCCATGATCTCCTGGTCGGAAACCTGCTCCACCACGCCGTTCGTGGCCGCGAGTCCTCTCAAGCTCTTGCGCCAGGAGACGGGTGCGCCAATCTTGATGGCCGTGGCAACGGTTTGAGGGTTCCTGACAGGCTCGAGAATGGCTCCGGTCGTGAATGCGGTGTACAAAGGGTTGGCGCCTTCGGCCTGGATCACGGCGATACGGGGCAGGCTCGAGATGATACCCATGGCGTGCAGCTCGGCAAGACCCTTGTAAAGTGCCGAACTGTTGCCGAGATTGCCACCGGGCAGCACGATCCAGTCCGGGACCTCCCAGTTCAGGTCCTGAAGCAACTCGAACACGATCGCCTTCTGTCCCTCGATTCGAAACGGATTGATCGAGTTCAACAGGTAGATCCCTTCGCGACGGCACACGTCCTGGACCAGCGCCATGGCCGCGTCGAAGTCCCCGGGAATTTCGATCGTCGTGGCGCCGTAGGCAAGGGCCTGGGCCAGCTTGCCGAAGGCGATCTTGCCCCGCGGGATGAACACGAAAGCCTCCATGCCGGCGAGTGCGGCGTAGGAGGCCATCGATGCCGACGTGTTGCCCGTGGAAGCGCAGGCGACTCGAGTCATGCCAAGGTGTGCGGCGATGGTGATGCCGGCCGCCATGCCCCGATCCTTGAACGAGCCTGACGGGTTCTCGCCTTCGTGCTTGAGGGTCAGTCGTTGGACACCCGCGTAGCGGGCCACCCGGGCGGAGTCATAGGTGCGCGTGTTGCCCTCGAGCCGCGTGACCAACGATGCGTCGGGCAGGCCCAGAATGAGTTCCCGGTAGCGCCATACGCCACTCCTGTCCAGCGGGCGCCTCGAGCCGAGCCGGGCTTCGAACGCCGCCAGGAGGGCCTTTCCATCGAGTGCTTCGAGGTCGTGGACCACGTCGAGCGTTTCGCCACAGTTGCAACGATACCGGACCTCGAGCCCGGGGTATTCCGTACCACACGCCACGCAACGAAGTTTCCAGGACGTCGCCGTCATAGTCTCCTGGCTCCCGGGCAGCTCGCGGGCGACACGACGGTCGCGGCCTCGAGCCCCGCCTCTGCAAAGGCGCTCACCATCGCCTGTGCCACCGAGGCAGCGCCGCGCCTCGAGTGGCAAAACGCAAACACGGATGGGCCGGCTCCACTGATGGAACTTGCCAGCGCCCCGGCACCGCTGGCGGCTCGCATGGCCTCCCGGCTTCCCGGCACCAGGCGGGCGCGAACCGGGGTGACGACGCGATCGACGACACAACGTCCCCACAGGCCCAGGTCGCGAGAGTAGCAGGCACTCACGAACGCCCCCAGGTTGGCCGCGGTTTCGACCATGTCGGACAGCGCCACCCGGTCAGGCAACACCTCGCGCGCCCGCTTCGTCGGCACGTCGATGTTCGGCGTGACGACCACGACCAGGATACCCTCCGGTACCGGCAGACGCAGCACGTCAACCGGGTCCACGGACCGCACCAGGATCAGGCCGCCCAGCAACGCAGGGGCAACATTGTCCGCGTGCCGGCCCGACACCGCCGCCTCGGCCTCGAGGCAGGGTTCGATGAGTTCCTGCTTCCGAAGCGGCGACCCGACGAGCAGGTTGACCGCCGTTGCCGCTGCCGCCGCACTCGCTGCCGAACTCCCCATCCCCGATCCTATCGGCATCCCCTTGGTCAGCTCGAGTTCTATTCCGGCGCCATCCATGCCGGCCTTTGCCAGCGTCGCCCTGGCGGCGATACCCGCTGTATTCGCGGCGGCGTCCAATGGGAGCCGCCCCTGGTCGCCGGTTACTTGCACGATATGCACGCCGGGGCGGCCGCCGAGGCTCGCCACCACCGTATCGCCCGGTCCCTCGAGAGCGAGGCCGAGCACGTCGAACCCGGGGCCGAGGTTGGACACCGTGGCCGGAGCGAACACCTGGACTTCCCGGGGCATGGCACCTTTCATGACAACTTCCTCTCCGCCGCGATCCGCAGCATGTCCCCCAGGACTCCCATGGCTGTAACGTCGATCCCTGCGCCCGGCCCGATGACTACCAGGGGTCTGGGGCTATACCTTTCCGACTCGAATACTATCAGGTTGTCCGCGCCCTTTAGCGCGCCGATGGAACCGTCCACCGGAACTTCCTGCACCCCGACCTCGATCGACTCGGCCTCGACTCGAGCAACATACCTGAGCACGTTGCCCTGCGCCCTTGCCCGGCGGACACGGTCGGCGAATGGCTCGTCGTATGCTCGCAGCGTCTCGAGCAGCCGGTCCAGCGCCATTCCGGCAAGGCTCGAGTCGACCAGTCCCTCGAGGGAGACGTCGATATCCTTCGAGACCAGGCCTGACAACCGGCCGAGAATGGTGGCCTTGCGTGCCACGTCGACCCCGGACAGATCGGCGACTGGGTCGGGTTCCGTGAACCCGGCGCGTACCGCCTCCTCGACGGCGCTGGAAAACGGCACATCGTCCTCGAGCCGCGCCATGATGAATCCGAGAGTCCCCGAGAGGCATCCCTGGGCTCGAGTCAAGCGGTCCCCGGTGGCGAGCAGCATTTCCAGGGTATCCACGACCGGAAGCCCGGCCCCCACGGTGGCCTCGGCGCGGAGAAGCCGCGCATGGGCGGCAGCTTCTGTCATCAGGTCGCCAAAATCCTGGTAAGGTCCGGTCAGCGGCTTCTTGTTGGCCGTCACTACATCGCATTCGTGACGAAACGCCTCCCGGAACAGGGCACCGGAGGTGTCACAATCGGAAACGTCCACCAGCACAGGGCGGACAAGCCGGTAGGTCACGGCCTCCTCGAGCAGCGCTTCCGTTCGGTCGGCGGCGACGCTGTCCGGAAGCACGGTCAGGGGCTCGCCACGGGCCTTGACATCGAGGATCGCCTGGAGCCGTTCGTCAGACAGACCGGCAGGGGCCAACAGGTAGCCGCGCCTGTCGGCCACACCGACCACCCGCACCTCGAGGCCAAAACGCTGCTGGATGTGTGCGCGCCGGGCCCGCACGAGTTCCAGGAGTCGCCGGCCGATTCGGCCGCAACCCAGCACGATCAGATCGAAACCGCCGGGTACGTCCACGCCGGTATCCGCCCGGTGGAGACCGAATTCCGCATGGATGGCCCGCACGGCGGCGCGGACCTGGTGGGCGTCAACGGCGACGGAAATGCTGAGTTCCGAAGATCCCTGGGCGATGGCCATGACATTGATACCACGGGCACCCAGGCAGGAGAACACGCGGGCGGAAACGCCGGGCGTCTGCGCCATGCCGAGCCCCACGGCGGCGACGAGGCCCACCTGCTGCCGGACCGCCACCTCCTCGACATCTCCGTAGGACATGTCGAGACGGAATTCCTGCTTGAGTGCCATCTCCGCCGCCAGGGCATCGGACTCGGGCACGGCCAGACAGATAGAGGACTCCGAACTCGACTGGCTGATCATCGTCACGCTGATGCCCTCGTCGGCGAGGGTCCGGAACACACGGGCCGCGACTCCCGGCACGCCCGCCATGCCCTTGCCTTCCACCGAAACCAGTGCCTGGCCCTGGATCGCGCTGATGGCCTTGACCGGGTGGGAACCGGGCGTGAACCGCCGATCCACGACCGTACCCTGCGCGGACGGATCGAGGGAGTTCCTGACGTACACCGGAATCCCGATCCTTGCCACGGGGATGATCGTCCGCTGGTGCAGTACCTTGGCTCCGTAGTAGGACATTTCCGTGGCTTCCCGGTAGTTCAACTGCCGGATCAGCCGCGCCTCGGGCACGACTCGAGGATCGGCGCTGAATGCCCCGTCGACGTCGGTCCAGATCGTCACCTCGTCGGCGTGGAGCGCCGCGGCGAGCAGCGTGGCCGTGAGGTCGGACCCGCCGCGCCCCAGCGTCGTGGTCGCGCCATCAGGAGCACGTCCGCAAAAACCGGTCACCACTGGAAGCCGGCCGTCGTCGAGCAACGGCTCGATCCTGGCGGCGATCGTCCGGTCGACGATGCCGGCCATGGGCGATGCCTCCCCGTGGCGACCGTCGGTCTCGAGGAACGTGTCAGCGTCCACTGGGACCGCGTGCAGGCCTCGAGCCTCCAGCACGGCCGCCATGATGCGTGCGGACAGCTTTTCCCCGGTAGCTAGCATGGCGTCTCGAACGCGCGGTGTCAGCTCTTCGAGGATCACTGCGGCGTCGAACCTCCGGCGAAGCCCTTCGCAGAGTTCCTGGATTTCCCGCTTCACCTCGTCCCGAAGCGGGCCGGAACCGAACGCCAGCGCGCCATCCAGGTCAGCGAACGTGTCCAGGTGGCGGGCCAGGATGTCCGAGAACAGCGCGGCGCCACGCGAGGCGTCTCCCTGCTCCGCCACGTCCGCCAGCGTCTCGAGCGCGTCGGTCACGCCGGCAAGCGCCGAGACCACGACCACGACTCGAGCGTTTTCCGCGGCACGGGCTGCCAGGCCGGCCGCGGAGAGGATCCGATGTGCACTTCCTACGCTCGTCCCGCCGAACTTGTGGATTTCCAGTTTCGCCATGGTGCTCCTTGTCGTCCTGCGCAAGTGTCTGTCCAGGGTTCTATTTGACGGATGTGAGGAAGAAATGCAAGTGCGATTGCCGGTGGGGGCCCGTGCGTGGGTGTTGGGGCGGGTTTGGAACCCGCCCGTACGGTGTGGGTGTTGGGGCGGGTTTGGAACCCGCCCGTACGGTGTGGGTGTTGGGGCGGGTTTGGAACCTGCCCGTACGGTGTGGGTGTTGGGGCGGGTTTGGAACCTGCCCGTACGGTGTGGGTG
>JAJRTE010000280.1 GCA_024278455.1 Myxococcota bacterium
CAGGGACTTGCCGAAACGACGGGGCCGGAGCAGCATCAGGTAGCGACTTCCCAGATCGCCACTCTCGAGATGGGCGACAAAGCGGGTCTTGTCCACGTAGTAGGAAGCATCGCGGCGGATGCGTGCGAAATCGGAGAGGCCATAGGGAAGATTCATGGATCACCTCTGGGTGTGGATCTCCTCGAAATTTGGAAATGTTGCATGGATCCGTAGGATAACGAGGTTTCCGCTAGAAGTTGGGCGCCGGCGGGGGTATACGACGGTCATCTATCACGTTGGCCCCCCACCTGAGACCCTACGATGATTTTAGCACAGGCGCAAACAGAGGACAGTCGGTATTTGCCCCGCAATCATGCGGAGGGAGGACTTGCGAGCGGCGTTGGACCACAAGGGCACCTTGTCGATGAGCAGGCCAGATTTCTGAGAAGACCCTCACCCCCGTCCCTCTCCGGTAAGCGAGCGATGGAGAAGTCTCGTGCGATTGCCCCTCACCCCTCGCCCCTCGCCACTCGCCCCTCACCCCTCACCCTTCACCCCTCGCCCCTCACCCCTCGCCCCTCACCCCTCGCCATCCCTCATTCTCCATTCCCCATTTCACCCCCCACATCGATTGGCAAAGGCCGGGCCGGCAGGTCTCCGGGGCCGACACCGCCGTTTTCCAGTGCGCTCGAGACGAGGGGCACCAGGTCGGGCCTGCCTCCTTCTTTCAGGAAAAGGGTGACCATCTCCCGGAAACGCTTTCCACCTTCGCCGCTGCGGCGTGTCAGGTCGCGGTATTGGGCGAGGTTTCCCCGAACGAGGGCCAGGGCCGCGCCGAGGGGCATCCACCGGTCGTCCTCGTGCTGTTTCTCGAGAAACCGGGTAGCCTTGGCGACGTCCTCCCACTGCCCGCTCCGTGCGAATGCCAGCCCGTGCAGCAGAACGAGTTCGTAGGTGGGATGACAACGCTGTCGCCGGGTCTGGATGGCCAGAGCCGAGGCTTCCCGCCTGCGGCCGGTCAGGAGGGCCGCGCGGACGGATTCGGTGCAAACCGCTTGGTCCGGCGGTGTGGCGTCCAACGCCTGTCTCAGCCAAGGCAGCGCTTCCTCCCACCGGCCTCTGGCCGCCAGTTCCAGCCCGTATCCGCCCCAAGTATAGGGATTCGGCGCCACCCGCACTTCGCTCTCGGTCAGGCTGAGGCCGTCTTGCCAGTCCGGGAGCCGGTCCTGGATGGCCCAGAGGCTGGCCAGGAGAAGCGGCAGGCCCCAGGCGGCTCGAGCCGGCCGGATACCTTGCGACGCGGCACCCGCGGCCAGGGCTACTCCGGCCAGGGGCAGGTAGAGGTAGCGTTCTCCGAGCTGGTAGCTTCCGGCCATGGCGTAGAGGGAGGGTAGGAAGGCGAGTAGGGCGAAGGCGAGCCCGGCGGTCGCGGGCTTCCCCCCCCTGCTGATCAGCCACGCCGAGAGTCCCAGCATGGCCGCAATGCCCGCCACGGTGGCCCACCAGGGTGGTGACAAGTAGAGCAGGTGCCGGCCGGTTGTCAGCGGGTAGGGCCAGACCAGCAGTCGCCCGTAGAGTCCCAGGACATCGAGCAGCTTCGGCCAGAGGTGCCCGAGCCTGCCCGGGGGCAAGCCGGTATTGGCGGCCGCGTAGAGGTGGAGTCCTGCCCAGGCCATGGTGACGGCGACCAGGCCGGCGTAGCGTCGAACCGGTCCCGGCCGGCCGAACCGGGCCAGGTCCACACCGGCGAGCAGGACCGGTGCGACCACTGCGGGCTCCTTGGAGAAGAGTGCCCCGGCCATGGCGAGTGCTCCTGCCACCTGTCGCCCCGGACCGGGGGTCCTTGGCGCCAGTGCCCACAGGGCCAGGAAGGTGAAACAGGCCGCCATCGGGTCGGCGCGTCCGGATATCCAGCAGACCGACTCGGACTGGACCGGGTGGAGGGCGAAGACCGCGGCGCCGAACAGGGCCGGGAAGCGGGGCAGCACTCGGCGCAGGAACGCGAGCAGCGACGCCGTGGCGGCCAGGTGCCACAGGAGCGAGTGGAGGTGGTAGCCCCGGGGAGAGAGCCCGAACAGGGCGTGGTCCACTGCCAGGCTGGCCAGGAACAGGGGGCGATAGTACGGCGGACGATGGATGTTTTCCTGCTCCGTCATGGACCAGACGTCGGAAACGAAGTAGCCAGGGACGTGGGACAGGCTCAAATTGGCGGCGTTGTCCAGGATCTGTCCCTGGTCGTCCCAAGCGAAATCGGCAAGGATGACAGGGAAGTAGACGGCTGCGGTCGCGACGAGCAGCAGGGCGGTACCGTAGATGAACGCCTTGGAATCGGTGCCCCGGCCAGCCCCGCCCGGTGGCTCGGAGGCCCCAGAATGCGCTCTCGCCGGCCCGGCTACGGAGTGCTCGAGATGTGCATCGCCGACGTTCACAGGCAGCCATCCTCAAGGCAAGCCCCGCGGCAGGACCTCGCGCGGGCACGGACCGTACAGGCGAAAAAACGAGAAAAAGAAAAGGGGTCTCGACCCACGGCCGAAACCCCTCCTCGAGTCTTCCCTGATGGCTTAGGGTGGGCTCGAACCACCGACCTTGCGATTATGAGTCGCACGCTCTAACCACCTGAGCTACTAAGCCTTGAAACGAGAGTAACTTTACCGAGCCCCAGGCCCGATGTCAACCCAAATTCGAAGCTCGTCCCGCACCGGGTCGTGACTGAGCGGCAACCTCTCCAGACCCGTTTCCCGCACCCCTCTTCCTGCGGGAAGTCGGGGAAGGTTCGGGCAATGCGCCTTGCCATCCCTGCGGGCATCTGGCAAGATGGGACCACGGCGTTCCCGGGAAAACGGCGGGCGTGGGCCGGCTGGCACCGAAGAGGAACGTCTCTTCCTGGATATGGCGTGATGAGGGCGGAACCCATGGTGAGAGCGATTCGAAGATGGGCGAAGAAGACCGCGGCACACCTGTCCAGCGTGGCAGACCGCGGTGCGTTCGGCCTTCTTTTGCTGGCCTTCCTCCAGGCATGCTCTCCCGCCGCACCCTACATCAAGCAAGGGATCGACCTCGAGGCCCAGGGGCGCTACGACGAGGCGATTTCCCTGTACCAGTCGGTCATTGCGTCCGGTGAGGCATCGCCGGAAAAGATGGCCGAGCGCTTGAATGCGGCCACCGGCGGACTCGCGGAAGTCCGCGCGAATCGAGCCATGGACGCTTTGCGCGCCGGTCAACCGGGCAAGGCCATCCCGCTCGCGAGGGAGGCTCGAGCACTCTCGCCCGACCACCCGAAGGTGCAGGCTGTCGTCGATGCCCTTGTCAGCAGCGAGATGGGCCGCGCCGCAGATCTCCAGGCCGACCATCGCGTCGTGGAAGCGGTGGCGGTCCTGGACGCCCTGCTGGAACTCGTGCCGGACAGCCAGGATGTGAGAGCGGCTCGAGACGCCCTCGCCGACGCCTTTTCCCAGCAGCTCGAGGCCGATCTGCGCGAGTATGACCGCGGAAGCCTTCCCGGAAACGCCTTGGTCGCTTCCCTGGCGCTCGAGGCGCTCAATCCGGGTCGCCCGGAACTGTCGCAGCTCGTGCAGGACCGGCGCCGGGAACTGCTACAGCGCAACCAGCTCCCGGTGCACTGGTCGCTCGATTCGTCGGCCCGATCCTTTCCCGACATCGTTGCCGCGCTCGCCGATCTCGAGTTCCGGCACCCCTTTCTCGTGCAGCGGCTCGAGGATGAGGCGGGGGACGGTCTGGACATCAGCCTGTCTGACATCGAGGCGTCGGTTTCGGAGACGATCGAAGCCGGCACGGCGGTCAGGTCGATCCCGGTGGGAGAACGGTTCGTGCCCAACCCCCGGATTGCCGAACTGAGCCGGCAGCGTGACGCCCTGACGGGGCAGATCGAGCAGATCGGCGAAGAGATCGATGCCCTCAACGCGAAGCTTTCCGCGGAA
Organism: Myxococcota bacterium; assembly: GCA_024278455.1. GTDB lineage: Bacteria > Myxococcota_A > UBA796 > JAJRTE01 > JAJRTE01 > JAJRTE01. Next base: position 3,918 of record JAJRTE010000280.1, read on the forward strand.
AGCGATCTGGCCGCGAGGAACCGGATTCGGGTGAGGCTTGAGGAGTTGTCGCGCCGGTACAACGAGTTGGGGACCGAGCACGTGGGTCTTACCGAGGAGATGGCAGCCCTGCCCGAGCGGATTCGTGCCGTGGACTACCGCGACGTGACCATCCCGGTGCGGGTTCACAGGCGGTCGGTGCGAGTGACCGCCACCTACCGGGCGCGGTGCGTGCGGGCTGATTTCCCCCTGAATGTGCGTTTTTCGTTGTGGGGTGAAGCGGTTACGCAAGGGCAATCCCACGACGCCTTGCCCGATGTGGGCCTGCCCGCGGAGTCCCCCCAGTTCGAACTCCCCGACGACGCGCTGAGACGGCTCGCCGGCAAGGACCTGGTCCGGAAGGTGTCCGCCACGACCGACACGATCATGAACGACTTGATGGTGATCGAGCTGAACCGGGGGCGCAGGAGTCTCGAGCGGGGGGAGGAGGAGGCTGCGGTGGAGTCGTTCGTGAAGGTGATCCTCGGGACGCAGACACCGGTCCCTGGCGACGTCGGCGACTTTCTCCGTTCGCGCGGCCTGCTGGACCCGCTGAAGATTCGTGGTTGACCGTCGTCAGTCCCGAAGGCGAGCAATGATGCCCTGCTCGAATTGCTGTCCCGTGGCCTGGCCACCGACCCCCGGCGTGCCTCCGCGGTCGGCGAGGGCGTCCCTGACCGCTTGCACGATCCGTCCGGCGGCGTCTCCCTCCCCGAGATCGTGGAGCATGGCTATCGCCGGCGTCAGCAACGGGAGCGGGTTGGCGGCGTCTTCGCCCATTTCGTCGCTTGCCTGCCCGTGGGTAGACTCATACACGCGGATCCCGTCGTCGTTGAGCAGGATGCTGAGCGCCGTGCTGATGCCCCCTACCAGTCCGGTACCGATGTCCGACACGATGTCCCCGTAGAGATTGGTCAGCAGCAGAACATCGAACTGTTGCGGGTGGGAGACCAGTTGCATCGTGCAGTTGTCGACGATGATGTCGGTATGCTCGATATCCGGATAGCCCCTTGCGACCCTGCGCGCGACATCGAGGAATAGGCCGTCGGCGAGTTTCATGATGTTGGCCTTGTGGACCGTGGTTACCTTGCGGCGGCCGTGGGCGCGAGCATACTCGAACGCCTTGTGCGCGATCCGTTCGCACCCCTTCGCCGTGGTGACTTTCAAGGTCTCGACCACGTTGGGAATCACCTCGTGCTCGTTGCCCGCGTAGACATCCTCCATGCTCTCCCGGACGAGCACGATGTCCAGGTCCGGGCGGCGGCACGGAAGTCCGTAGGCGTTGCGAAGCGGGCGAATGTTGCAGTACAGCTCGAGGCGCCGGCGAAGGATGGCGTTGGAGTTGGCGATATCCGCTCCGACCGGGGTGGCGATGCGGCCCTTGAGTGCCACGCCGGTGCGCCGGATGGCCTCGAGGACACGCGCGGGAACCTGTTCCCCCTCTCCTTCCCAGGTGGCGGTCCCACACACCTGTTCGTCCCATTCCACATCGACACCGGCGGCGTCGATGATCCGGCAGACCGAATCGGCCACGACCGGGCCGGCCCAGTCACCTGGAATCAGTGTAACCTTGTGTGCCATTGTGCCTCTCCTCGAGGTTACAGTGCGTCGATGACCGCCTGGGTGTACTCGGAGGTCGACGCGGTTCCGCCCAGGTCCCGCGTGCGTACCCTGCCCGCCTCGAGCACCGTGTAGACCGCGTTGCGGATGCGCTTCGCGGCCTTGCGTTCGCCGATGTACTCGAGCATCAGGACAGCGGATAGCAGCATCGCCGTGGGGTTGGCCAGGCCCTTACCCGCGATGTCCGGGGCACTCCCGTGGACCGCCTCGAACACGGCGCAGTCATCGCCGATGTTGGCCCCGGGAACCAATCCCGTTCCCCCGACGAGCCCGGCGGCGAGGTCGGACATGATATCCCCGAAGAGGTTCTCGAGGACCAGCACGTCGAACCGCGTGGGATCCATGGCCAAGTGCAGCCCCACCACGTCGATGGGCATCTCCTCGTATTCGATGAACGGATAACGTTCCGAGACCTCGCGCATGCAGCGGAGGAAGAGTTCGTCGCTCATCTTCATGACCGAGGCCTTGTGGGCCGCGGTGACCTTGTGGCGTCCGTGGTAGCGGCAGTAGGTGAACGCCCACTCAGCGATACGCCAGCAGGCCGCTTCTGTCATGATCTTGAGCGTGATCACTACCCCAGGGCTGACCTCGTGCTCGATACCCGAGTAGAGACCCTCCGTGTTTTCTCGTATCACGACCAGGTCGACATCGTCGTAGCCCGTCCGGACACCCGGGACGTTCGAGACCGGACGGAGGCATGCGTACAGGTTGAGTTGTTTGCGCAGCAGCACGTTCGCCGACTGGAACCCCTTTCCGATCGGTGTTCCGGTCGGGCCCTTGAGGGCCACCTTGTTGCGCCGGACCGACTCGACCAATGTGCCAGGCACCTGGGTGCCGAATCGTTCGATGGCCTTGCGTCCGGCAAGGACTTCGTCCCACCGGATGCGTACACCGGCCGCCTCGAGGACCCGTAGCGCGGAACCTGTCACCTCCGGCCCGATACCGTCTCCCTTGATCAATGTCAGGGTGTACTCCATGCGACCCCCTCGACCACGCGGGTGGTGTGCTCGTCGTTTCCCGTTGCCTCGCCATGGGGTGGTCCGGCGCGCCGGCTCCTGCCTGCCCGTGGCGCACGGAAAAACGTGGTTGAAGGTGAGAACAATAACGCGCCCTCCCCGGGGCGACAAGCGGCGGGGAGAGGAAATGGAGCACGGAAGAGAAGTAAGAGGCGCGGCGCGTGATCCGGACTACACGCCACCCTCACGCGGCGCCGCGTCCTCGCTCCGGCGTTCCTCCTGGACCCTTTCCAGGAGTTCTCGAGCCACGTCCGCGATCTCCTGGGCCACGGTGCGCAACCGGTCCGGTTGCTCTCCACTGTCCACTGCCAGGGCCACGCGCAAGGGTTCCCAGCGGCCGGCAAAGCCCTTCTCGTCGAGCAGCTTCGCCAGTTCGGCAGACGCACCGGCAGCGGCCAGGCTCACCGCAAGATCCAACATGGCGTCCTCGAGAACCTCGTCGTCGCCACCCGCTGGCGCCGACGCTTCCTGGCCACTCTCCAGGCTGGACAGGGTATCCAGGAGCGTCTCCAGGTGGCCGAGGGCTTCCCGCCATTTGCCACGACGGGCACACGCCTCCCCCAGGATGGCGAGAATGTCGGGGTCGTCCGGTAGCACGGCGTGGGCCTGGCGGGCCGCGGTCTCCGCAGCCTCGAGGGCGTCGTCGGTACCCAGGAGCGCGTGCGCTTCCGGCAAGAGCAGTAGGTCCGCGCGGATCGCCCACAGATCGCCGCTTTTAGGGTGCTGCCCCACGAGTGCCTCGGACAACTCGATGGCTCGCTCCTGGTATCCATGATCCCACATGAGTCCAAGCAACTCCTCCGCCTTCGAAGGGTGCTCTTTGGCCAGGGGAATGATTTCTTCCAGTTCGGCGTCGAGTTCGGTTTTTCGGCCCAAGCGGGCGAAAAGCCGTAGTCTTCGCAGGTGAATTGGGAATGCGTCCGCAGCATCTTCCAACAACCTGTCCCAGAGTTCGCGGCCTTCGTCCGTCTTGCCGAGAGCTTCAAGGGCTTCGGCCAGGTAGAGTTGGGTGGGACGGTCACCAGGATACCGCTCGCCGAGTTCCCGCGCCAGGACCTCGAGTTCGCCCCATCGGCCCGAAAGGTGATAGTGTGTCATCAGTCTGTAGCCATACTCGAGCCAAGGAACCAGTTCCAGGGCATGCCGCCACGCCCGTTCGGCCGCCTCTGTCTGCCCCATGGCCGCTCTCTGGTCCCCCAACGTCGTCCAGGCATCCGCTGCCTGAATCTTTGATTCGGCCTCCAGGGCGCCAGCAGAGGATTCCGCGCCCTCCATGTCAAGATCGGTCAGACACCTCAGGAAGGTTTCCATTTGCGTCAGCACGCGCAGAATGTCCTCTCTCGCCTTGCTTCGAGCGCAGGCCTTCTCGAACAGGCCGCGGAGCCTTTCATCCCGGTCCGCCTCTCCCGTAGTTGCCTCGAAAGCCTGCGCAATCGGGAGAAGTCTGACAGTGGCGACATTGTGGGACAACGCCACGAAAAAGGCCTCGAGCGCCGGCCCGTCTTGGATAGCGGCGGCCGTGGTGAACATGTCCTGGAGTATCTCGTTCGAAAGTTTGGGCGCTTGGGTCAGCGCGAGCAGTGCGGCGTGCGTCTCCTCCCTGCGTTCCGACTGCTTCGCGGCCAGCAAGAATTCGTACCAGTAGTTTGCATACTCGGGAGCGGCCACGGAGGGAGTATGCGCGCTTAGGATGTCCAACGCCTTGTCGACGTGGCCTGTCAGGCGATGAAGTCGGGCGAGAGGCACGAGCAGCGGGGGAACCGTTCCCCATTTGTTGGTGGCTGCGTGCCCGGCCGCCTTGGCCTCGTCGAACCGAGAAAGGGCGACTAACGCCTCGAGTTCTTTAGCGGCGAAATCGGGCGTGTCGTGGCCATGCCCTCTCGCCTTCGCTATGGTGTCCAACATCTCCGAGAATCGCCTTGTGGCTTGTTCACATGCCAGGAGATTCGTCCAAGCGTTCGTGTCCTCCGGCGCCCATCGAACGGCGTTCCTCGCCGACTCGAGCGCCTCGTTGGTCTCGCCCGCCAGCAACTGTGCGACGGAGAGGTTCGACCAGGCCAACCCGAACCGTTCGTCCAGCTCGACAACCTGAGAGAAAGCACGCGTCGCTTGCCGGACTAGACCAGACACGAGACACCATTGACCGAGTTCGTGTGCCAGTTCACGGGACTTTGCGGTTTCGAGTGCTCTCGTGAAGGACCGCTCGGCCTCTTCCGTCTTGCCTGCCCTGTACAGGACAACGGCCAACTTAAAATGCGGCGCCGGATGTTTCTGATTGTCCACCTCCAGACGGCGTCGTGCGACCGCCTCGGCTTCGACGAACTGTCCCACTTGAGACAGGAACCCTGCCAACTGGCCAAGTTCGGTCGGGTCGCGCAATTGTCGGAGCGCTCGCCCCAACGTCTTGCTGGCTGCGGTCTCTCGTCCCTGTTCTCTGAGGCACAGAGCGAGGAAGACCCCGGCGAACCCCTGTCGTTTTTCTGTTCCCTTGGCGGAGAAAAGGCGAAGGTGCTCTTCCGCGGCCTGGAATTCCCTCCGCACAATACAGGTTTGCGCAAGCAGGAAGTGCGCCGCACTGTTGCCGGCGTCCCGTTTCAGGAGTTCGGCCAGGGTGGTTTCCGCTCGGGCCACATCGTTTGTCGAGAGGAACAGATTGGCCAGATTCAACCGGAGAGTCGGGTCTTCTGGCTTCAGTTCGATGGCCTTGCGGAACCACCCCTCTGCGCTTTCCATTTGACCGAGCTGCTGCGCCGCGATTGCCCGAATGTTCCACGGTTCCGATTCTTCAGGGAACGCCTCGCAGGCCCGTTCGGCCGCCTTCAACGCTTCTTCACTCCGAGCGAGGTTGAGAAACGTCAAAGCGAGGGCGCGAAGCCATGAGAGGTTGCCCCCGTCATTCGCGATTGCCCATTCGAGCACCGGTACGACACGGTTCAACTCCCCCAGTCCGAGCAAGGCGTCGGCATAGGCGGCGGCCGTTTCGGGATTGGGGTCCTCCTCGTATCGCCTTTGCATCTCTGGAAGGTTCAGCTCGGTCTCCACGCGCTCTTCGCCGAGCACCGCCCGGGCGCCATCCAGATCCAAGTAGCTCGCCAGGGAATCCTTGTCCGTGCAGATTCTTCTGGCCCAGTAGAACGCGCGGTCGAAGGTATATCGTTTCAGTTGGCTGCTTTCGGCGGCCTCGGCAATCATCGACAGGCGCGCGAGTTCGAGCAGATTTTCGTCGTTGTGTGGACCCCCTTCTCCTCCCCGTCCCATCCTCGCCTCAATGCGCCGCAACAGCAGCCCCAGATCCTGGTCGTCGTAGAGATACTTCATGAAGCGGAGGAGCGCGCGGAGCCTCTCCATTTCGTTCCGTCCATGCCGCATGAGGTAGTAGATGTTGTAGAAGCGCTCGGCAAGCTGATAGGTGGTCGGCCGGGCTTGTTTGAACTTCTCGACCCAGCCGTCACCAGCGAGCTTGTTGAGCTGTGCGCTGACAACGCTGGTCGGGATCCTGAGGTCCAATCCCAGCTCTCGAGCCGGGGTCGGATCCCAACGGCGGGCCAGCCCATCCACGATTCGGCGGGCCTGGATGGGGAGTTCTTCGGTGCGGTGCTTGTAGTAGGGGGTGACCTCGTCGACGAGGCGCCTCAAGACGGCATAGACGTCGGTCAGGGGTGCGTCTCGAAGCAGTTGATAGATGACAGCGATCATCCTCGGGTTGCCTCCGGTCAACTGGTGAAGACTGCGCAGCAGGGGGGCGCCCTCACGCAACTTGTCCAGCAGGTGCCGGTTGCCTTCCCGTTCGGCCCACTGGGACAGCACCGCGCGCATGTCGTCGAGGGACAGGCCTCGGAGTGTGTGGGTCTGAAAAAACTCGTAGAACGGCGCGTTGGAGAGTTCGATGGATTCGAAGGTGCTCGGCGCAGCCGCGACCATCAGGAGCCAGGGCTTTTCCATGAGTGCCGCGCGCAGCCGATGGATCTGGCGGTCCTCCCGGATCTGGTCCAGGATCAGGTTGACGTTGTCCACCAGGAGCAGAAGCCTTCGTCCGGAACGGGTCACGCGGCGCTCGAGTTCGACCAACGCCAGTGCCTCCAGGCGCTCGGCATCGCGGGTCTCACGGCGCAGCCGGTGTGCGATGTCTTTGCCACGAGAGCCACTCGTGTTGTTCTCAGGGTTTTCCAGCACCTTGAGCCAGAAATCCGCCAGGTCTCCAACGCCGTATTCTTCCTCCGCGAAGCCGATGGGGGTCCAGCGCGCGGCCAGTTCGGGGTCGTCCTCGACGGCATAGCGAAGCCTCAACAGGAGTGTGGTCTTGCCACTACCCCGTGGCCCGATGAGCAGGAGGTGTTGGAGTCCGGCGGAATCGGCTTTCTGCTGCCGTATCACGTCCAGGAGACGCTGCAACAGTTCGTGCCTCGCCGTGAAGGAACTGATCAGCTCCTCCCTGGAGAGCATGGCCGGGTTGTAGAGGAATGCCTTGTCCTGGGTCTGCATGTCTGACTTTCCCTGCGCGTGTCTGTCGCGCCAACCGGGTCACGGGACGCCCGGCGCCAGCGGCCCCTCACGGTTTGAACCTTCCCGTCCGTCGCTTCCGTTTCGCGGCATGTCTCACCGCGGACCGTTCGTTCCGCCACCAGTCGCGTAGCAGCCGGGCACGAAAGCGCAGCCGCCTTTTATCGCGCTTGAGGTAGCCGTCGTGGAGCAGTATCTGGATGATCGGGTCCACGGCGTCCGGAGACATGCCGGTCTCCGTGTCGATCTGGTCGTAGACACGGGCTTCGGAGATGCCTTGCTCGCGCTCTGCAGCCAGATCGAGGACGAAGCGCGCCAGGCTGGCCTCTTTCTCCGGCAAGGCGTCGTCGAGCCGTTCCTGGTAGTGGGAGAGTGCCCGGCGTCCAGCCGCTCCCAACATGCGCTCCTCGTAGGTTCGTTGCACCAGTGCCTGGTCGAGCGGCGTACTACAATCGTCGGCCAGTTCCCGGGCTTCCTTGTAGAAGAGCTGGACATAGTAGGGGCTCAGCTCCTCGATCCGATCCAGCATGGTGTTGAACACCGGGTCCAGGGTTTCCGTGTCCCTTTCTTGAGCATCACGGCTTTGCTCCCCACCGGCATCTGAGGCGTGGAGCATGCGGAGTAAACCGAGTGCCTGGTCTCTGGAAAAGGGTTCCAGGGTGATCCGGTCCAGATCGTTCAGGGATGCGGACAAATGGAGCCTGCGGAGAATCCCCTCCACTCCAATGGAGCCCGTCAAGACGAAGCGCACCTTTCCCTGGACAAGCTCCGGATCGTTTCGCAGTGAGCGGAACCAGTGAAGAAACTGTGCGACCACTGGTTTCCCCAGGTCCGGTGCACGGTGCATTTTCTGGAGCAGAAGCGGAAACTCGTCGACGAGGAACACGACGCTCTGGCCTTCGGGGATCTGTCGCAGGGCGTCGAGCACGCGCTGTCCCTGTTCGTCCCAGGTGGCCCGGAAAGCCTTTTCAAGCTCCACCTTGACCAAGTCGGAGCCGACCGTTACCTTGAGCTTCTCCGGCAAGAGCGCATCGAACAGGCTTCCCAGGTACTTGCCGAGAGCGGGCAATCCCTTCGCCCTGCGAAGCCGGTCCACCAGGTGCGCGATGAACGCCGCGGGGTGATAGTCGCCCTCCACGTTGAAGAAGAGAGGCACGTAGTCGAACTGGGCGTTGTCACGAATATGGAACAGAATCGAAGTCTTGCCGGACCGCCTCGGCGCGGCCAACAACAGGCTCGAGTGGGGAAGGCGTCTCCAGATGTGGGCCAGTTGGCCTTGTCGAGGGTAGAAGTTGGAGCCGGTGACCGGGGCGCCGGTGATGTTGTTCATGGTGACACTCTCCGTGTGGAATCCGGTGTACTGTCGGACCGGGGCTCGGGTGCTGGGCTTTGAGGCCTGCATCTCGAGGACAACCATGATCTCCCCGCAAGATACCCTCCCGGCAGCCACTTGCCAACAGAAATTTTGGCAACGGATCCATTGTACAATAGAATCGTTGGCAACGAACCCGTTGCGCTCGAGAGGGCAGCACGCGGATCCCGCAGGCGTGCCCGCCGTCGTGGCTTGGTATTGACATTACGTGACAGGGCGACCTATCATGTAGGCCTCGTTTCGCGGGGCAACGGAACTGGCGTTCACCGTTCGGAATGGGAGCCCACGATGGAACATAGTGACAACGACCTGGGACGGATGTCTGGAGGTGCGGGCCCGGCTTCCGGCGGGCCGGACCACCCGCGGGAGCGGCTCACCACCATGGTTTCCCGTTGGAAGCAGCGGGTCGCAGCGTCTCCGCGGCGCCCGGGGAACGAGACGACGACCAACCTGTCCGGCGCCGAGATCGACCTTCTCGGCCTTCCCGACCCCGACTTGTTGAGCGACGCCGGCCTGGACCGGTACCTGGACGATATCGGTGTACCCGGGGAGTACCCGTTCACTCGAGGCGTCCAGCCCAACATGTATCGCGGCAGGCTGTGGACCATGCGGATGTTCGCCGGGTTCGGCACGCCGGAGGACACGAATCGCCGGTTCAAGTACCTGCTCGAGAAAGGCCAGACCGGGCTGTCCACCGCCTTCGACATGCCGACGCTGATGGGCTATGACTCGGATTCCGACTGGGCGGTCGGGGAAGTGGGCAAGTGCGGCGTTGCCATCTCGAGCCTCGAGGACATGGAGCGGTTGTTCGACGGCATTCCCCTGGACCGGGTTTCCACGTCGATGACCATCAACTCACCGGCGTCGATCCTGCTCGCCTTTTACATCTCCGTGGCCGAGAAGCAGGGCGTTTCGTCCCGTAGGCTTCGCGGGACGCTCCAGAACGACATTCTCAAGGAGTACATTGCCCAGAAGGAGTACGTGTTTCCGCCTCGAGAATCCGTGCGCCTGATAACGGACCTCATCGAGTACTGTACAGAGCACCTGCCCCTCTGGAACACCATCTCGATCTCCGGGTACCATATCCGGGAGGCGGGGTCGACCGCGGTGCAGGAACTGGCGTTCACGCTCGCCGACGGCTTTGCGTACATCGAAGCCTGCCTGGAGCGCGGGTTGGACATCGACGCCTTCGCCCCTCGGCTGTCCCTGTTCTTCAACGCCCACTCCGACTTCTTCGAGGAGATTGCCAAGTACCGGGCTGCCAGGCGGATCTGGGCCAAACGGCTCCGGTACCGCTACGGAGCGAAGTCCCCCCGCTCGTGGCTGATGAAGTTCCATACCCAGACGGCAGGCTGTTCGCTCATGGCGCAGCAGCCCGAGAACAACATCGTGCGCACGGCGCTCCAGGCCCTTTCCGCCGTCCTGGGAGGCACGCAGAGTCTCCACACGAACTCCATGGACGAAACCCTTGCCTTGCCGACCGAGAAGGCGGTCAAGATCGCCCTTCGCACCCAGCAGATCATCGCCCACGAGACGGGCATCCCGCACACCATCGACCCGTTGGGCGGTTCCTACTTCGTCGAGGACCTCACCAACAAGATGGAGGCCGAGGCGGAAAAGTATTTCGAGCGTATCGACGAGATGGGTGGCGTGATCCCGGCCATCGAGCAGGGTTTCTTCCAGAAGGAGATCGCCGCCGCCGCCTACCGGTACCAGCTCGAGGTCGAGCGGAAGCAGCGGATCCTGGTGGGGGTCAACGAGTACGTGGAGGCAGAGGAGGAGCCGATCGAGATCCTGCGGATCCCCGAGGAAGTGGAGGTCAAGCAGAAGGAGAGGCTCCGGGACCTTCGCGCCCGGCGGGACGAGGGCGCCGTGCGCACCGCCCTCCAGGGCTTGCGCCAGGCGGCTCGAGACGGCTCGAATACCATGCCCCATTTCATCGCGTGCAGCAGGTGCTACGCCACCCTCCAGGAGCAGATGGACGTCCTCCGGGAGGAATTCGGCGAATACCAGGAGACCTATTCTTTTTGACAGCAACCGGGGTGCAAAGAGACATGGCAGCACATCGTCCCCCTGAACGGAAGATCCGCGTACTCCTGGCCAAGCCCGGCTTGGATGGGCATGATCGAGGCATCAAGGTCGTGGCTTCCAGCCTGCGCGACGCCGGCATGGAAGTCGTCTATGCAGGCCTTCGCCAGACACCCAAGATGGTCGTCAACGCCGCCATCCAGGAAGATGTGGACGCCATCGGCCTTTCCGTACTCTCCGGCGCCCACATGGTGCTCTTCACCGAAACGATGAAGCTCATGAAGGAGATGGGGTGCGACCACATTCTCCTCTTCGGAGGCGGCATCATCCCCGACGAGGACGTGGCGAAGCTCAAGGAGGCCGGCGTGGGAGAACTCTTCCTACCCGGGACCCCGAGCGACGTGTTCGTTCGCTACATCGAGGAAGAGGTCGCGCGGCGGCGACAAGCCTCGAGGTCATGACCCGCGGCTCGCGCCGTCACACCATGCACTCGAGGAGCGGCACATGACGCCAGCGTACAGCTCCGCCTACCCTCCCCCCGACCGCCCTCCCTCGCTCGAGACAGATGGTGTATCATGAAGCCCGACGTGCCGGCGCCGCGTTTGCGGCGAGCGCTCAGGTTGAAGACGTTGAAACAGAGACGGGAACGCTGGGCCGAGGCCAGGGCGGCACGCAAGGCCCTGTTTGCCAGGCCAACGCCGGTTGCCGACCGCGTGCAGCTCGTCGCGCGGCTGCACAAGCTCATCGACTACGGCTATTTCGTCCTCTGCGTGCTCCTGGGCATCCGGATCCTGGCACAGGTGTTCGGCTACCGGGACCTGAGCGTCCCGTTCGACCTCTACACCCTCCTCGAGCTGCCGCTCCTCTCTCGAATCCAGGCTGTCGTCCCCCCGGTAGCCATCGGCCCGAACCGCCAGCTCGATGTCCCAGCTCTATTCCTCCTGCTCTCCGTCAGTCTGATTATCCGTGCCGCGCATGCCCTGGTTCGCTTGCTGGCCCGCCGCGTCATCCCGGCCGAACGGTGCCGGCCGCTGGCGAGGCGCCTCGAGTAGACTAGACTGCGCGTCTCCCGGGCGTCGGGATGTGGGGTTTTCCTGACCCGTCTCGCCCGCGTCTCGGCTATACTGTTGTCTCGAGAGCCCCTGCCGGTGCAACGAGCGGTTGCGTGCGGATCTCGAGCGTCCCCCCACACCTCGTGGCCGATGGGCAGAGCCCCCCGGCTCGAGGGGCGCGACGTGCACGGTGCATCGGGGAGGGGTGGTGTCGGGATGGGAAACTGGGGAGAGAATCGAGGAATTCGCCATGAAACCGAGGAAACACCAGGAGGAGAGAGCCGGTTTTCACGGCCGGAGGAATCGGGTGGATTCGATCCGGGCGGGAGCTGTGGGGGTCGGCCTGATGATCTTGGGTATCTTGCTCTCGGTGGCCTGCCACTCCACGCAGGTGAAGGACGCCGGCGCACCCGGGGCCACGATCCAGAGGTACCACCAGAGCGTTCGGATCGCGCTTGCCGATCGGGAAGCCAATCCGGAAGACCCAGGCGTCCAGCGGAACCTGGTTCGAGCCCTGCTCGACGCTCGAGAGTACCCGGTGGCTTACGAGGAGGCACAGCGACTGCGCGGGCTCGAGCCGGACGAACCGGAAAACATCGAGCTGCTTGGACATGCCTGTTTCGGTCTGGGTCTGTTCCAGGAGGCAGCCAGTTGCTTCTACAAGGTCTGGCAACAGGCACCGGCTACCGACGCCGCCTGGTGGCTGGCCTATATCCTGGCGGCTCGAGGCGACACCGAAGACGCGCGCCAGGTGTTGCTGTCCGCATTCGACCAGGCATCGCCCGAGTGGCGTGTCGCCAGGCTCTTGGTCGACGTCACCCCGTCCTACGAGGAGCGGGTGAGAATCGTGGAGGCATACCGTGCGCGGTTTCCGGGCAACGAGGAAGCCGCGTTGCTCGATGCGGCGTTGCACAACCAGGTGGACGGAACGCCCCATGGCCGTATTATCGCCGGGGAAGGCGAGGTTCTGCGGGCGCACCTGAGCGACTACTACAAGGTATCGATCAAGATCAACGGTTACAAGGTCCTGGCCCGTTTCGCCATGGGTCGTTCCGGGTTGTTGCTCTCCCGCCCGGCCGTCACCGACCTGGCGCTCGACGCGACCGGCGTGCCCGGTCCCCTCATCCGTGGGATCGGCGGCAAGGGCGTGGTCGACACCGAAACCGTCATGCTCCAGAGCGTCGAACTGGGCAACGTGGTCCTCGAGGATGTCCCTGCCCTGCTCGTGGAGGAGTTGCACACGGCGGACATCGTGGCCGTGATCGGTTCGGACCTGCTGCCTGGCTACTCCTATCGGCTCGACCGGAAGAACGAGTTGCTGACCATGTTCCCTCCCACCTACGACATGCCGGAACCATCTGGGAGTTCCTGGATCCAGCACTACTACCAGTTCGACGATCTCGTGGTCACGGACGCCGCCATTCGCAACCGGACCAGCGGCCGGGAAGTCAAGGTCAAGGTCGCCCTCGAGACCGACACCGAAAACACGCTGCTGAACCTGGACTACGCCTCGAGCCTGGAGGTGGGAATCGTGGACACCACCAGGACAGTCCAGGCAAAGGGGATCACGGGCTACCACAAGGCCGTGTTCGTGTCTTTCACCGAGATCGTGTTCGGTGGCAACCGGTTTCTCAGCGGCGGGGCTCGACAGACCATGTCGGGCACCCCCCTGTCGGCTTCCGGCGATTTCTTCCTGGCAGCGGAACTGGACAACCTGGGGACGTTCATTCCTTTCGCCGTCATCGGGCGGGATATTCTGCGCTACTTCATGATCACGGTGGACAAGCAGAGGCACAAGATTATCCTGGACACCTACGAACGTTGAGAGTGAATCATGGAAATGTCGTCCGACAGCCGCGTTCCGGCAGAATCCTCGAGAGAGCCGGCGGGCAGTGGTCCGGTCGTTCGGGAAGGCGACATGGTCATCTTGTTCGGCGAGGATGGTCGGCGTATTGCCGCTCGAGCCGGCGAAGGGAGGAAGGGCACCCATTTCGGCGAGGTGGACATGGCCACCGTGGTGGGGGTGTTGTACGGTCGGGCGATCGAGACGAACCTGGGGCGTCCTGTCTACGTTTTGCCGATGACGCTGCAGGATCACATCCAGGCTTTGAAGCGGCGCACGCAGATCATCTATCCCAAGGACCTGGGCACGATTCTGGTGAAGCTGGGCATCGGGAACGGGTCCCGGGTCCTCGAGTGTGGGACCGGGTCGGGCGCGCTGACCACGGCCCTGGCCTGGATGGTCGGTCCGGCCGGCAGGGTCTACACCTACGAGCGTGAGGCCGCGTTTTCGGAGCGGGCCGCCTACAACTTGCGGCGATCCAGGTTGATCGACCGGGTGGAACTCAAGATCCGGGACTTGGAGACCGCTGGTGTGGACGAATGTGACGTCGACGCGGTCTTTCTCGACGTGCGGGAACCTCCCGCCATCCTCGAGGTGGTGACTCGAGCGCTCGTTCCAGGTGGTGTGCTGGGCGTGCTCGTCCCCACCGCCAACCAGGTGTCTCAGGTCATCGAGGCGCTACAGGGGGCGCCCTACGTGGACGTGGAGGTCCTGGAGACGTTCGAACGCAAGTACAAGGTCAACGCCCAGCGATTGCGGCCGGAGGACCGGATGATCGGCCATACCGGCTACCTGCTGTTCGCTCGCCGCGTCATCCCGGCGGAGAATTTCAGACCGGTCTTGCGGCACCGTGCCAACCAGGTGGCCAAGGCTCTCGCCCGGCTCCGGCGGCAGCAGGCTGTCCCTGGGGTGGGCTCGAGGACCGGGGCCGCGACCGGTGTGCCACCAGTGGAGTCGCCGGTGAGCCTGGAGCACGAGGATGACCCGGACCCTTCTCGTCAATGAAGTCTTTCGCAGCATCCAGGGCGAATCCAGTTTCGCCGGGCTTCCCTGCACCTTCGTCCGCTTGACAGGCTGCAACCTGCGTTGTGCCTGGTGCGACACCCCTTACGCCTGGACCGAAGGGACGACCAGGAGCCTCGCATCCCTGGTCGCCGAGGTGGACCGGATCGGGACCCGCCTGGTGGAGGTCACCGGCGGTGAACCGTTGCTCCAGCCCGCCACCCGCGACCTGCTTTCCATCCTGTGCGATCGCAAAACCACGGTGCTCCTCGAGACCAATGGCACGCAACCCATCGCCACCGTGGATCCTCGAGTCATCGCCATCATGGACATCAAGTGCCCGAGCAGTGGCGAAGCAGACCGGCTCCTCCGGGAGAATCTGTCGCGGCTCCGGCCTCGAGACGAAGTCAAGTTCGTCATCGCGGGCTGGGAGGACTACCGATACGCCGCGGAGATCATGCACGTGCACCGCCTGTGCGAGCGTGGCGTGCCTCCGCTCGTTTCTCCGGCCTGGGGACGAGTCGATCCTGCCACCCTGGTCCGGTGGGTCCTGGACGACCGTCTCCAAGCGCGCGTGCAGGTGCAGTTGCACAAGATCATCTGGGGCACGGAACGCCGCGGCGTGTAGCCGGCACCTGGATCGCCCGCGCGTTCTCTCGGCATGCATGCCGCTCCACCTGTTTTTCCTTGGACATGCCCCCGTCCCTGTGTCACCTTGTCTACGAGGACCGAGAGGCTGTGTGGTCGAGAAACCAGGTGGAGTGGGGGCGACATGTCGCGTGAACACCGACCCGCGCTCGCAACCCATCGCACGGGCCATCCCGGCACGGCAGGACGGTCGACTGCCCGGGAGACGCGTCCGTTCGCGCACCGGCCCGCGCAGGCGACCGGGGGGGTGACGACATTCCAACCTCGCCTGGACGCCACCGTGCCAGCCCGCGTCTCTTCGCGCCCCAGGCTCCCCTACTGGATCGAGGCCGAGCCACGCCCCCTCCAGGTGACGCAGCGAAAAGCAAAAAATTCGCGCCCGCCATCGTTCGACTGGCGGACCCTGGAGCCACGCCCCCTGGCAGCGACGGTCGGCCGTGTGCTGGCCGGTGCCGGGGCTGTTCAGCGCTCACCCACCGAAGCGTCCGATGTCGGCAAAGGGACATCTCGAGGCCGCCCACGGGCGACACCCGTCGATGTCTCACCTGGGTCCGGAACGCCGCTCCCGCCAGCGATTCGGGCACAGATGGAGGGCGCGTTCAGGACCGATTTCTCCGAGGTCCGTCTCCACCAGGGACAGGCCGCGCCTGCCCTGGGCGCTCGAGCCCTCACTCAAGGGCGGGACATCCACCTGGGGCCGGGGGAGTTCGACCCTGGCAGCCGTTCCAGCCGGGAACTGCTGGGGCACGAACTGGCCCACGTCGTGCAGCAGCGGGAAGGGCGTGTCGCCGCCCCGGCCCAGGCCAAGGGCGTGGCCGTCAACGAGGATCCGGGGCTCGAGGCGGAAGCGGACGTGGCCGGACAGCGCGCAGCGGACGGGCGTGCCGTCGTGGAGCAGGGCGACCGGTCCCCTGGTGCCGGGCAGCAGCCTCCCACCGTGGTGCAGGCCAAGAAGATGTCGGCGTCGAGCGTGTTGAAAGCCCTGCGGAAGATTCCCTTCGTCAAGAAAAAGCTCGATACGCACCTTGTCTTGCGTCGCGGGAGCGAGGAGAAAGAGGTTGATACTTCCGTGCTCGAGCACGTCAGGACCGTTCTCAAACAGTACGAGCAGCACTTCAAGAAAGAGAACGACGGGACCGCCAACCACGCCATGCTGCTGGCCGCCGTGCTCGAGGCTGTCGCCAAGGTCATCGCGTTCAACGAGCTGAACGACCCGGAGTTGGCACCCCGGCTGGCGGTGGAACTGCTCGAGGCCTATCGCGCCGAGATTCTGGATTCGCTCGGGAAGATGGACGAAAAGGAGGATGTCGTCGACCTGACCGTCGCCCTCGTGATGCACGACCCGGTCGCCCAGTACATGCACAAGGAGATCCCGGTTGCCGTCGCCGCGCGCCAGGTGCGTTTGATGGCCAACCTGGCAGGAAAAGAGGCGGAGGAGATGTTCGTCCTGCTGCGCCAGAAGTTCGAGGCGCAGATGGCGACACTCGAGCTGCAGACTGTCAAGAAGCAAGAGGATAAGTCAACGGTTTTCAGTGTCAAGAATGCGCCGGGAGAGGTTACTTCCCACTATTTCGAGCAGCTTTTCGGCTCAGACGTCCCCAAGCCCGGGTGGAACAGGAGCAGGGGGGAGGATGACAAGGAACATCACCATCTCGCCTTCACGGAAGGGGCCAGCGCCCGCCTGGACAAGCTCGCCACGAAGGTCGCCGAGCGGAACGTCGTGGAGCAGCCGAACCTGTCGGATACGGAAGGGTTGACCTACAAGCAGAGCCAGCACCTGGGAAAAATCGAGCAGAAGGATGAAAGAACGAAACAGGACACAGGGTTCGTCACCCGCGAGCAGGCCGTTGCCCGAGGACTCGCCAAGTTCATGAAACTCGACGAGGGCCAGGGGGAAGTCGTGCTGCAACAGGTCAAGGCCGGCCTGGCAGACCTCCCGATCACCATCACGGTGCAGGCCATGGCCTGGTTCGGAGACAAGGTCCCCGACAAGGAACAAGGCGAAACCACCTACAAGGCCGGCTCCTCGAGGCGCAATGAGAAGCAGCTTTCGGACCTGCTCGAAAAGGAGGATCTCGAGGGATCGATCAAACACCTCGGGACGTGGGAGAAACCAGAGCACCTCAACCAGGAGCGAGGCGGGAATTACTACCGGTTCCGCCACTGGAAAGACCAGGTCATGACCAGCAAGCTCGGGTTCTCCGACGAAGAGTTGCCGGCGTTCGGTGCTGTCAATTTGAACTGGGACGCCCATAGCACCATGAATAGCAAGAAACCGGAGGAATACGGCGTAAACTCTTACGGGGACACCCACTTCGTCCTCGACAAACAGGCGATCGAGGGCCGTGTCGTCTACACGGCGACTGACCATGGGGAGCCCCATGCGGACCCCTACCTTACCTTCCTGGACTTCGTGTCCGGCGGAAAGAGCCGGACAGGGCTCAAGGATGTGACCAATATGAACCTCGCGGTGCAGGTCGTGAATTCCGTGCTGACCAGGAAGCCGGTGGATGTCTCGGTACAGGCCTTCGAAGTGCAGATCTTCGGCGAACTCGATGTGGCTCGAGATGTGAGCAAGATCGTGGTCGCTCCCTCCGTGGACCAGGCGGCCAAGAACAACATCGAGGCTTTTTGCGCGAAGTACTCCCACATCACCTACGAGTTGCTGGAACAGCCGCAGGAGGCCGTTCTCAGCCGATCCTGGTTCTACGGCGGGACGGACAGTCAAGGAAAGACCTTTTCTCAACAGGTCAAGGAGGCGCTGAACCAGCTTTAGCGGAGTATGGAGCACCCGTGACGACAGCCGGTACGCCCGGAGATGGGAACGTGCGGAGCGAGGGCCGGCCTGAAAGACTCGAAAGGGACGACGGGATGGTTTCGGGCGCCGGTCTCCCTTGATACGGTTATGCCCGACGGGCCCGACGGCGATAGCGCATCACCGGCAGGCACAGGAGGAGTCCCAGGCGCCAGGCGCCGGCAGGAATTCCTGGCCTCGAGTCGGCTCGGAAACTGCAAATCGGTTCCGCCTCGTCCGGGTAGTCCATCGTCGCCGTCACCTTGATTCGAGCAGTCCCGCATTCGGGGTTGGTCTGGTTGTGCCCGCATTCCGGGTCCGGTCCATGCCCGCTGCACAGGTCTCCGGTCGAGGGGTCTCCCGCATAGGAGGCCACGACAACAATCCATGGGACGAGGCCGCCGAAACCGTCGATCTCGAGGTACCCGCCGGGGCAGTCGGGGTCGTACATGTCCAGCCCCACCTCGTAGATGGGACTCGAGGCGCCGCCTGGGGCGGAGCCGAGCACCTCGATCTCCACGGAGAATTCGTCGCCGAAGGTGCCGTCGAAGCCCTGCATCTGGAAGGTGGCCAGGTAGGTACCGGGTACGGTTGGGGCGGTGAAGGTTCCAGTCAGTTTTATGGTCTCATCAGGGGTTACCTCTTCCGGCAGGGTCAAGTAGGCCGGGCCGAACACGCCGGAGGTCCGCGTGGCACGATAGTAGCCCGTGGTCCACACGGAGGTGCCGGTGTTCCGGAGTGTCCAGCTCTTGGAGAACGTATCGCCGGCCGCGTACACCGTGCCGGGGTCCGGTGCGGTTTCCGTCACCAGTTCCGCGTCGTCGATGCCGGTCTCGGACACGACGATCTGGATCCAGAACTCATCGCCGAAGGTCCCATTGGGGCCTTGCATCCGGTAGATTTCCTTGTAGGTTCCGGGGGTAACCGGGACGGTGAAGTTGCCGCCGATGTCCACGAGAGTCTCCGGCGCCACGTCCCCGGACAGTCTGAGCAAGGATGGTCCAAACGAATTGGTTGTATTGACGGCCTGGTAGGCATAGGGGTCCCAGGTGGTGGTGCCCGCGTTGAGCAGGGTCCAGGTCTTGGTGAACGTCGAGCCGGGGGCGAAGACCGTGTCGTCCGGGGGGTCTCCTTCACCCGCATATCGGGCGTCATCGACACCGGCGCTGTCGCCGGGGGGGCCGACGCCGGAAGTGTCCGCATATCCGCTATACTTGTCGGGGTCTCCGGGCGGATACCATTCGCACCACCAGGTGCCGGGGATGCCCCGGATGTCCACCGATGACCCGGAGAAGACGCTATCCTCGTTCCAGCCGCTTCGCACTTCGAAATGCAGGTGATACCCGGCCCCGTTTCCGGTGTTTCCCGCAGTGGCGACCGCCTGGCCTGCCGAGACGGTCTCCCCGTCAGAGACCGAGATCGAGTCCAAGTGGGCGTAGAAGCTTATGCGTCCGTCGGCGTGCTCGATACGCAGCAGTTTTCCGAATCCGCCTGTCTGGCTTTCGTCAGTGGTTGCGTCGACGACGGTGCCGGCGGCAGCGGCCAGCACGGTCCAGGGTGCCCCGCCGAGGGGGGCGTAGTCAACGGCCTGGCTCGAGGAGCCGGTGTGCATGCCCTCGCCCGGCCCGTTGGTGATGATCATGTAGCCGCTGAAGGGCAAGGCGTACCCGGCCGGGGCCGAACCGAGAGCCCGCGCGCCTTCGCACCAACTGGTATCGGAGGGCTCGGAAGCCGCGGCCATCGTCTTTGTGGCCGGGGAGGACGGCCATGTCTTGGCGCTGGGCGGGGCTTGTTTCCCCTGCCCGGGTGGTGTCATGGCCACCGCTTCCTGGTACGCGGCTCGAGTCCACAGTCCTTCGCGTCCATCGAGGTTTTCGACGCACAGCTTGAGCTTGCCGTCGGTTCTCGAGGGGTCGCCCTGGAACTCGATGTAGTTGGCCGCTGTCTCTTGAATCTCGAATTCCTCGACGACCTGGCTCGATGTTGGGGACAGCGCGTAGGTCGCGGTCACCGGTGCGCCCTGTGCCGCCCACAGGTCGTAGCGAAACTGGTGGATGGCGGCCTGGTAGCCGTCAATCTCGCTGGATAGCAACGTGTATGCCGGACCCATGCCGTCGTCCCCGGCGGTCGTATCGGCCTCGAGCCAGATGTCCCTGATGATTTCCGGGCCGTAGTGTGTGGCGAGGAACTCGGGCCACACTATCTGCGCGTAGCGAATGGCCCAGGGGTCGGCGACGTCGGTCAGTGGGCGGGCATAGTTCTGGATTCCCATTTCGAAATAGCCCCAGTCCGCGTTGCCCGTTATCATGTTTTGCATCCACAGGGCGGTGGACTCGGTCCATGCGAGACCTTCCTTGTGGTCGATCCCGTTCTGGATGATGTGGAACAGTTCGTGCGCCAGGGCGCCCTCCATGTTGCCGGCCATGGCGCCCGTGCTGTCCACGAACAGCCGGCTGTGGGTCGGGCCTCCTGGCGAGTCGCTGGCGCAAGGCTCGGCCGCCGCGGCGACATCCAGTTCGAGGAGTTTCTCGAGGTTTCCCACGTAGACGTGGATTCTGCCGTCTGGCGCGTCGGGTTCGGGGTAGCCCATGCCGATTTCGGCGCTCCAGATGGTCTCGAGGCGAGGCGCGAGGCTGTTGGCGAAGCTCTCCTCGGCGAGGCAATCGACGATGAAGCCATCCTGGCCGAAGTTCTTGACATCGTCGATGCCCCAATCCCATCTGCAGGTGGTGTGTTGGACCGAACCGGACCCTGCGGAAGGAGCGGCACGCGAAGTCGAATCCGGGTAGTGGATGGCGAAGTGGGCCGTTTCCACGGTGCGGTGGGTGATGGTGCGGGATTCCTGGTCCCACGTGTCGGCCTCCGCGTCGTATGTGTCGTAGGTGATGGTATAGTCCGGGTATTCCTGGGGAAGATCCTCACAGCCGCAGCGTCCTGGCACGCCGGGGGACATGCCCTGGGTTTCGCTGCTCGTGGTCCAGGAAGCCGGTTGGCTCCCGCTGCCCGGTCCGGCTGCGACCGGGTGAGCCCCCCCCGTGGGTTGCTGCGTGGCTGCCGGCGATCCAGCAAACATGGGCGGGGAGAGCGCGGCCATCGTCATGGCGCCCCCAAGGGCTGCCAGGCTGAACAGCCGCCGCCGTCTTCGGTGTCGTTCCTGTATCATCTGGTATCCCTCGTGGCAATCGGGGAGTCGTGGCCTGGTCGAAGCCACCACCCGCGCGGCCGTATGACGGGCCGCGAGAAGTCTGGAGCGGTCACACGGCCAAGGAGAAGGAGGTGTGGTTCGCCCGTCGCTTTGTGATTGCAACCCGAGACAGGGGCAAGATCATTCGCGGCAGAGCGAACCTCGAATCTCGAGTAGCCAGTATGCGGGGACACGGCACATGCCGCAAGCTTTTCGCGCGGAAGAGCGGCCTGGGCCGGACGTCTTGATTTTCCGCGCAAACCCGGCTACACGCCATCGAGGCACGGTGTTCATGGTGCCCGCCACGGGGGTCACGCGCCGTGCCATGGTGGCCGACAAGGAGGGTTGCCGCGCCATGGTTCTCAACCTGGTCAAGCCTTGCCCCTCGCATCGACGTTTTCCGAGGTGCGCGCCGCTTGCGGTGGCGTCCGTTGCGATGGTCGCCGCCGTCCTCCTCGAGTTGCCGGCGTGGTCCCGGGAGGAGATCTCCCCGGCCGCCGCCGGGGACCTGCCCGACACGATGGGAAGGGAGGTGGATCCCGTCATCATCACCGGGTCCGCGGTGCCATCGTTGTTGGGGTCTCCCCTCGACCATCTTGGCTGCTTCGCTGCTCGAGGCTCGTCGTGGCACCCTGTTCCCTGCCAGGTGGATGAGCGCACGGAAGAGGGCGAGTACGTCTTCACGTCGGGTCCGGAGGCCAACCCTGACGACGGGGACGGCGTGTTGTCCAGCCAGGACGAGTGGGTCCTCCAGGTGGGCGACGCCGGGGAGCGCACCGCGCACCCCCCGTGGGGCGAAGGGTTTCGTCACGGTGTAGAGATCGAGGTCTCCGACCCGATCGATGGAGGGCGGGGTTGGTTCTACCTGGCGGTCTACGATCGGCCACCAGCACATGCCGCGCGCGACTACGTCGGCTACGACGTTTCTCGGAAGCGGGTCTGCGGCACGACCTATGAACTGGGGTTTTCGTCGCAGGCGCCCATCGTCTTCGATACCCTGGTGCTGAAAAAGGAAGCCGGTGGCCCGGGTATCGACCTGGTCGATCGCATGAAAATCCGGTTGACGGGCAAGATCTGGGATACCATCGATATCTACAAGACCGAAGACGACTACACCAGCGACCTCATGGGCTACATCGACGGCCCTGTTCGGGTCGTTCGCCGGACGCGCAACCGGCTCGTCCTGTTCTGGAAGATTCCCTCGCCATCGGCCATCCAGGACAACTTCTTCTACGGCACATTCTTCGAGTTCCCGGTGGCGGTGACCCTTCCATTCGACATGGACACCTTCCTGAGCGCGTGTGACCTGCGGATTTCCCTGGACGGCGAGGCAGCCGCGGGTCAGTGGTTCCTGAATTCGAGGAACAGAACCCCTGTGCCGATGGACGGAGAGATGTCCTCCGAAGAGGAACGCCTGGACATGGCCCCGGCCGATTGGTCGATCACGTTCGGAAATTCACCTGGCAATCGCGGCGGGTGGGTCAACCGACTGTCGATTGTGAGCAACGTGGACCTCAAACCCGACCTGTTCTACGTCGACCAGGTATCACGACCGGACCCGCCCGAAACGTTCCCCGGGCAGATCGGCAACGTGGGTTACCAGGTGCGAAACCTGAACGGGTTGACTCGAGGCACCCACGTGCTGTCGTCGGTGCTGTACAGTTTTTCGGAGTATGTGCCCGGCATCGAAAAACGGTTCCTCGCCATCCAGGATGCCCCGGTTCGGATTCGGGTCTCCCGGCAGTTCTGACTGCCCGGGACCCTGCTTTCCCTGTGGGGCCGGCATCTTGCCGGCCAGCCCCCCCCAGTGGCTCCGGCATCTTGCCGGCCTGCCCCCCAAGTGGCCCGATACACCCTGCCCTCCGGGCCGATTTTGTTGCAATAGGCCAACCCTTGTGGTACCCAGAGGCACCAGCGGCCGCCGCGTGAACCGCTCGATCCAGAATGGAGCCGGCGGCGACCGTGACGACAAGGAAGCGGAACCGGGTACCCTGCACGTGGAGGAGCCGTTGACATCACCGGCGACATCTGACGAGGCCACTGCGACACCCAACATCATACGCCGGCTGTACGACTGGGTGCTGGGTTGGGCCGATTCGCGGTATGGCGTTCTCGCTCTGGCCATCCTGGCCTTCGCCGAGTCCTCCTTCTTTCCCATTCCCCCAGACGTCCTGCTGATTGGCCTCGCCGTGGGAGCACCGAAACGTTCCATGAAGTTCGCGGCAGTATGCAGTGCTGCGAGCGTCGTGGGAGGCGTCCTGGGATACGGGATCGGCCACTTCGTCTGGCAGCAGACGCAGCACTTCTTCTTCTCGACCGTGCCGGGGTTCACGCCGGAGGTGTTCGCGCGGGTCCAGGGGCTGTTTTCCGAGTACGATTTCTGGATCGTGTTCGCCGCCGGTTTCACGCCCATTCCATACAAGGTTTTCACCATCTCGGCCGGTGTGTTCGATATTGCCTTCCCGATGTTCCTGCTGGCGTCGCTGGTGGGCAGGTCCGCGCGCTTTTTTCTCGTCGCCGGCCTGATATTCGTTTTCGGTCCGACCATTCGGCGGTTCATCGACCGCTATTTCAACCTGCTGGCGATCGCGTTTTTCGTGTTGCTCCTGGCCGGGTTCGGGGTCATCAAGATGTGCAGCGGGTGAGCGGGCCGTCTATCGACTTTCCGGGAGGGCTGGGGGCTGGGAGCAGGAGCCGGTTTTCAGCGGCGCCGGAGTGGGATGGCCTTGAGCTTTGCCTTGCCGTGATCCGCCACGACCTCGAATTGCACGGCGCTGCACCGGTATTGCTTCTTGATGGTGTCGGTCTGGTTCTCCATGAACTGGACCATCCTGTCGAAATGGACATTGTCGGTGCGTTCGTGGCATTTCTTGCGGGTTGCCAGGAAGTCTTCGAAGACTTTCTCGAGCGCGTCGCGGTCACGTACCGTGTCCATGGCGGCCTGCCCCCGCTTGTCCGTTTCGGCGGCACGCGCCGGCCTGGTGGCTCGAGTATCCGGACCTTGCTTCTGCTCGGCCTGTTCCCTGAGTCGCACGCGGAAGATATCTCTGCGGTGCGTGCCCTCCTCGAGCTGCTTGACGGTGCGGTTCCAGTACATGGTGAACGCGGTGAAGCGCGCACGCAGTTGTTGGTAGCGAAACTTCTGGGCCGTGTTGTTCATGCGTTCGCGCCCCAGGCGGCGAATCAAAGCAGCGATATCTTCCCGCTTGTCTATGGGCTCCTTCTTCACGACGCCAACGAAGAACTGTTCGTATTCGTTGCGAAGCCTGAGGATTCTTTGGTCCAGAGAGTCCAGGAGGTCGCCTATCTTTTCGTCCGAGCGGCTGTCTTTCACCATTCGGCCTCCAAAGGGGGGCGCCTCGAGACGGGTGGGGGGCGCCTCGATATCGTCGCCCAGATCTCCTCGAGAAGGAAAGAAGTCGCTATCGCCCCGTGGGATGGGTTCGGCAGAGAACGCGCATCCGAACCCTACATTGGCACAGGATGTCCATCATGTCCAGAGGTTGCGGAGAGAGCGGGCGGAAGCTGCGTTGCAAGGGGCCGCGCCACGGTCTGGCGGACCCCCCGCTGTTTTGGTGCGAGAGGGGGGATTTGAACCCCCACAGGCATATTGCCCACTGGATTCTGAGTCCAGCGCGTCTACCAATTCCACCACTCTCGCGTCGCTCGAGGCCTGCCAGACTCGAGACGCACGCAATATAGCCTGTGTCATGGTGTCGGGCAAGCGATTTTTGGAGCAGGAGTTTGTTGTTGACAATTCCCTTTGCGGACACTACGTTGACCATGAAGTCATTGGAGCTTCGAGCTGGCCACCCCTTGTGGCAGACCCCGAATCCATGTTGGACGCCATCGTCTCGAGAATCGTCAACAAAACCCTTGGTTAGGTCTTAGATGAAGGTCACATGTGAAAGCTGCGGCGCTGTCTATCTAATTCCGGAGGAGAAGCTCACCAAGGAAGTCAGTCGAGCCACGTGCAAGAAGTGTGGGGCAAAGATCATCATTCGCCGTCCGCCAGCGACGGAAGATGGCCTTGACGATTTGAGAGTTGGCGTCTCGCCGGGTGTGCAGCCGGATGAGGATTCGGTCATCGAGCATGAGGAGCGGACGGTCATCGCACATGTGCCGGAACTGCAACGTTTCGATGCGACCCCACCGCTCAGTTCGGGGACCGTGTCCTCCCAGGAGGAGCTGGAATCCGTGCTTGGGGGAAGGGGCGCGTCGTCTGGCCCGGCGCCGGATGTGCCGTTTTCCTCACCGCCGACAGTCGAGGACGAGTACCAGGAGAAGACGGAGGTGCAGCCCAGTGGGCAGCGCGTGGCGCCAGCAGCGAAACTGGGGAGCACGCCGGTTGCTCGTCCTGCTGACGCGGCAGCGATGCCGATGTCGCAGCGCGCGGCAGTTCGTAAGGTGGAACCCTCGGTCGGGGTTCCCGCGCCGAAGATCACGGCGGACACATCGCCGCTGCCACCGTCCGGTGTCTCGACAGCCCAGCCTGTCGCGCCGCCGCCACCTGCTGCTCGTATTGCCCAGAAAAGGAAAGCGGATGTCGTGGAGATTTTCTCCCACGACAAGAAGGATAGCGTTCCGGCGGAGGATTTCCGCCAGCCCGCCCCCAAGATGCTACTCGGACTCCTGGGGCTGGCGTTTTTTGGCGTCCTCGCCTTCGTGCACCATGGATTGTGGGGACTTACCGCGCTCACGGCCGCTGGATTCTACGTGGCGCTTTACAGCATACTGGCAGTCTTTCTGGCGCAACTGGATCTCACGGCAGGGCGAAGAATCGACTATGTAAAGGTTTTCCTGATCCCCGCGGGTATCTGCATGCTCCTGTTGGCCATCTTGATGAAACTCCAGTCGGATGACCTGGCATTTCTCTACCCTGACGTGGACATCAAGCTCGTCCAGCGCTGGATAAGGGAGCGTCCCGAGGTTCCGGAGGCTGTGCAGGGTGAGACGCTGGGTACCAAGATAGCCGCGACCTTCAGGGAAAAGGAGCGGCGCCGGGTGAGGCGCAATCTCCGCCGGCAGAGTCCGTCGCCGGTCCCGGCGAAGGCGACCCCCGCCCCCCGGCCGGAAGCCAGCTTGCCGCCTGGAGTGAATCCTGATTTGATTGTCGGCAGGACCAGATCAGAGTTGCCCAAATCGGACCTCACAACCGTGGCCCGGGTCAACTTGAACCGGGACGCTATCGAAAAAGAACTCGAGCGGCTGCGCGTCGATCTATGCTTCGAGAAACACGCGCGCGTGTATAACGTGTCGGGGAAGATCACCTTCAGGATCTTGATCGATCCGGACGGGAGAGTCCGTCGGGCCGTCATCTCCGACCCTGTGGCCCTCAGTCGAACCGAGTTGGAGACCTGCATGGTAGACAAGGTCTCCAAGGCCCACTTCCCGGCGTTCGCGGGCAGCAAGCCGGAATGGTACGACCGGGTCTACTACCGCTGACCCCCCTGTCCGATTTCAAGTTGACTGCGTTTGCGGAGCTTTGGAGTACCTGGGGAGTTCCGCGCGCCACAAGTCGCAGCCTTTCGCGCTGACCGGACGGCAAGGAAAACGACGGCGAGCGACCACGGCGGAACGCGCCCGTTCTCTTCGTTCGTGCGCGGGCATGCGGGAAGCATTTGACAACAGGTGGCGCGGCGCTAGAATCTGGTCAGACGCCGGAAGTGAATTCGCGCTGTCTCCAAGAGAAGGCATCATCATGGATCCTATCGAATATCCCCGGTCGGTTCGAGGCATGTATCGGCACTTGCGCGACAGACTGGGCGACGTCGTACCGACCTACGAACTCAAGATGAAGGCCGAATTCGCGGTGGACATCAACCGCATCAAGAGGGAAAGGAACGCGATCATTCTGGGGCACAACTACATGGAGCCCGCATTGTTCCACTCGGTGCCGGACTACACCGGCGACTCGCTCGAGCTGAGCCGCGTCGCGGCGTCCAGTACGTGCGACATCATCGTGTTCTGCGGCGTCAAGTTCATGGCGGAGACGGCCAAGATTCTCAATCCCGGCAGGATGGTGTTGCTGCCTTCTCCCAAGGGGGGGTGCTCCCTGGCGGAAAGTATCACCGCGGCCGATGTCCGGGCGCTCAAGGCGAAGTTTCCGGGTGCGCCGGTGGTCACCTATGTGAACACCTACGCGGGCGTCAAGGCCGAGTGCGACTACTGTTGCACCTCGAGCAACAGTGCAGCCGTGGTCCGGCACCTGCTGGACGGCGGGGCCGAGCGGGTCGTGTTTCTCCCGGATGAGTACCTTGGCCGAAATACCGCGAGCGAACTGGACCTTCCGTTCGTGTTGGCCTACAAGGACGACGGAGGCGACATCGTGTCCGGGCCGGTTCCGCAAGGGGGTCCGGTCGTCATCGGGTGGCGGGGCCGCTGCGAGGTGCACGAACAGTTCACCGTTGAAGATGTGCAGAATGTGCGGAAGCAGTTTCCCGGCGTCTTCGTGCTTGCCCATCCCGAATGTTCGCCGGAAGTGATCGATGCTGCAGATTTCTCGGGAAGCACCTCGGCCATGATCCGGCGTGTCCAGCAGATGGAGACAGGCCGATACCTCTTGCTCACCGAGTGTTCGATGGGTGACAACATCGTGTCCAGTAACCCCAAGGCCGAGATGATTCGACTGTGCAGCCTGCGCTGCCCTCACATGGGGGAAATCACGCTCGAGCAGACCCTGGGCGCCCTCCTGCTGAACCGTTACGAAATCGACGTTCCGGGGGAGGTGCGGGATCGAGCCCGTCGATCGCTGGAGCGCATGATCGCCATCCTTCCCAGGCGTTGAGCGGTCCTGCGCGTGCACCCCTGTCGATTCGCTCGTATTCGTCTCGGAACCATGCCATACGGTTCGCGAATCGTTCCGCTCACCGTTTCGATGAGGACGCCATGACAACGATTCTTCCACGCCCTGTCGGATGGTGGACCGTCGCCTGCTTCGCCGTCGTCTGGACCGGCTGCGTGCCCAAGGCCAGGTACGACCTTGTGTCGAGCGATCTCCAGGCGGCGATGAGCGAGAAGGACCGGCTGAACGGCGAACTCGAGGCCTGCCGGAACGAGATTGCCACGGTGGGCGCGGACCTGGAGCAGTGCCGGTCCAGTCTCGAGGTGCGGGCGGGTGACGTTGCCCGTCTGCGGGAGCAGAGCGCGGCGTTGCAGACCAACCTGGAGGAAACCCGCAAGGCAGTGGAAGAGATGCGCCGTCGCGCGCAGCAGCAGGAAGAGCGGTTGAAGACCTATCGAGCCCTCCTGGCCCGTTTTCAGCGCCTGATCGAGAGTGGCAAGCTCGACGTCCAGGTGTTGCGGGGGAGGATGGTTGTCAAGTTGGGGGAGGGGATCCTGTTCGACAGCGGCAGCGCGGCGCTCAAGCCGTCCGGCAAGGCCGTCCTGGACGAGGTGACTCGAGTCCTGGCGGAATTGCCCAATCGGGCGTTCCAGATCGAGGGGCACACCGACGATGTGCCCGTTCGCCCCGGAGGGGCCTATGCCAACAACTGGGAGTTGAGTGCGGCTCGAGCCATCTCCGTCGTGCAGTACATGATCGACCAGGGAATGGATCCCGGCCGATTGTCCGCGGCTGGCTACGGGGAGTACACGCCCATTGTGCCCAATGACACCGCCGAGCTTCGTGCGCTGAACCGGCGTATCGAGATCGTGCTGCTGCCCAACCTCGACGAACTGCCCTCCCTCGAGGAGATCGAAGCGTCGGATGGAAGGGGGGGCCGGTGATGAGCGACCCCGATGTGCTGGCACGATACAGGGACTTCTTGAAGGACAGCGTGCGGTTGACCGTCGATTTCTCGCAGACCGCCCAGAGCCGGGGCGTGCCTCCTCCACCAATCGAGAAGCCCTTCGCTCCCGGCGCACGACGCGTTCCCCTACCGCGGCCCGGACAATGGAAGGGTATCACACGGATCGATCTGCTCGATGCCATCGAACGGCGCCGAAGTCGTAGGCGCTATTCGCCCACCCCGCTCGAGCTGGATGAACTGGCTTTTCTCCTGTGGACGACCCAGGGCGTGCAGAAACGGCTGGACAGGGGGACAGCGCTGCGTACCGTGCCCTCGGCAGGGTGCCGGCACGCCTTCGAGACCTACCTGGTCGCGTTGAATGTCCGGGGCCTCGAGGCCGCCATCTACCGGTATCTTCCGCTCGAGCACGAACTCCTGTTCGAGCGTACCGAGGCTGCCCTGGCCACCCATGCCGTCGCCGCCGCCCACGCCCAGGGGTTCGTGGGTAGCGCAGCAGTGACCTTCGTCTGGACGGTCATTCCCTACCGGATGGAGTGGCGATACGATATCGCCGCGCACCGCGTGATCCTGATGGACGCGGGACATGTCTGCCAGAACCTGTACCTGGCCTGCGAGGCTATCGGTGCCGGATGCTGCGCGATCGGTGCCTTTCACCAGGAAGCCATGGACAGCCTGTTGGGCGTGGATGGGCAGGACGAATTCGCGTGCTATCTCGCGTCGGTCGGCAAGGTGTGAGTCGCCGTCGAGGACCGGATGGCGTCTCCCGACATCCCCCACCCCGGCGGTGTGTCCTCTGGTGACAGGTACAGGACCCGGCACTCGACCGGGGATGAGTCGCAGAGGACTCGAGCAGGCATGACCAGGTGGACCGGCTCGAGAGTGGGGAATACGACCGGCGGTGGAAGGGCCTCGAGCGCCGTCTTCACACGGTCCGATACCTTCCCCGTCCCTGACCGCCGGACTCCGGAAACGGATGGAGGGAGGACCACGAACCCTGTCGCGTCTCCGGGCGGCATCCGGATGGGACGGGACGCTGCCGGGGACACCAGCACGTAGACCGGGGTCTCCCGGCTTGCGGGGGGCGGTGCGGCCGGGCTGCCGGGTGTGCCGCCGGATGTTCCGTCTGCCACGTTGTCCGTCTCGGCGTCCCTTCCGCTTGTCGAGTCCTCGGCGTTCGAGGACCGTGACGTGTCTACCCCCGAAGAAGGGAAGAACGGGCCGACGAGGATGGGCCACCTCTCGACCGACACGCCGGCCAAGGCACGTTCGACTGCCGCATCGTCACCGAGAAGCCTGGCCAGGTTGTCGCGGCCGGCCCGGGCTTCTGCGGGGAAGGTCGCGGCTCGAGCGTACCAGGTTGCTGCAAGGTCCTGGTCGCCCTTCTGTTCCCAGAGTTCCCCAAGGTGCAGGGCGACCTCCCCGATTCGGCTGACGGACCATGCCGCCTGGAGATACGGTCCTGCCTGGTCCAGGTTCCCCTGCCGCAGGTAGATGGTTGCCAGTGTGTCCCAGACGTGCCCCAGGGCCGATGTCAACAGGATGTCGGGCCAGGTGATGGTTTCCGTGGTCACGGCCTCGAGGTCGGTGCGCGTTTCCTCGATTGATTCTTGGGCGAGTTCCTGTGCCCAGTCGAGCGCGACACGTCTCTCGGCAAGCGCGTAGGCGATGTCGTTTTTCAGGGAAGGGTGGTCCGCTCGCTCCAGGGTCTGGCGAAACAGCGCGATCGCCTCGTCGTTCCGTCCGTCACCCAGCAACGCGTCACCGAGCAGGTATGTTGCAACCGTGTCATTCGAATCCAGCTCCCGGGCCTTTTCGAGGTACTGGATGGCGCTTTCAAAAGCGTTGCTCTTGATCAAGACACGGGCGAGGCTGGTGAGGGCCGACGGGTTCGATGGCTCCAACTCGACCCTTCTTCGGAGTGCCTCCGCAGCCTCCGGGAGTCGGTCGAGCCGTGCGAGCGCGTCTCCGAGCCCTTGGTAGGCATCCGGCAGGCCCGGGTCCAGCTTGGAGGCCGTCGTGAACGCGCCCGCGGCCTCCTCGAAGCGTTGAGCCGCGCTGTAGGTCTTGCCGAGCATGAGCCAGACCGCCGAATCGTCTGGGTGCCGGGCGGTCATGCGTTCGAGCACGATCTCCGCCACCTCACGAGAACCATTGGCATAGGCCGCAACAGCGACCGATTCGAGCTGTTCCCACGTGGCGTCCGCGGGCACATCCTGAAGCCGCACGGGGCGCTGGCGCTCGATACGGACCGTGGTGGGGATCGTATCGGCGATGTCGACCCAGGCGTCCGGCAGGCCGGTGAAGCGGAGCACCGAGACCATGACGAGATACTCGTCGTTGGCGACGAATGAGACAGTGGCCACGAGCGCCTCTCCGGATTTCCGAATCCCCGTGGTGAGTGGCCAGCCGTCCTGGGTCCGGCCTTTCGTCAGGTTCTCCAGCTCGAGTGACCGCGCATACTGGTCGACGAGCGCCGGGATGTCGTCCGACCTCACGAAGGCACGCAAGGGCTCGACCCCGACATTGATGAACAGGGGGTCGGAGCCGAGACGACCAAGCGTGGCGGTTTCCGGCAGGTCCAGCCGCACCGCGACCTTGGCGGCCAGCCTCGAGGGTATCTCGAGCGAGAGGGGCAGATGGGCGACAGGAACCCGTTTCAACGTGGGTGGGTGACGCAGTTCCCATGGTTTGGTGGACACGAAGCCAGCGATGAGCGATCCGGTCATGGCCAGGCCGACCATGGCGGCGGACACGGTGACAAGCAGGGACCACGCTGATCCAACCTCGTTGCGCCCCGGACGATGAGCCAAGTGGGTGTTCGGCGGAGCATGGCCATCGTAGGCTGCCGCGCGATACCCTGTTGTCGGGTCCGTTCGCCGACGTCGTACCGTCGGGACGCCGTGCACGAGGAGACCGGTACCTGTCAAGGCAGCTCCTGCCAGGGCGCCACCAAGATGGCCGGCGAGCGAAATGCCAGGCACGAGGGAGATTGCCGCAATCAGGACCAGGGTGATGAGCAGATCGCGCCGGAGCGTGGAGACCATGTTGGAGGCGAACAGTTCGCTATTTCGCCAGGCCATGACCGCCATCGCGGCGATCAGACCGCACAGGGCGGTCGATGCCCCCACTGCCGCCCCGGAGGGCTGCGCCAGTTGAACGGCGAACGAGCCTCCAAGAGCCGACAGTCCGTAGAGCACGACGAACCGGCGTGTTCCGAGGACCCGCTCGAGGAACGGTCCGAGCTGAAACAGCACGGAAAGATTGAGAACCAGGTGAAGGTAGCCGCCGTGGAGGAAGGCCGAGGCCAGTAGCCGCCAAATCTCGCCTTCCGCGACAAGATCCCCGCTGCACGCTCCCATCATCCACAGGATGGCCATGCCGTCCGGGTGACCCCGGCTCCAGTAGAACTGGAGAACGAAGACAGCCACCACCACGGCCATGATGACCTTGGTCGCGATCGCCGGACGCCGCATGACCTTGCCCCAGGCTCGATTCTCCAGGACGACGACCCGGGCTTCCGAGAGGAGCGCCTCGAGTTGTTGTCGTGACAGGGGCGCAGCGTCTCGACGGGTGAAGTCCGGGATGCGCTTGAGAGTCGTGTCGAGCCAGGGAAGAGGCACAGACGCATCCCAGACCTCGAGTTCATCGCCCTCGACGGAGACATGATGGAAGGCCACGGCCCGTTTCAGGCTACCGGACCGGAATTCCACCTGTTGAATCCATGAGCGGACCCGCGCGTCTCCTCCGAGGAATACCAGGTGGATGACGTTCCGTGCTCCTGCCAGGAACAGCCCCTCGGCCGGTGCCAGGAGGCTGCGTATGCGATACTCGATCGTGGAAATCGTGTCCCAGTCCGGCACAGGTTCCAGGGGGACGAGCAGGACCACGATTCGGCGAGCGGTGAAGAAGAGGGCAAGGTCCCCGTCGGCGTTGGAAGCCAGTACGTGAGCGCGACGGGATGGCCCTTCGGTCCCGTACACCCAACTCGAGACCAGCGTATCGCGGAGCTTGATGGCCAGTTCTTTCGACATGAGCAGCAATGTATCCCGCTGGAAAGGAAACGGTCAATCCTTCGTTCTCGCGGCGCGCTTCAAATCGCCAGGAGACGGCAAGCCCGTCTCTGGCCGGATCGAAGTCTCGAGCAGTGCCTCCTCGACGGGTTCGCCCACTCGGCCGGCCAGACTCCGGCGCCAGCGCTGCTCGTCCGTCCTGTTTCTTTGCTGTTGAAAAAGTTGCGTCAACACTGTATCACGGGTGTAAGAGGTGAGAACGACAACAAGATTTCGCGTGGATGCGGCCGAACCCCACACCTGGCGGTTGTATCACAGACAGGAACGGCGAGCACGACGCATGAGCGGTCCCGACGTGGGACATGTTCGGTTCCGAGTGACATTGGCGCGTCGTCGCGAGGCATGCCGGACCCGGAGCATGGGGCTCCGGGGACGCAACAGTGGTCTTGGGTGGGCTGCAAGATGACCGATACCTATGCACTGCGTGTGGCTTACCCCAGTGTCACAGATTTCTTGAACATGGCGTCCGAGTTTCTGGCGTTCGACAACATCTTGATCAGCAGTGCGACGCCGCTGCCGCCGGGCAAATCCTATGAGCTGACGTTGGTGCTCCCGGTCGTCGAGGTGGAACTTGTGTGTCGGGCTCGTATGTCCCAACCGAGGCCTGGTGGCGCGGTGCTGGAGATCGTGTCGTGGGAGGAAGGGCACGACTCGGCGCTGTGGACCTGGGTCGCCCTGGCCTGGGAGATACTCAGGGCCGCCGGAGCACGACGGTTCCAGGCACCGCCGCCTGCCAGGGCAATCCGACCGGACCCAACCGCATGGAGCGCATTCTTGTTGCAAAGTGGGGGGGCCATCACCGACCATGGCCGCCTGGTCGAAGGGCCGGAGGCGCGATCCCAGCAGGACCCGCCGGGCACAGGTGGCGGCATTTCTCTCGAAAAGAGCGCAGCAGTGCCTGTTCGACCCGGCGGGCCGCCGAGCGGCAAGCCGACTGGCCCGATCGTCCCGCCGCGAGTGGTGCCCAAGCGTCCGAGGCGGCCGGTGGGGGCGCGCTCTGTCGACTCTGGCGCGACCACGTTCGTTTCGCCTCCTTCTCGCCACTCCATGACCGTATCCCTGACGGTGCGACCACTCCCCTTTGTGCTCGATGATATCCGCATCCAGGCCAAGACGGGCTGGTTGGAAGTGACCGGTGGGCGCGCCAGCAGGCGAATTCGCTTGCTCGACGGCGCGGTGGTCCAGATCGAGCAGCGCCCACACCTCCCTGTCGATTTCCTGGTGACCGCCGTCCGGGCTGTCGGCCTCGACTGGCACCTCGTGGCCAGCCATGCCTCTCGCCTCCAATACACCGATGCGCCCGAGGAAGTGCTGGTTTCCCTGGGTGCCTTCAACCAGGACCAGGCCGAACGGATCCTGTCTCGCCGCATATCGGTACAACTGGCGCGCGTGATCGATGAGAGTGTCTCTGGCGAGGCTGGATTCGTGGAGGAGAAGCGGCGACCCGGGCAGGGGGTGTTGTTGCCCGATCCACCGGTGCCGCTCGTGCGGATGATCTGGGACGGGAGCCGTTCCGCGACCTACAGACGCCCGCGCGCGGTAGCCAACGTGTTGCGGGAACGGCTGGTGCGTGCTTGCTTGCGGTGGATCGGCCGTGACGACTACCCGCTCGAGGAGGCCACGCACCGCGTGGAGGAACTGGACATCATCCTCCGCTGCAAGGAAGACATCGCCTCGGTGATGAGCTACTTGTCAGCAGACGGCAAGGACGACCGTACAGCACTGGCCACGGTGTGGTCCTTGCTGCAGCTCGGATTCCTCGAGGCGATGGAGCCGGTGGATAGTCTCGTCGGCGATGGCTCGGAGACCAAGAAGGCGGCACCCCGGCGGCGCGGAGCGCGCTCCTCGACCCCGGTTCCATCTGCAGGCGATGGTCAGGGCCACGAAACATTCACGCACGTGTCGGGTTCTGTCACCGCTGCGACCCCGGCTCCGCCCCCTTGCATGCCGGCCAGGCCGGGGCCGGTTTTGCCACCAACGGGATCAACGACCGGGGCAAGTGAAGGAGTGGCCCGCGCCGGCCGCGGGGTTGTCGGCGCGACGCCACCCGGCGAATCGGCAGCGTCCTCTCCCGCCGCGGACGACGCGGAAGCGGAACGGGTGCAGTCCCGCGTCGGCGCACGTTCTACACCTGCGCCGTCGCCTTCGATCGCTTCGAAGACGGCGTCGAGAGCGGAGCGCTTTACGGCGAGTCCGGACAAGGCTGAGTCGGCTGCCCCGCGTGAGCCGGCGGAAGGCTCCGAGCGGCTGAGAACGCTCGACGAGACTCGGGATCGCCTGGAACAGCTCGACCACTTCCAGGCACTGGGACTGCCGTGGAGTGCTCACCCGGACGACATTCAGTCAGCCTACGTTCGTCTGCTCGATCAGTATCGTGGTGCGACGGAAGACGAGGACGCCCGGATCGTGGAGGTGACCCAGGCGATAATCCGCAGGCTGGTGCAGGCCTTCGAAGTCCTGTCCGACGACGCGAGGCGGCGAAGCTACCGGGAATTGCTGGTGGGCGACCAACTGCGTGCCGAGGTGGAGCGACTCATGAAACAGGGGGGACTCCACTATCTCCTGGACGAGCACGAGGATGCGCTGCGCTGTTTCGAAAGGGCCGCGGACCTGGCCCCGGAGCGCAAGGATGTCCGGAAGGAGCTGGAGCGCCAGCGGCTGTCCATGGGCAAGACGCTGGAAGGCGGGTAGGCGCTCAATAAACCCCACCCTTGCCTTCTCCTGTGTCTTGGTAGTGGGGGAGTGTGTCGGGTGCCTGGGCCCTGGCAGGGGGCCGGGCCAAACTGGCCCGGTCGCGCATGAGGCACGTGCTTCTTGGAATACATCAGGGGGGTCATGGGGAGATGTGTGACCGAAGGCCGGGTTTCGGGGACACGACCACACGCACACCCGCTCGCCGCTCCTGCCCCTCGAAGCGCACCACCGCGCCCACTTCGACCACCCGGATCCTCGCCCTGTCCCGGACCTCGAGACCAACCCCAGCGTAAGCGCTCAATAAACCCCACCCTTGCCTTTTCCTGTGTCTTGGTAGTGGGGGAGTGTGTCGGGTGCCTGGGCCCTGGCAGGGGGCCGGGCCA
>JAJRTE010000281.1 GCA_024278455.1 Myxococcota bacterium
GAAACCAGTAAGGTTGCGCGCTCCTCGCGCCTTGCTGGGCGGGCGCATCAGCGCTCTCGGTCCTGCGAACTTATTCTTGCGCGAGCCCTTAGGCGACCGTCCCCGGTCCAGCCGGGCAGCGAGATCCTTGCGAAGATCGAGGAGATCGTCGAGTAGCCGGCTGGCCGTCTTTTCTCCTGCCGCCTGGCGCACGCGAGCTGTAGTTCCTGAAGTGCCACCGGCAGCGGCTTGTCGGCAAAGGCGAACTCCTCCGGGTAGGGATCGAGCCCCAGGCTGTCCCGCAAGTCGTCTGGCGTCAGCGCGCCGTGCCTCGCATAGAGATCCTCGATCTTCGCCCGGTCCATGGGGTCGGAGATCTTCGGACGCTTGAACCGGAACTTCACCAACTCTGCCTCGAAGGGCCGTGAGGCGAGGATCGTGTGGTTGATCCGGAACTCCTTGTCGAGGCGGTCCGGCTCGAACTTCAGCTCGTTGGTGATCTGTCGCGAGACCGCCGCGCTCGCCCGGTTCACGTCCTCCGTGGTGAAGAAGACCTTGGCGATGCCGAAGGCCTCGCGGATCTCCTCGTCGTTCGCCCGGCGGTAGCCCAGGAACGAGGCGTCCTCGGTGACGCCGACGGTGAGCGGGACCACGTTGATCTGCGCCTTGCTGTCACCGATCCCGATTCTCTTCGAGTCGCTCTGGAGAACCATCACGCGGTGCGCGTTCTCGGGGCCCATCCCTTTGGCGAGGAAGTGCTTGATCATCTCGACCGAGTCGGCCGTGAGCCGGCCGCCCGAGACGGTGATCGCCGGACGCCCCACGGTGTCGTTCTCGAAGAAGGCGACGTTGCGCTGTGCCGCCAGCCGATTGCCGGCAATGGCCGGTGCCGCAGCCACGAAGCGGGGCAGACCGTAGAAGCTCGACCGGGGGCAGTAGATCTTGAAGTGGATGAGTTCGCTCGCCCGCCGCTCGGGGGGAAGGTCTTGGCTTGCGGCTTCCTTCCCCGTCATCGCATCGGCTCGATCGAGGATGCGCGCGCCTGGTGCCGGCCCTTCTTCACGTGGTACAACTCGGTGCATCGGCACGGCGGGATCGAGATGCTCACGCCCGAGGATGTCCACTACGGTCGGGCGCCGGAGCTCCTGGCGGCTCGCGCCGTAGTCTTGACTGCGGCCTACGCCGCGCACCCAGAACGCTTCGTTCTCCGGGCCCCGAGCCGGGGCCGCTGCCCACAGCGGTCTGGATCAATCCTCCTGAGGGCGAGAGGGGCACGGCTGCCGTCACGGCCGGGGGATGGCCACAGAGAAGGCGCAGCCACAGGACCAGGAGAGTTGTCCATGAGCACGCGCGAGATCAAGCCGGTGGAGACGAAAGACACCAGGTCCCGGACAGGTCCCGGGGAGGCGACTCTCAACGAACGAGCCGGAGAAGGCCGCCGCGGAGCGCTGCGCGCGACGGGCTGGGCGTCCTGTTGACGCCCACACTAAAATGCAGCAGCAGTTGTCTCAAAGTTGTTGACACGCTCCGGTTCGAGGGAGCCGGAGGAGGGAAAGCGTCCGACGCTGCAGGCCTTCAAGGCGTCGGTGGCATTGACCGCCGGCGATCTGTTCAACGCCGAACAGGAACTGGCCCGGCGCACCGAGAGCAGGAAGAGCATCGCCAAACGGGTGCCTCTCAGGGAGGCCACCGATGAGCCTCAGAGTCGGCTGGAATTCGAGATAAAGGTGTTCACCGAGGTGCTGAAGATGGCGGCCTTCCGGGCCGAGAGTGCCGTGGTCAACGCGGTCGCGCCAGAGTACCGGCGGGCACGGCATGAGGTCCGGAAACTCATCCAGGAGGTGCTGCACACCTCCGGGGATCTCGATGTAACAGACCGGATGGTCACTGTGCGTCTCGATCCCTTGTCGTCAAGGCACCGGACCAAAGTGCTCGAACACCTGTGTGAGATTCTCCGCCGGCTTGGAGATCAATCTGGCTGAGAATCCTCTCCCGACCTGCTGCTGCCGCCGACCTCGATGAAGCCTTCCCCTGGTACGAAGCCGAACGCGACGGACTGGGGGATCGGTGTCTGGGCGCGGTGACCCAGGTCTTCAATGTAGTATGCACGTTGCCCGGCAGTACCGGGTGTTCACCGCGACACACGCCGGGCACATGTCCGCACATTCCTACACAGTACATTCTATCGAATCGTCGGTATTGAGGCTGTTGTCATCGGATGCTTCCACTGGAATCGGAGTCCTGGTCAATGGAAGGGACGACGCTGATCGCCAGAGTCGTCTGGTGAGAGACGGGAAATGACCAAACTCCAACGTGAGCAGCGCGCCACGATCATCCGTGAGCAACCGTTTCTCGGCTTCGTGGTGCTGTACGCATTTGCGTTTCTCGGTTGCACCATCGCCGTCGATGCGCTGCGGGTCTGGGGAGTCACGGGTTTGTCTGGTGGGGGGCGCTATCTGCTGCCACTCGCCCTCACGCTGAGTCCGTGGCTCGGCCTGCGCGGTTGGGCTCGCCGCGCCCTGGGCGGTACGCAGGATCAGCCCACCGCGTAGTCGCGGGTGGCGCGCCCCGTTCCCGCCGCCTCTGAATTCGCCTGACAAGCCGCTCCACCAGCCGAGGGCGCGCATGCTGCGGGCGAAGGCGATGGACTGCAAAGAGCTGCTCGCAGGTGAGCGGAAAAGACGTTCGCCAGAAGGCGCCGCCCACGGATCCACTAACGGTCGAGCGCCTTTTCGCCCTTTTCGGAAGGCATGACGCTGGTCGCGTGGAGACTTGAGTGGTGATGGCTGCCAAGGACCAGGTGCGAGAGCTGCTCGAGGACGTTCCTGAAGATGCCTCGCTCAAGGATTTCCGGGAGGCGGTGTTCCTGGAACGTCTTGCGCCACCGCCCATGCGAACGGCCGTGGATGTCCTGGAGGAAAGGGGCCCCCGCCAGCGCGGGGGCCCCTCGTGGTTCCAACTCGGGACAGGGGTTACGGCCGGGTGTGCCCCGAGACCGAATCGTCCTGAGCACCGTTGTCCAGGTCATCCAGGGAGTCGTAGAGAAGCTGGCGGGTGTAGGTCCCGTTGTGCACGTAGTTGCCCGGGTCCTTTCGCCCCACCTGGTAGTTGTACGAGGCCTTGAGCAGGGCCGCGTCGAAGTCCACGTAACGGTTGGGATAGCTGGGGGGCGCTCCACTGTTGAAGAAGTAGGGGTAGACGCTGGGCTCGTAGAAGATCGGCTTACCGATCTTGTTCTGGGCGTAATCCTGGATCGCCGTGAGGAGGTCGCCCAGGAGTCCATCCGAGCCCCAGATCGCCGTGTGGTTGGCCGCAGGGGTGCCGCTCAGGCCGGGGAAGCTCGTCGGCGGATTCCCGTGGCAGGGTCCGCAGTCGGAGACCTCGGGCATGAAGAAGTGCTCGTTCTTCTCGCTGCGGAGGTGACACTGGACGCAGGTCTTCGGCGCCGTGCTGTGTGCGGCGAACGGGTTCTGGCCCCGGTAGGCCGAGTCGTCCCGGTACTGGTATCCACCGTTCACCTCCTTGCCGAAGAAGGTCGCCGCGGCGGCGAAGTAGTGGATGTTGATGAAGGAGTAAGGTCCCGGGTCAGCGGCGATCGCGTCATCCACCGTCTGCTGGGAGGCCCGGCCCTGGTGGCAGGCCATGCAGACGTTGCTGGCGTCGTTGAGCGTTGCGATTTCACCCGAGGGGAACTCAACGTCCTCGATGGCGGGGTTCGTCCCCGGGTCGTCGTAGCGGGTATCGTGGTCGGCGTACAGATTCCGGTCGTTGTGGCAGGCCGTGCAATCGACGAGAGTTCCGGCCGGGGTGGTTGAAACGGGGTCACCCATGGCGAACTCGATGAAGCCCGGGGCGGTGTGGCACTTCGCGCAGCTGGACGAAACCTCCGGCGGATTGTCCTCGTCCCAGTGGCGGAACGGCTCGCCTCCCGCGGCCCCGTGGCCGCTCAGGTGATACTGCTCGGTGCGTGCCGCAAACTCGTTGCTGTTCGCCTGGTAGCCTTCACGTCCGGGAGGGACGTTGACGTCACTTCCCACCGTTCCGTCCAGATCGAGGATGGAGTCGTAGATGACCTGCCTGAGGTAGGTTCCGTTGTGCACGAAACCCGCCGGCTCTTTCAGGCCGAACTGGTAGTTGTAGGCGGCCCGGAG
Source organism: Myxococcota bacterium (assembly GCA_024278455.1). Classification (GTDB taxonomy): domain Bacteria; phylum Myxococcota_A; class UBA796; order JAJRTE01; family JAJRTE01; genus JAJRTE01. Next base: position 4,131 of record JAJRTE010000281.1, read on the forward strand.
CAGGAGCATGTCGAAGTCACGATAGCGGTTGGGGTAGATCGCTCCCTGACCGTTGTCGTGGAAGAAGTAGGGGTATGCCTCGGCGTCATAGATCAGGGGCGAACCGAGAATGGATGACGCGTAATCCCGGATGGCCTGAAACAGGTCGGCCAGAAGGAGCTGGATCTGGTCATGGTTCAGCCCCGGCGAACCGCTCAGGGTCTCGAAGCTGGAACCGGTGTGGCACTCCTGGCAGCGGGAGATGTCAGGCTCCCAGGTGTGGTTGTGGGGCGGGCTTTCACCCATGTGACATCCGACACAGGTGGAGAGTTCGGTGCCGTGGGACGGGAAGGTGTTCCGCGGAGCGTACTCGAGCTCCGCGTATTCGTAGCCGCCCTTGACCTCGGAGCCGAACATCGAAGCGGCCGCGGCGAAGTAGTGGATGTTGATGAAGTCGAAAGAGGGGTAGTCCGGCTCCTGGATGATGTCGTTCGGTGCAGCGGACTCGACCTGGACGGTGGACGCCCGTCCCTGGTGGCAAGTCATGCACAGGTTGCTGGGGCCGAAGAGCGAAGCGGTTTGCCCGGAAGGGAACTCCACGGGCTCGAGAGCGGTGTAGGTGGCTGGATCGGTGTAGATCGTCCCGGGGATGAAGCTCGCGTGGCACGCGCTGCAGTCCAGGCCCAGGGGAAGGGGCGCCGCGGCGTCCACCGTCCCATCCTTCGCATAATCGAGAAAGCCCTCGGCCGAGTGGCACTTCGCACAGGAGGTACGGACCTCCCCGTCCTCGTCCCAGTGACGCCAGGGTTCATGCGAGAGGGCACCGTGGCCGCTCTCCCCCCACTGGGCCCTGGTGGTGCCGGGTGCGGCGATCGTGTAACCCTCCACCGCGACGCTCGAGGAGTTGCCCGACGCGTCCTCGGCGTAGAACTTGATCACCGTTCCGTCGGGGGAGGGGATGGGAGTGCCGCTGTAGACCGTGCTCGTCTCACCGGGCTCGCTGAGATCTGTGGTGTAACGGATCACCGGGGACGGATCCCGGTTGTCCGACGAGTGGAGCAAGACCGCCTGATCGGCGGGATAGACACCGCTGTCCGGGCTGGCCCAGACGGTGGGGGGGGTCGTGTCGGGCGGTAGAACAGCCGGCGGGCAACTGCTCCCGCCCCCACAACCCGCCAGTGGCAGGATGAGGAGCAGCATCGTGATGAACCAGCACCAATGGCCTTGAACCGGGGTCCGCATCGGATCCTCCCTCGAAACCCTGAATGGACTCTCCTCACCATCAGGGCTGCGGGGTGGGGACGACGGCATGGGAAGGGGGCCCGGCGAACCGGATCTGCCCCGACCGGCACCGCAAGCCTCCCCAGCGACCCCGAGCGAGGCTCTGGTGCAGTATACGGCACTGAACGCAGAAAACACCACCCCATCACAGTCCGATGCTCACCAGGGAACCGGGCGGGCCGCCTCTCGGCCGTCGGCCCGTCGGCGACCGGGTGCGGGCCGCGGTGGAGTTGATCTTCTCCCGGTTCCAGCGCCAGGGGACTCAGCGAGCGGACCTTCGGGAACTGGGCTCGAGAAGGCGTGGCCGCGCCGGGGGAACCGGATCCGACTCAGCCGCCCGAGGTGAAGCGCCCGCGGGGGGGGCGCTTCGATCTCTCGGCCGCCCCGGTACTCCGGCCGGGAATCACCGTGGTCGTTGCGGGGGTGGGCTTGGTTTTCGGCAGCAGTCCGCCGTTCGGGCCGCGTCGCTGGAGCCGGTCGCGGCGCTGCGCCACCGATCAGCAGAGCCAACGCCGGAGGGCCTGTGGCGTCGGACCTCTCGCAGGCGACTCTCGACAACCGGAACGCCGGTCCAGAACCAACCACGAGAAGCGGCCGGACTCCGTGTGGCCGCGTGGAGGAGATGATACAATCAAGGGAGCGCGCGGGAGGGATGGATGGTTCGCTCGGCCCTGGTCTTCCTGCTTGTTCTGATGGTCGCCTCCTCCGTTGCGGCGAGAGATCGTCGCCGGTCGCGGCGCAGTCCCTCGTCCGCCTCGCCTCCCCCGGTCGACTACGAAGCCATCCGCGCCGCGGTCCGGGCGGCCCTGTGTCCGCGGGTCGAAGCCTGGCTGAAGACGCGCATCGGGAAACTCGAGATCTCCGCCGGTGAGATCGACGAGATCCGCGTCAGTGGTGGTGGCCAGGCCCTGGTGTTCGTCCGGACTCGTCCTCCCGGCGACCGGGAGGGGCCCTGGCGCCCGGACGTGTCGCTCTGGATCCACTCCGGGGGTGCCTGGGGCGTTACGGATTACCTGCCGGGTTCGCCGCCGCCCGGTGCCGGCGGAGGGCGCTTTCCGTCCCGGTATCTCGACAGACCGCGGCACGCGGAGGGGGCCGTGGATAGTCTCGCGAAGATGGCCCGCGTGCTTGCCCCGGGGCGGTCGCGGAGGGACGGCCGGGTCGATCTGGTTGTTCGGTGCCTGGGTCCCGGCGCAAGGCGAAGGACCGTGTTCAACGCGGCCGGCCGGATCGGCGGCAGGATCCGGCTGCAGCAGAAGGAGCTCCCCCTGCGCGAAGGAGAGTGTGGTGACAAGAGCACCCAGCAGCGTCTGATCGAGACCCTCCTGAACGACTTGCTCGGGAAGGGGTTGCTCCCCGATCAGCGGGAGTACCATCTGAGCGGATCAGGGACCGCGCTTCTGGCCACGGGGTTCGCCCCGAGCCGCTATCTGGAGGAGGTGGCTCTGCTCGCGGACGGGGAGGGCCGACCCGTTTCAATCATCCGAATCCAGCCCGGCCGGCACCGGAGTACCCGACTGCAGTATGTCCGGAAAGGCGGCCGGTCGCTGATTTCGGGTTGGGTCCGGTGGGAGGACGGTGTCCGGGAAACATGCAGGATCCGCTGGCGCCCGGCAGGGCGTGGCTGGCTCCCGGCGAAAGTCTGGATCGAGCGGCCGAAGGGAACCTTCGATGTCACCTTTTCCTCGACGTGACCGGGGCCGCCGGGGCTGCCGGATCGAACGATGAGCAGGCTGAAGTGGTCCGGCTCCGATCAAGCATCCCCGCATGACGCCAGCGTCCTGGGCAAAGGGCTCGTCTGGAAGGAAGTGCGACCGTTGCACCGGTAGCGCCGCTGCCCCCGATCCAGCAGGTTACTGGTTTCAACCAACGAGCAACGCAGCTGGGCGGGGTGCAGCGGCCCTCGAATGCGGCAAATATACCGAGACGGGCCCAAAGGTGCAGGCCGGAGCCAGACATCAGCCTTCCAGAAGATCAGGTCCCCTGCGTGCCGTCGGTGTTCGCGCCATTGCCTGCGGCCTGTCCGCCCTCGCCCGGGATACCGGATACGCCCGCGGCGCCCTGATCGCCGGCCGCGCCCCCGTCGGGGCCTCCGGATCCCCCGTTTCCGGGGGTTCCGGGAGCACCGCGGTCTCCACCATCCCCGCCGTTTGCCGTCGCGGTGGCGCCGGCGCCGGCCTGGGCGTACGCTGCACCGCCTCCGCCCGCGGACCCACCATCGCCGGCCGGGCCACCGGCACCACCTTTCTCTCCCGTGCTCGTCGAAGAGCCACCGGAGCCACCGGAGCCGCCCTGTCCACCATCGCCGGCGGCACCACCTTCGGCATAGGCCCAGGCGACGTTGGGATTTTCCTCGGTGTCCTCGAGGCAGATCGCGATGGCCGCGGCGCCACCCGCGCCGCCGCCACCACCGCCGCCGCCACCACCATCGGTCCCGATCGGGCCATCGGGCCCGGGAAGCCCATTTCCACCATCGCCTCCATCGTCGCCCGTCTCTCCGTAGGCGGCGACAATCTCATCGTTTTCACTCGCAATCTGGACATCTCCCCAATCCGTGGCTGATGCACCTGCCCCAGCCGTTCCCCCGAGTGCGCCTCCTGCCCCGGCTTCTCCGTCCTGGCCGCCGGTGCCGGGATAAGCATCTCGGACACCCCGATCAATGATTGCATCCCCGCCGGGACCTCCCGGGCCACCATCGCCGGGATCCGGCATATCACCGTAGCTGACGGAATATCCGATACCCAGCATCAGCACCGCTACCCACGTGAACCAACATCGATGACACGACATATTGCATTCCCCTTTCCTGATTCGACAAACGTGCGTGAATGAAGCAGAGCTCACTCCACCACGAAACCACCAGCCAGCCGGCGCCTGCGTAGCGCAAGCCGGCAACGCCAGAGAGCAGCCACCGGACACCGGCGCCGACTACACCCTGGTGTAGTCTACCGGGCCACCGGGGCCGGTCTCACGGTCTCACCGCCCGATCCCCTTGGGGGTCATTTTCCCGAGTGCAGTCAACACGTCGATGTGAGAACTCCCATCCCAGACGAAACAGCCCTGTGAAACTCGCGAATCGGGGCCCTGGCCGGCGATCTGGACGAAGTACTCCCGACCGACTTCGAGCCACTCTCCAGAGATCGAGCTTTGGGCATCGAGGTGGTCGTTCAGGACAACGTACTGGCCAGCCTTCGACGTCACGTCCACAATGTTCACCGGGCATCCCGCCAGGCCTTGAGCGCCTCTGGTGAACCGCACCCGTTCGGCGAGTTCGGCGCTCTCCCCGTAGACTGCTCCGATGTCCCTGCTGGAGAACCTCACTGCCCCCAGGCTCACCCGGATCGGCCGATGCCCGGGCACATAGGCCACGAGCAATCCGGAACCTTCCGAGTAGAGTTTCATCTTGAAACGACCTTCATCATCCGTCACGCCGGTGGCCTTCACGCAGACTCTCACATCGCCACTGGCGGAATGACCCGAAACGGTGACACCATTTCCCTTCGAGGAAATCGCCTCGAGATCGACTTCACTCAGTTGCGTATTCCAGGAAGAGTAGACTCTCACCGGCTGGTTGCGAATCGGCTCCCCATCGGAACCGAGCAGCAACCCGCTCACGACGGCCGCCTGGTCCATGACCACTCGAACGAATACTTCAGTTTCCGAGGGGGCGACCTCCACCCTGACGGTGCCCTTCTCACCGCCGCGGGATCTGGCACAGAGCAGGATCCCGTCGACCCTCGGCACCCGGATCTCGAAAGTACCATCGGAGTCGGTCTTGCAGCGGCCCAGTGACCGGCGAATGCCGAGCTTTGCAAGCCGGGTCGAGTGCCTGGAGGGTCCCGTTCTCAGGTCCATTCGCGGTCTCGCCAGCACCTTTAGATCCGCGCGTACACCACCCTCGCCTGCACGTGCGAGCGACTCGACGCGCCCGCGAATGGTCACCCATCCGTAGCACCAGAGTTCACCGGAATCGATAATCTTTTCTCGACTCTGAGGTGGAATGACCCACAACTCATCGTCCGATTGCACCGACCCCACCGCATCCCGGTCGACCGTGATCATGCCGATTGAATTCGTGGTGAGGAGTTGGTCCCAGGCCATCTCCGGCTGCTGCTGTATCCCACGCAGGGGCACTCCACCGACCGGTCCTCCTCCGGCCAGGTTGCGAAGGGTGATCGAGATCGTCTCCGGAGTCGCTTCGGATTGCCGCCGGCGGTCGGCCGAGGCCGAAACAGACGTCATGGACAGTTCGGGAGCATTTCCAGCCGCGGTGAATATCACGTCGGTTGGGGGTTTCGGACCGCCGAACGCAGAACCACTGGCGAGATAGCGGTCGAGCAAGAGAATCAGGAGCAACCCGCCGGCTACCATGAGAATCACGGGCCTCGCCCCCCATCGGTCGGCACGTTTCATCCAAGCCTCCCACGTCCCCCATGTGGCCATGGCACTGCGCCCCATACTCGATCAAACTGCTTGCATCATCTGTTCCGGCGGGAGAGACTGCCGGGGCGAGGAGGAGGATGCCTCATGAAACTTCAGACCAAAGACGCGCGCAGGTGGGTGGTGGCATCCACTTCGAGTCCCTTTCTCCCGTAGGTGTCTTCACCGACAGCATACTTCAGGCCGGCAGGAAGTCAACAGGTAGTTTCTCAGCCCGATGTCGGGAGGGAGTGCGGGTTCAGGCGCCGGACTGCCGCGGGGCTCGGGGCTCGAGGTCACTCAGGCGTGCACTCTGGTGGTTCTTCAGAAGTCCTGAGCGCAGGCCGGTCCCGGTTCCGCGTCGCCGGAGTGGAATGGGGGGCGATTGGCCGTAGCGCGATCACCCCCTTCGCAAGGTACGACAACCGGAAACTCCCTAGAAACTGATGATCGCCGTCAACCAGAAGTTCCGTCCGGGCTCGTTCTGGCCGGAGCCATGGATGCGGTAATCCTTGTTCGCGATATTGTCGACGCCCACCGAGAGCAGGAAGCCCTCACAGACCGGGTACGTGGCCCAGAAGTTCACCGCCGCCCAGCCCGGGGTTCCACCCGGGGGAATGCGCTGGGTGTCGGACTTGTCGCGCGTCGAGAGGCGGTCGGCCTTGTCTGCGGCCCGGACCTCGGCACCGAGGATGAGGCCGGATACGTTCACATACTCGAGGCCTAGGTAGCCCTGGAGCGGCGGCAGGCGATCGAGGTACTCCCGGCGCTTGATCGGGGCCGAGGTGGGGAAGGTGTCCGCTTTGCCGTTGATGTATCCGCCGCCGCCGAACAGCCGGAACTCCGCAGTCATATTCCAGTCCGCCGTGAGTTCGATGCCCTGCGCAAAACCGTCCCCCACATTCGACTTGGTCACCTCCATCTCCCCATCGACCTCGCGGCCGGTGGGGTGGCGCATGATCAGGTCGGAAAGGAGCGTGTGGTAGAGCGAGATCTGCCCGCTCAGATCGCCGGTCCGGCCCTTCGCGCCGATCTCGAACGTGACCACCCGCTCCGGATCCAGGTTCGGTGATGGCGTCTCGATCTCGTTGCTGCGGGCGCTGTCCAGACGGGTCAGGTCCGAGAGGTTCGGGGCGCGGAAGCCCTGGGACACGCCGCCGTAGAGGTTCAGGTTCTCCGTGGCGAACCAGGCGAGGCGGATGTTGCCGACGGCCGCGGTCCAGCTGTCATCGAGCGAGACCTTCTCGCCGGTCATCGGATCCGCCACGTTCTTTGCGTCTACCGCCGCGTAGGTCCCCCGCAGCCCCGCGGTCAGCACCAGGCCCGAGCCGAGGTCCACCTGGTCCTGGATGAAGATGCCGAGGAGGTCGTAGGTCGAATTGTCCGCCACCGGTCCCTGGATACCGACGCTGGTCAGGTTGCCCGCGGTGTCGTACTTCCGGGAGTAGGAGTCCACGAAATCTCGGTAGGCGTCGAGGCCGTAGGTCAGGGTTCCGATGCCGGTCTCGGAGACCATCTGCGCGAGCAGCCCGATGGTGTTCACCGAGAAGCCGGAGCGGTCGCTCTTGCCGCTGCTCTTCACCCGATCGCGGTCTTCCTCCTGCTGATGCCAGGACAGGGTCACGCCGAGTGACTCCGCGAAGCTGAATGGATCGGCCACGTCGGCGCGGACGAAGAGCAGCGTCCGGGACTGATCGAGGTCGCGCCTGAGTTCGCTGCCGACCGTCGTGCCGTGAAAGGGCACCGAGTAGATCGTCTTGTGGGTTCGCGGCACGTTCCACTGCGTGTTGTGCTGGAAGGCGAAGGTCAGGTCGAGGTCGTCGGTGACGGACCAGATCGCCCGGCCGTCGAAGTTGGCTTCGTCATAGCCGGTTTCCGGGAGCCGGCCGCTTCCGGCATCGAGATCCCCGAATTGCTTTCGATCCGCGCCGAGAATGAACCCGAACTCGTGCCCGGATCCGCCCTGCACCGTCAGTCGTCCGATCGCGGAGCGCTCGGCGGAGGCGAACCGGGTCAGGATCTCAGCGCCCCATCCGTAGCCGTCCGGTCCCGCGATCGGCTGAAGCGGCAGCAGGTTCAGCGTGCCGCCCATGGCGTCCGATCCGTAGAGCACGGAACCGGGGCCGCGCACCAGTTCGAGGCTTCTCAGCGAGAGGTTGTTCACCGTGGCCAGGTACTGGTTCGGGCCGTCGCGGAAGACGGAGTTGTTCAGCCGGATGCCGTCGATCAGCATCAGGTTGCGGAAGCCGGTCAGGCCGCGGATGTAGGGTGAAGCCTGGCCGTAGCCGGTCTTCTGGACCATGACCCCCGGAATGGCCTCGAGGGCCCTCGCGATGCTCCGGGGGGCTCGCGCGCCGGAGAGTTCGGTCGGCGGTACCACGGTCGTGGCGTACGGCGTGGTGAAGAGGGTCTCCACGCCCCGGGTGGGGGTGACGACCGTCTCATCCAACCGGACATCGGTGAGCAACGCGTCGATTTCAGAATCCACCGCGGACTCTGCCGCGGCGGCGAGGGACGCCCCCACCAGAAGGTAGAGGAACAGGATCGAGAGAGTCGCTTTGGTGTTCATGCCAGCAGTGAACGGCTCCACTGTGCTCAGGGATGTTCAAATCCCGGTGATGTACAACCGGGAGGCAGGTCTGGCCGATCTTTGGTCAGAAGTCCGACAAGTCCACCGGCGAAGAGCCGGCCGCGCACGCGCAGACGAAAGCCGTCGAGCCGATATCGGCGCGCGTGCTAATGTGTGGCGCGCGCGGAGTTGCCGCCGCAACCTGGTGGAGGAGTATCGATGTCGAGAGTCGTCATCCGGGCTTCGAAACATCCAATCGGGGGCCGGTGTCTGCCGGTCCTGCTGATGCTCGCCGCGCTGTTCGTGGCGGGCTGCGAAGGGACACCCGGGGAGCAGCCGGATCTCAACATCACCCGGCCGGTCAGTCCCGTTTCACCACTGCCGACCGAGACCTGGCGTCCGGGGATGGTCGTCTGGGCGGACCTGGTCACCCCCGATCTCGCGGGCGCCGTCGAGTTCTACAGTGCCGTGTTCGACTGGCGATTCGTGATCAGCGAAGATCAGGACTATGCCGAGGCGAGCTACCTCGGAGAGATGGTCGGCTCCTTCGCCCTCTACCACGACGATGCCGAGGGGAGCGATGAAGGACGCTGGCTGATTTCGATCTCGGTTTCCAACGTGGACGCGGCGGCGGCGGAAGTCGTACGCCGGGGTGGAGAGATCATTGTCGCTCCGGAGGACCTGCCGAATCGCGGTCGGTACACGCTGATCCGGGATGCGGAAGGGGCCCTCTGCATGCTCCTGCGCGCAAAAGGCGGCGACCCCGCCGAGCAGGCGCCGTCCAGACACAACTGGATGTGGGCCGAGCTTTTCAGCCGGAACCCGGGCCAGGCTGCGGCCTTCTACGGCGCGGTGGTCGGCTATCGGTCCCGCCAGGTGGTGGACAAGGACGGAGCAAAGTATCTCGTCCTCGGCCTGGGCGGAAAGGCGCGGGCCGGCGTCGTCGCGCTGCCCTGGGAAGGAGTCGATCCCAACTGGGTGCCGTGCCTGCTCGTGGCCGACGTGATCGAGACGCTCCGGAAGGTGCAGGATCATGGCGGCAGCGTGGTCTTCGCCGCGGGGGGCGATCCGGAGTATGCGCTGGTGGCTGACCAAAATGGTGCAGTCTTCGCCATCCAGGAACGGGAGATGGAGTGATGACCGTGCGTACGACCGTGGCCTGGCTGACCCTCCTGACCCTCCTGCTTCTGCTTTGCAGCTCCTGTGAGAGCGGAGGCAACTACCGCAATGCCAACTACCGCTTCGGTGGAGGAGTGAGTTTCGGCGGGACGTACGGCGGATACGCCTGGCGGTATCGTCCCGGCTACCCGGTCTATCCGGGACGGCCGCCCGACATCGACCTGCCGGACATCGATGAACCCATCGCCGTGCCGCTGCCATCGATGGGTATGCCCGATATGGGCGGCGGGGATTTCGGGGACTTCGACTAGTGGAAGCGGTGGAGACTCGCCTGGCCGGTGACTCGGACCGGGAGGGCATCCTCGAAGTCGTGTCGGCCTCCCTCGGACGGGCGCACGCGGCGGAAGTGGATCGATTGTGGGACTGGCGCTGGCGAGACTGTCCGCATCTTGCGGAACCGGGCTATTACGGGGCCTTGTGTGCGTGGCGCGGTCGGATCCTCGCCAGTGTGAGCTGGCTGCCTGCCGGACTTGTCAGCGGTGGTCGGCCCTACTCCGCCCACTGGGGGGTGGATGCGGCCGTTCATGCCGGCCGGCTGAGAGAACTGATCCGGGAGGCCCGGGCTTTCCGTGGGAAGGACCGGTCCCCCCGGCACCGCCCCAGTGTGATCCAGGATCTGTTGACGAGCGACATCGCACCTCCTCTTCAGATCGCCAAGGGCTTGACCGCGCGCATGCAGACCGTGGCCGCGAGAATCGGCACGCTCGAGGGCACCGGCAGCAGTTACCTGATGCGCAATCTCTCCTCGACTCCGCGGGTTCGGCGATGGGTGGGAAGAACCCTGGCGCCGGTCGTGGCGTGGTTACCGAACCGGCTCGTAGCGCGGTTCCCCGGCGGGCTTCCCGGCTCCGAACTGTATGAGGGTGACTTCGACCGTTCTTTCGATGAACTGTTCGACGAGGTGGGGGGGGAGTACCCGATCATTGCCCGCCGGGATTCGCGGGCACTCAACTGGCGTTATCGCCGCCATCCGTTCCTCGACTACACGACCGTGGTCTATCGCGAGGGTGGCCGCCTCCGTGGGTATGCCGTGGTCACCACGATCGAGAAACGCGGCCGGCTTCGCGGCCGGGTGGTGGATCTCCTGACCGCGTCGCGTGACGAGGAGACTGCGGTGCGGGTTCTTGCGGGGGCCTTGCGGGAACTGCTCCGGCGGGGAGTCACGCATGTGGACAGCTACGTCTGGGGGGAGGAGCACCGTGCCCCGTACCGCCGCCTGGGCTTCAAGAGCCGCTCCGCGGCGACACCGCTTTTCGTTGTCGGGGAGCTCGGCGAGGGGCTCTACATCACGAGCGGAGACGGTGACGGGAGCTGATACCTCCCGACCGGGAACCCGCTCGTGCCGTCCACGCATCCTCAGGGCTGCGTTGCCCTTTTGCTATGTGCGATTCCGCACGGAAATGCCCGTGCCAGAGGGCTATCCGTCCAATCCTCGGACACTCGGACAGCATCTTCGCCGTAAACGGCTGGATCTCGGGCAAACCAAGAAGCAGGTGGCAGAGCTGATCGGAGTCACACCAGAGACCGTTCGCTTCTGGGAGAACGGTCGGACCGAGCCGTGCCTCTCAGCCCGCCCCGGTCTCTATGAGTACCTGGGCATTTGCCCAGTCGTCCCTGGCGCCAGCCTCGGCACGAGAATTCGGCTCTGGCGGGAAGCGCAAGGTATCTCGCAGCGAGAGCTCTGCGACCGGCTCGGCATCGACCAGGGGCCCCTCGTGAAGTACGAGCAAGACCGTTCCAAGCGACCTTCCTTCCGCATCGTGGCAACGCTGGAAGGGCTTTTGCCGGGAGAAGACACGGGCTGTGCGTCGATGGGAAGTAGAGAGCCTCCGTTAGCATGTTGGTTCCGATCACCAGCCGATTTGCGAACGAGATTGAGAGTCGCACCCGATGGCGCGTCCCTGGCCTGCCTCCACCAAATATCCTGCAGAGATTCTATTTGACACAACTTTACAGATGCACTCTATTTCATGAGTTGTATTTTGGAGTATCTGCCCTGACCGCCGGGCAGACAGGGCCGGGGAACTTCGGTTGGGGTGAGTCGAATGGAGACAGGGATTCCAAGGCAGAAGCCGGGCAGTTCCGTCCGCTGATTCCGCCTCCTCTTCCTCCTCTCGCCCGCCAGCTCCTCCGGCAGGCCGCACTTAAGGCAAAAGGGGGTTCGATGAGGATGTTTTTAACCAACCAACAGACGCTGGTTCTGCTCGCCTTGTTCGCGCTGTTCAGCGTCGCACCGTTACCGGCGAGCGCCCAAGGTTACAGCGTTGGCGAGACGAACTGGCAGTGGAAGGACTTCACAACATCGTATACCGCTCGCGCTGACACTGGGTCTCCCACAGACAGGATCTCCATGCGAGCAGACGCTAACAGCTCGCTGCTCAGGTGGATTCAGACGGTGTCCAACAACGTAATATCGTGCTCCGGTGGGTCAGTGACTCTCAACCTCTCCTATTCATGGCCGGGGATTGAGTGCACAACAGGTTGAGCCGCTCGGAATCCTGTGGTGAATTGGCGGTTTGTTCACTCCCACGGTCCGTCCAGTGCACAAGGCCCCCTTTCCCC
>JAJRTE010000282.1 GCA_024278455.1 Myxococcota bacterium
CGCCTGGAGGAGCAGTTGTCGCGTTTCGTGCGCACGGTGTTGTCGTACCACACGGTAGGCGGTCCTGCCCCCGAGGATGTGTACCATGGATTCGTTGTGGGCTTGTGTGCCGTCCTGGAGCCCCGGTGGCGCGTGATGTCGGAGCGGGAATCGGGGTTTGGTCGAGCGGACGTATTGATAGTGCCATCTGAGGCGGGGTTGCCGGGTGTGGTGCTGGAGCTGAAGGTAGCGCGGCGAAAGCGCAAGACGCTGGAGCAGGCCCTGGAGGAGGGACTGTCGCAGTTGCGTTCCCGGGACTACGGAGCGGAACTGCGGGCGTCCGGGGCGGATCCGGTGCACCAGTTCGCGGTGGCGTTCGACGGCAAGACGGTGTTGGTGGCGTCGCTCGAGGATGCCGTGTCGACCGGTTGACCGGCGCGCCTGCCGCGCTGTGCATTCCGGCGATTCCGCGTCGAGCCGGCAAGCTTGCAGGGGTAGCAGGTACGTGTCATCGACTCGTCGATGTCTCCTTCACAGTCGTCGTCTACTCCGTTGCAATACTCTTGAGCGCCGGGGTACACCGTAGCCGAATCATCGTCGCAATCTCCGGGGGTCGAGGACGGGAGCCTCTTCCCGCGCACCATGACCGGGAGCAGCCTGCCACGACCGGGAGAGCGCGGGGCAGCCTACTCTGGCGGCGGTTCCTCTTCGTCTTCCTTCTTGGGGACGAACGTGACTTTGACCCGCTGCGCCTCCAGTTCCGCCGCATCGGAGCCTTTCTTGTCCCGCTTACGACTGCCGGACTTGGCTCGAGGCACGAAGTTGATGGTCGCGTGGATCTCTATGCTGTAGTTGGACAGCACCTTCCCGAGTTCGTCGCGGAGGTCGATGGCATTGAGATACCGCTGAGCTTCCCGGACGAGGATCGTCTGCAACTGGTCGGTGCCCTTCAACAGGTTTTCCACCAGAATGCCGATAGCGTCTCGAGGATTCAATTCCACGATGGCGCGCAGTTCGTCCCGGGTGATGTTGACGGCCTCTGCCCCCGTGTTGATCAGCTTGGAGGCGATCCTGCGCAGGTTCGCCGCGGAACGTCTCGAGTCATCTCCCTTGCCAGAAAATCGCTCTCTCATGGTCCGTGATCTCCTCGATGGGTTTCGGGGCAGAACAGCAGTCAGCGGTCAGTTACAATGGAATCGCACCATATATCCTTGACATGTCTCCGCACTTCCGTCAAGATTTCCACCCCGTATGCCCCCCCACAAAATCTCGAGAGAGGCAGACATGCGCGGACGTTCGCTGCTTATCGGTATCTCCGTGACCGTGGTGATCATGGGCGCCACCCTGGCCTGGGCGACCTATCCATGGAGGACGCTGAATCCTGACTTCATGTTCCGATTCTTTGCTCTGTCGGAACGGTTCACGCTGTCCGAAAAGGAGCAGGAAGCTGCTGTCCAGGTGGTTCGCAGGGCGATCGAGACCTACGGGGCACCCGATACCCCGGACGACGCGCCTCGAGAGCTGCCGGAGAAGCTCACGGCGCGGGACGCGAGGCCGGTGTGGGTCAACCTGTACTTGCCGTTGCTCCCGGGGACTCGAGGCATGGCCGAAGAAGCCAACATCTACCGTTCGCTGCGCGCCGCCACCCGCCAGGCGCTCCAGCGGGCCAAGGATCGTTCGAGCTGGCTCGAGCAGCGAGACCAGATTCGTATCCAGGTGGATGTCCTGCAGGACAGGAAGCCGCTCCGCACCATCCGGGGCTGGTACCTCTTCTTCGCCGTCGAGCCGGGTGTGGATGGCCTGATCCTGTCCAAAGGCGACAAGATCGGCTACCAGCTTCCCTCTGACGCCGTGACGAAGGGCTACCTCACGCCAAGAGTTCGGGGGCGGGTCAAGTGCGCGGAGAAACTCCTGGCAAGGACCGCGGCGACGATGGGGACTCGGCGCAACATCTGGAAGGAACGGGACACGCGGGTCGAGAAGTTTCGCACGGTCAGCTTCGGGGTGCCGGTGCCGGGTCGAGGCGTGAGACGCTTCTACAGGGGCAACGTGTTGCTCGAGCCCGGCGACGTGACCGCGAAGCGCATCTACCAGGCAATCCAGGAGGGGGCCGCCTGGTTGCTGAACAATGCGAAACCGGACGGCAAATTCAACTATCAATACAATCCCAACACCGATCGCTACTCGAAATCCTACAACGCCGTGCGTCATGCCGGCACTGTGTACGGATTGCTCGAACTCTACCGTCACTTCCAGGAACAAAGCTTTCTCGATGCGGCCCGGCGCGCCGCCCCGTACCTGTACGAGAACATCGGCCCACCCGAACCCGGATCCGACCTCCTCGGAATCCCCGATGGCAGGGCATGGCCCACCGGTTCAGCAGCTCTCGGACTCCTCGCCTTCATCAACATGCCGCCGGACATGCGTACTGCGGACTACGCCCGGTACGAAGAAGCGCTCGGTCGGTTTCTTCTCAAGATGATCGATGATCGGGGGAAGGTGTTCCAGGGTTACCTGGCATACAAGGGCGCCAAGGAGGTCAACGGGGTCAAGCGGGTGGTCAAGGAGCCCCTCTACTACCCCGGCGAGTCCATGTTGGCCCTGGCCAAGCTCTACGAGCAGACGCGGGACAAGCGCTGGCTGGACGGCGCCACGCGGATTGCGGACCGGCAGATTCGTCGCTACAATCTCGGCAGGATGGCTGACCACTGGGTGATTCAAGGCCTGTACCAGATCTACAGGCACACGCAGGATCGCTGGTATGCCGACGCCGCTCTCGCCATGGCCGACAGCTACATCGACACCCAGTGTCCCCCGAACACGCCGCCATTCCCCGACTACTTCGGCGCCTACCGCCGGCAGAACGAGACCCCGCGAACAACCCGGGCCGGAAGCCGCTCCGAGGCCATGACTGCCGCGGTTCGAACCGCGTGGGAGCTTGGCGTCGACGCCCGACCCTATGAGGATTCCCTCCTTTTTGCGGCAAAGCACCAGATCGAACAGCAGTTCCGCCCGGAAAGCACGTTCTACCTGCTCCGTCCCGATCGCGCCCTTGGGGGCTTTCGTGCCGGCCTGGTCGACAACCAGCTTCGGATCGACTTCAACCAGCACTCCAGCGTCGGTTTGATAGGAGCGCTCGAGGTCGCCGTCAAACGAGAAGGACTGGAGCCATGGTGGCAGACGTTACCGCTCGAACCGCCCGGCGCCCCACCGGCACCGGACGAAACGGTGCCCGACGAACCCGGGAACAGTGCCACCCCGCCCCCGACAGGCTAGACCAGCAGAGCGGTTTGGACGCACATCGCCGGGCCGGCCGCCGGGGACGTGGTGTGTCTCGAGCCTTTCTCCACCTCGTGCCGGCCGGTGCCCCGGGAGTCTCTCCAATCGAAAGTTGACCTATTCCCTCCGGCGCAGTAAAATCGGCCTGTCCGGTGAGCGATCATGGAACCAGGCGTCCGCAACGATGGCTACCAGCCGAAGCGATGGTGAAGCAAATGCAATTTGGCAAGTACAACCTGATTGAGAAGATCGGCGAAGGCGGCCTCGGGGAGGTGTTCTTCGCTCAGAGCGCGGCTCAAGTCTCGTTCGCGAGAGAACTCGTCATCAAGCGCGTTCATCACCGCCTGGCCCAGGACCAGGAGTTCATGAAGCGTTTCGTCCTGGCCGCCGAACAGGGGGCTTGTCTCAACCACCACAACATCGTGCAGACATACGAGTCCGGCATCGAGGATGGGCAACACTATGTCGCCCAGGAGTTCATTGACGGGTTGACCCTGGAAGCCATCCTCGATCGTCACGAAAGACAGCTCCTCGCGATTCCCTTCGAGATCACCATCGAGATCATCTTGCAGGTGTGCGAAGCCTTGACCTACGCCTACTGGGCTCGAGACGATCGTGGCCGGCAGCTTCACATGGTGCACTGCAACCTGAAGCCATCCAACGTCATGATCAACAGGCATGGCGTTGTCAAGGTTTGCGATTTCGGGTTGATCAACGCCGGACATCACATGGGAGCGGGCCAGGGAAGCCTGATGTTGAGGATGGCCGCCTACATGTCACCCGAGCAGGCCAAGGGCGAGGACATCGACAACCGTTCGGACATATTCTCCCTCGGGGCGATTTTCTACGAAATGTTGACCCTCAAGCCCTTGTTCGTGATGGACAACCCGTTGCAGACCTTGCGCATGGTGCAGGAGGGCCGTTGTGAAGAGCAGTTGCAGGAATTGGCCGAGCACCCGGTTGGAAAGGGGCTTCTTCCTCTGCTCAAAAGCATGCTCGGCGCGAGTCCCTGGGATCGGCCCACGGAGGCCAAGCAGCTCATTCCTCATCTGCGGGGCGTGCTGAGTCGCCTCTCCCAGCAGGCGTACCTGCCGAACTGGATTCAGGAGGAGATGGAAGCCCTGCCGACGGCCCGGGCCACCATCCCTGTCGTCGGTGATGGCGCGCCTGCACCGGAGGCGGCGGAAGCGAAGGCGCCTCCCCCGGCTCCGGGCGCGGCATCCACGGGCGGGAGTTGGACCAGCGGGGGGCAGGGGCGTGGGGGGGCGGGAAGTGGCATGGCTGGCGCGAGCGCCACGCAGCGGCTGCCGGTGGCTTCTGGGGCCGGGTCTTCCCAGGCGTCTCCCCTGGATGCGCTCGCTGCATCCCTGAACCGATTGTTGCAGTCCGTCGAGCGCAAGTACATCATTATTGGGGCAGCGGCCCTGGGCGTCGTCTTTTTCGGCTCCATCGCACTGATGGCGGTCAGGGGCACGGGCGATACCGGTGACAGCAAGGAAGACGGCCCCACGATGACGATTCTCAGGGTGACGTCCAATCCGCCGGGAGCGCAGGTCTATGTTCCGGGCGAGATGACCCCGCGGCGGACGCCGTTCGAGATACCGGTACCCCTGGCGTCGGGCTACACCAACCTCAGGGCCACGCTCGAGGGGTACGAGCCGGCGAATGCTCGAGTCTTGCTGCGCCCGAATGTGATCAACCAGTACAATTTTGTGCTCATGAGCGCGGAACAGGAGATGGGCACGCTGGAGTTGGCGGTGTATCCGCCCGATTCCCGCGTCTACCTGAACGATCAATTGCTCGAAGGTGTCGAAGGTGCCTACCGGAGGCAGCTTCTGGCAGACAAGCCCTACGTGGTCAAGGTGGAGCGTGAGGGGTACGCCGCCAAGGAGCAGGTCATCAAGGTGTCGGCTGACAGCACGAGGCGAGTGGAAATCGGGCTGGATTTGCTGCCCGTCCAACGATATGTCTCTCCGTAACGGATCCACCACGAGAACTGTCTGAGTGTACCATCGACAGGAGCGCCCCATGCGAACTTCGCGTCCTCTGACATCGTGCGCCATTGTGATGTGCGCGGTCGCTGTCGTGGCTGTTGTTTCGGCGTGTCATCGGCAGACGGCACCAGAGCCGATAGATCCTTTCCTCTCGGTGACCAACCCGGAAGAGGCAATCAGAGTATACGGTGCAGCGACCAAGAAGCACCCCAACGATGCATCGGCGTGGCGGGAACTGGGCCAGGCCTACCTGGGCGCCGGTCGCCACCGGGATGCCGTTCGAGCCTTGCAGCAGGCCACGCAGCTCGATCCTACCCAAGCCAACACGTGGGCTCTGCTCGGGCTCGCGTACAAGAAGCTGGACGAGACGGGCGAAGCGGCCGCCGCCTATGGCCAGGCGTTGGACCGTTCGCCCGGTAGTTCGGAGTACCTGGAGGCATACCGCAAGCTGATGGAGAGCGAGGGCCGCCAGCGGGAGTTCGTGTCCAAAGTGGTTGACAAGGTCGCGGTGGACGTATCGAGCACGGTCTATCTCAACAAGCTTGCCAAGGAGTACCTGCGGGGGGGGGCTGTCGAGGCTGCTGGGGAGGCGGCCAGGGCGAGCATAGCCTTGAAGCCGGATCAACCAGATGTCCACTTCATGCTCGGCCAGGCGCTTGAGCGCCAGGAGAAGTACCAGGAGGCGGTTTCAGCCTACCTGGCCCTGTTGAAGTTGGAGCCGACGAGAACGGACGCCTTGATCGGTCTGGGGCGAAGCTACCTGGCGCTGCGTGACATGGAGAACGCGGAGTCGAGCTACCAGAAGGCCCTCGCGCGTTCGCCGAACAACGTGGAGGCGTTGCAGGGGTTGATCCGTGTGTACTTGGAGGTAGACGACCTGGGGCGTGCCTCGAGCCTGTTGCGGGAGGCGCTTTCGCTGGCGCCAGAAGCCGTGGCCTTGCAGGTGGCCCAGGCCGAGTTGTACCTGAAGCAGGGCCATGCCGACCAGGCCTTGACCCTGTTGAAGATGGCGGCGGTCCATGCCCCCAACGATTTCCTGTTGAACAAGGTCATGGGAATCGCTCTCCTGAAATCGGGTCAGCCCGAACGGGCGCTCGAGGCGTTCGAGCGTGCCGCCGCAGCGTCTCCGGGGGATGCGAGTATTCTCCGCTATCGTTGTCAAGCCCTGCGGGACGCGGGAAGGACCGCCCAGGTCGAGGCGTTGTGCAAGGATGTGGAGCGGCCTGAGGACGCCGTGACGGTAACGACTGTCGAGACACCGATTCGCAGCGGGCGATCGCGGGCGTCCCGTGGTGCCAGGTCGTTGCCGCGGCCTGCCCCGCTCCCGGCCGGACTGACATCCAACACCAACCTGCCGGGGAGTCTGGACCAGGCTGCCGCGCGGGAGGCGTTCTTGAACGGGCAGAACTTCTTCAAGGCGGGGGAGTTCGCGAGTGCCGCGGAGTCGTTTCAGAGGGCCACCGAGTTGGACGCCAGGAATCCCAACTACCACTACAACCTGGGTGTCACCTATGCGGTCATGTACCAGTACGAATTGGCCGCCGAATCTTTCAAGAAGACGCTTTCGTTGAATCCTCGAGACATTGATGCCTTGTACAATCTAGCCACGACCTTTTTCAAACTTGGAGCTTACCAGGAGGCCATTACGGCCTACCGCCAGGTTCTCAAGATCCGTCCGAACGACAAAGAGGCATACAAGGGAATGGGGGCTGCCTACGAAGCGCTGGGACAACTGTCCAAGGCCAAGGAGTGCTATCGTCTCGGCGGGGGGCAGCCATCCCTGGAAGCCGAAGAAGTCGAATAGACGTTACCACGCACCTGTCCGACAGCCCGCGACTTCTGTCGCTTTCTGCCCCGCTTTCGTATGCGCCCACCAGGCGTCGTGGCGGAGAGTCGATATCGACTTGACTTTTCGCAAACAAGCAACTAAGTTGATTCGACAGTGCTCGTCAATCGCCTGTTGGTATTCGAATCCAAACTATCTTTCATTTGGGGAGTGTTTCAGATGTCGAGTGCAAGAAAACGATCGTATGACATCTTCTCTTTTCATACTCGAGCGCGGGAGGCGGCAGAAAAGGGACTGACGGCCAAGGAGTTCGCGAAGCAGGAACACACGCTGACCAACAACATAAACGCGCGTCTGTATGAATGCATCCTGGCCAATCTGCCCCCTGTCAAGTTCAAGGAGCCCGAAAGTGGGAGCCAGCGAAGGCGGGGCGGCCGAGACGACCTGAGCCAGATAACACTGTACACCGGGAGAGCCAAGGTTCCCTACCTGACACTCAAGGTCCCGTCCCACGTGGTCGAGAAAGTGGGCAAGCGGGGGGATTGGATCGAATGGAGCTACACCCGCGGGCGGATTGTCGGCAAGAGAGTCGATCAGGATGAAACCGGTGCTCCGCAGTTCGAAGATGGGGAATAGAAGGCCCGGTAATGCCTTCCTGTTGCATTGACATCGGCCATCCAGCTCATGAAGCCCCATGCGCACACCTGGTCCAGGCGCTGGCCCGAACACCAGACACATTATCCGCTCCTGCCTTGACATCAAGTTTGAGGCAGCCATGTCGGCCATGGCATTGACTGCTGCCGGAGCCTTCGTCTTCCTGTTCGCATGGATATCGCTTTCTCGAGTCGGCTATCCTTATGATCTCGAGTGGATGGAAGGTGGGATGTTGACCCACAGCCTTCGTCTGCTCGAGGGCAAGTCCTTGTTCGGACCGCCCTCGGTGGCGTTCATTCCATACATCTATCAACCGCTCTACAGCATGATTGTCGCGCTGTTCGGCACCTGGTTCGGGCTGTCCTTGCCGCTGGCGCGATGTGTCAGCATCGTTTCCACATGGCTCATGGCCGGCCTGCTGTTCCGGACCGTTCAGCGAGAGACCGGCAGCCTGGCTGTCGCCGCAGCAGGCCTTGGGATGCTGTTCGCACTCTACCCCGTGACCGGGTTCTGGTACGATCTCGCTCGAGTCGATTCCCTGTTCATGGCGCTGGTGTTCCTGTCCTTGTTTCTTGCGAAGTACCATGGAGACCGGCCGTGGACCGTCGTCGCCGTGACCGTGTTGATGGTGGCCGCATACTTTACCAAACAGACCGCACTCCTGTTCGTGCCGTTGGCGTTCCCGGTGTTGGCTTCGTCTCGTCCGTCTTCCGCCCGGGTGTTTCTGGCCACCACGTTTTTCGCTATCGCCGGGATCTCGCTGGCAGCGCACTGGCTCACGGATGGCTGGTACACCTACTATGTCCAGCGTATCGTTGCCGCCGAACCGACGAACTGGGAACGGATCCACCGTGGGTTCTGGGTCAAGGCCGCGAGCGACCTGCCGCTGGTGCTCGGCGCCGCGGCGGTCTCGAGCATGCTGGACCTGGCAGGACGCCCTTTGCGGAGCGTGGCCCGGAAGACCTGGCACCTGGCCACCGTCGCCGGAATGGTGTCCGGCGTGTTGTCCTACAGTTGGCAGGGCGGCTTCGACAACAACTTCATTCCGTTCTATGTGTTTGCAATCGTTCCGGCCTGTCGCGCGCTGGCGTGGGCCTGGAAAAAGGCCCCTGCGCCCTGGGCGCTCGCCGCCTCCACGGCGCTCCTCGCCCAGTTCTTCATCCTCATCTACGACCCGGTGAAGCAAGTCCCGACCGCAGAGGAGATCGCGGACGGTCAGCAACTCGTGGACCTTCTCGCATCCTCTCCCGGGGCCGTCTTGGTGCCGGAACATCCCTGGTACGCCGTTCTCGCCGGCAAACAGCCGTCCTACCACTCCATGGCGCTGGAAGACCTTCGCCACGAGCAGAAGGGAGTCTGGCCACAGGATCTGCGGGACCGGCTGCGCTCCCACTACTACGACATGGTCGTGATCTGCTGGGACCCGAAGCGTCGATCTCTGGGCAACTATCCTCCCGAACTCCGGACATTCTACCGGAAAGACCAGGTCCTGAGGTTCAGGGGGCGCGCCATGGGCTCCTATGTCGGTACCTGGGCCCGCCCAACACTGGTCTACCGCCCGAGGCTCGAGCACGACGCATCCAGGTAGTCCGTTCGTCTTCAACACGCAGGCGTATCGAACGGCCTTGCCCCCCTTCGCACGAGGCCGGCCGAGTCCTGCCGCCCGCTCGTGCGTGACAGCGGACACGGGAGCCTGGCGACGCATCGTGCAGGGATGGTCCACGCGGCGGGTGTGTCCAAGACCGCCGTACCTTGACATCCGGAGTGCCCGCGGCTACATTGACACCCGGTTCGCATGGCGCCAGGGCGACCCGTGGCGTCGCGGGAGGACAGCATCGACACGCCATGGGTGGCATGGCGTCCCTGTCCCCCATCGCGTCCTCCTGACGTGGGAGACCACCGTTGTGGAAGCAGATGTACAGGTCGTCGCCAGGAACAAGAAAGCCCGGTTCAACTACCATCTCGGCGAATCGTTCGAGGCCGGCCTGGCGCTGGTGGGTTCGGAAGTGAAGTCCCTGCGGCAGGGTCGCGTGGACCTCAAGGACAGTTATGTTCGGATCGAAAACGGAGAGGCGTACCTGGTCGGAGCGCACATCCACACTTATCCCTTCGCGAACCAGTTCAATCATGAACCGGAACGGGACCGGAAGCTGCTGCTACACAAGCGGGAGATCTCGCGCTTGTTTGGAAAGGTCCGCGAAAGGGGCGTGACACTCGTGCCGCTTGGACTCTATTTCAAACGTGGTCGTGCCAAGCTCGAGTTTGCCGTGGCTCGGGGCAAGAAGGTGCGCGATCGCCGGGACGACATGAAGGCCAGGGACGCGGCTCGAGAGGTTTCCCAGGCCTTGCGCAACAGGTATCGGAACGCCGGATGAAACAACGACGCGCGGGTAGCATTCTCATCCTGGCCCTGGCCGGAGCCGGTATCGGGCTTGGCGTGTATCTCACCCTTCTCCACATCTGGAAACTCATCGATCCGAACTTCGTCAGTCTGTGTGAGATCAACCAGAGTTTCGACTGCAATACCGTGAACTCGAGCAAGTACGCACGGGTGTTCGGGCTTCCCCTGGGTATCTACGGCGCGGGGTTCTATGGCGTTCTCGCCGTTCTTTCCATCATGAGCTGGTTTCGGTCCGAACGCCTCTCCAGGGTCCCGCACATCATGTTCGGGCTGTCGCTGGCCTCGGTGGCCATCTCCGTGGTGTTGGCCATCATCTCCCATTTCGTAATCGGTGCATTCTGCCTCTTCTGCATGCTGATGTGGTTCATCAACCTGGCGGTGTGCGGGATCAGCTTCTGGATGGTCGGCGGTCGCCTGGGCGATGCCTTGCGGGAGACAGGAGGGGAACTCGTCCGTTGTTACCGGAGCCCCGGGTGCTATGCCGCCGTCTTCGTGTTCATCGGTGTCGTCTGGATCGGCGGTGCTCAATTCGGCAAGTACGAGGCCAAGGCCAAGGATTTCGCCGCGTACCGCATTGCCGAAGGTATCGCCAGTGGCAAGGGGCCGGGCGCCCGGTTCGGCACGGTGGAACTGCCGGACCTGCGTCCCACGCCGGGGTTGCAGAACCGGTCCGCTGACATCACCATCGAGGGCCACGAGCCGGTACGGGGGCCTGCCAACGCTCCGATTGTTATCGTGATTTTCTCGGATTTCGAATGCCCCTACTGCCAGCGAGCCGCGTTCGGGATCGAGGCGGTGCGTGAAGAACATCCTCGAGACGTGGCGGTCGTGTTCAAGCACTACCCCCTGGATTTCGACTGCAACCCCTACATGAAACGGCCGATGCATCAGCATGCCTGCGAGGCCGCGTTCGCCTCGGTGTGCGCGAAGCGCCAGGGCCGCTTCTGGGAGATGCACGATACCCTGTTCCGCAACCGGACGAAACTCGGCGACGCCGACCTTGCAGCCTATGCCGAGTCGGTCGGGCTCGATATGGAAG
Source organism: Myxococcota bacterium (assembly GCA_024278455.1). GTDB lineage: Bacteria > Myxococcota_A > UBA796 > JAJRTE01 > JAJRTE01 > JAJRTE01. Next base: position 11,133 of record JAJRTE010000282.1, read on the forward strand.
CGTTCTCTGGTTGCCTCGAGGACCGCAGTGTCGTGCTCGAGGTCAACCAGGACATCGAGGAGGGGAAGCGGCTGTCCATCCGGGGGACTCCTGCCATCTACATCAACGGGTATCTCTGGAAGGGCCCTGCGGATCCCGACCTGCTGAAACGAACCATCGACAGGTTGCTCGGGCAATAAGGTCGTGCAGTATCTCTGCCACCCGTGTGCCACGCTCCTGGGATCGAGGCCTCCGATGGACACGACGAACAGGACCTACCCCCGTCCAGACACCAGACGCTGGTGGGAAATCCGTGTCGTCTGTCCGCGGGATGCCGCCGACGCGGTGGTGGCAGACATCTGGGCGCTGGGTTCGGGAGGCGTCGAGGAGCGGTCGGGGTCTCGAGCTGGTCGGGCCTGCACATTCTTCAAGGCGTATTTTCACACCACCGACCCCCGGCCGCTCCAGTCGGCGCTCGAGGCCCGCCTGAAAGCCCTCGATGCCTACTTCCCCGGAGTGTCCGGGTCCCGGGTCACCGTCCGGGAAGTGGAACAGCGGGACTGGAACGAGGCGTGGAAGGCCCACTTCACGCCCCAGCGGGTCACCCGCCGTATCGTGGTTCGTCCGTCGTGGGAACCCTATGATCCATCCCCGGGCCAGGTGGTGGTGACCATCGACCCTGGCATGGCCTTCGGCACGGGCACGCACGAGACGACGCGGGGCTGTTTGCGCATGGTGGATGCCCTGTATGGCGGGGAGCGCGTGGAAGGCATTGAGCCCACCTGTCCCGGGGCTGTGCTGGATGTGGGCACAGGCTCCGGACTCCTTCTGATCGCCGCCCTGAAGCTCGGAGCGGCTCGAGGCACAGGGATAGACAACGACCCGTTGGCTGTCACGGCTGCCCGGGAAAACTGCGCGTCCAACGCGGTGTCTGACCGGGCGACGATAGTCTCCACGCCTCTCGAGCGCGTCGAGGGGGTGTTCGAGTTGATCCTGGCCAACATCCTGGCGCCGGTACTGGTGGACATGGCTCCGCACCTGGCGTCCCGGATGACCCCCGGCGCTACCCTGGTCCTGTCGGGCCTTCTGTCCAACCAGGTGGACGATCTGGTCCCTATTTTTCGACAATACGGCCTCGAGCGTAGCGCCACCTTGCTCGAGAATGCTTGGGCCACGGTGGCGCTGCGAAGAGGACGGCCGTGAGACGGTTCTTTGTGCCTGCTGCGGCCTGGGGGCATGGAGAGTTCGACCTGCCCCCCGGCGAAGCCCATCACGCCCGGCGGGTTCTCAGGCTCGAGGTGGGGGAGCACGTCGTCGTGTTCGACGGGGAAGGCAGGGAAGTTGAAGCCGAAATCGTCGCGCTGACACCACGGGGCGGGCGCGTCGAGCCCTGCGGGCCGATCACGGTGCAATCTGGAGCGCTGCCGATCGTCCTCGGTGTCGGCGTCCCGAGGGGCGGGAGGTTGGACGTGGTGATCCGGCACGCCACCGAACTCGGCGCCGCGGAGATTCGCCCGGTCGTCACGGCCCGGTCCTTCCACGAGTCCTCTGGAAGCAGTATGGAGAAGCGTCTCGAGCGGCGGGAGCGCATCGCGCGGGAAGCGGCCAAACAGTGCCGGAGAGCCGTTGTCCCCCGTGTCGCTCGGCCGGTCGGGCTGGATGCCTTTTTAGCCGAATACCGGGAATCGGCCGGGCCCAAGCTGGCGCTCGTCGCGGACGAGGAGGCCGGGGACAAGCAACGGCTGAGCCGCGTCGCGTTGCCCGACACTCTCGAGCCTTCCACTACCGTCTGGCTCCTCGTCGGTCCGGAAGGAGGGCTGGAGCGGAGGGAGGTATCCGGTGCCCGTTCGGCGGGTTTCATCCCGGTGAGTCTCGGCCCCGGTACGCTCCGGGTGGAGACGGCCGCACTGAGCCTCCTGGCCATCGTGCAGCACCGGTGGGGAGACCTGTGACCGGTCGTCTGGCATACTGCCTCGCAGCCGGAGCACTCTTGGTCCTGGCCTGCCCCGGTGATGGCGCGCTTGCCGTCGCATCTTCGGTCCACTACACCATCGACGCCCGCTTCCTGGGAGATCTCGCGACCTTGGAAGGCACCGCCCGTGTGGCGATTCGGCCCGCGTCATCCTTCGACAGGCTGCTCGTGCTGAACTACCCGGCCCATGTCAACATTCCCCCCGGCGAAATGGACGATATCGAAGGTCCCCGCATCTACCCCGGCCGATTCGACGAAGCGTCGATGGACATGACGTTCGAACAGAACGGGCGCGAACTGCCGCTGAAGCCCGTTTCTCCCCCGGACGGCTGGAGACCCGGCACCCTCTTCGCTCTGGTTCTCGAGCATCCTGTCGCGGCTGGTGCGCGTGTCGTGGTGGATGTCGCGTTTCGGGTCGAGATTCCCCGGCGGTATGGGCTGTTCGGAAGGGCCGGCAAGCAGGTGACCCTGAACGGCGGCTGGTATCCCATGATCATCGCCGCGGGGGATGGCCGTGCCTGGTGGTCGCTCGATACTTCTGGTTGCCAGGACGCCAGATCGAGCAGCACGAGTGTCGCGGGAGGCGAGCCGGGCATGGCCGGCGCGGACCCCGGCGAACTTGGAGGCGCGGGGCGAGCCGTGGATGTGTCCGGGGCGACCCGCACCGGGGAGGTCGCCCGAATGGGCGGGGTCGGCGGTGGTTCCCGCGGGCGGTGTCGCCTTTTCGATCCCTGCCTCGTCCGTCCGGCCCCCGCGGACATCGACCTCCGCCTCGAGGTGCCCGAACCGGTGTCGGTCATCGCGGGGGGGATGATGATGGAGCTGGAGCGCCCAGGCGGGATACCTGTTGGTTCATACGGGAGGGCTGCCGGCCGGAAGCGGGCGGCGCGCGTGTCGGGCGAGAGGAGGCACGTCCTGCATGCGAAGCTGGCTCGCGTCCGATCGCCGGCGCTCGCGGCGGGAGATCTGGCCGCTCGCCCATGGATGGCGGATCTCCCCGTGCGCCTGTACGACCGCCGGGACCGGCGCCGGGAGCGCGCGCGGCTCGAGCGGGCGATCGAAGCGGGGTTGGCCATCTGGACAGCGGCCGGGTTGCCCGAGCCGCGGGAAACGGTGGCCATCGTGCGTGCGCCGTTGCGGAGGTCGCTGGTCGCCGTGGGGGAGCGGACCGTGTGGTTGTCCGACCGGGCGCTTCAGGCCGACCCTATCGCGCGACGGTTCCACGAATACGCCCTGCTCCATGGCTTGTACCAGGTGTGGCTCGAGACGTTGCTGCGCGAGCGAGAACCGGCCCCCCGCGTGAGGTGGGTGGCGGACGGGCTGGCCTGGATCCTGGTGGAACTCTATCGACGCTCGGTCGTACTGGGATCGTTGGACCTGTCCGGAGCGGTTGCCAGATTGTCGTTCATTCCCGAGTTCGATGAAATGCTGAACGCGCCGCGTTTCGCGTTTTCCAGGGAAATCTACGACGACGCCTACGCGGACGACCCGTTTCACGAGTCGATCTTCGACCTGGTCGGTCCGCCCGTGTCCGGC